>JACZRO010000071.1 GCA_022574675.1 Chloroflexota bacterium
CTCACCGTCGGATATCGCCGTGAGTAACGGCGACGGCAGAGCATGGAAGGTTGTAACCGGTTACAACGACAATTTCCTGGAAGAACACCCGCCGGGCTCGATGGAGAAGTTCACGCTTGAGCGCGCCGGCCTGGGAATCGAGTCCCGGGTCATATTGCCGCCCGGTTTCGACCCGGCTCTCCGATACCCGCTGGTGCTGGAGATCCACGGCGGCCCGAACGGGGCGTTCCTGGACTCGTTCATGCCCGACCACCACATGCTGGCGACGCACGGTTACGTGGTGCTGGCGGTGAACCCGCGCGGGTCGTCGACGTACGGGATCGACTTCATGACGGCGGTTTTCGACGACTGGGGCGGCGAGGACTACCTGGACATCATGGCGGCGGTCGACGAGATGGCGTCCCGACCCTACATCGACGCGGACCGGATGGGACTGCACGGGTACTCGTACGGCGGCTTCATGACCACCTGGATCATCGGCCACGACAACCGGTTCAAGGCTGCTGTGGCGGGAGCGCCGGTGACCAACCTGAGCAGCTTCTACGGGACCTCGGACATCGGCGTGTCGTTCGGCGAACGCCAGATCAACGGGCGGCGGATGGATGAGATCGACAAGTACCTGTTCCGGTCGCCGATCACCTACGCCGAATCGGTGGACACGCCGGTGCTGCTGATCCACGGAGAAGCCGACGTCCGCGTGCCGATGGAACAGAGCGAGCAGTACTACGTGACGCTGAAACGCCTGGGCAAGACGGTGGAGTTCGTTCGCTTCCCGGACTTCTCACACCTGTCAAAACGAACCGGCCACCCGGTGCTCCGGCAGGAGTACGGCGACCGAATGCTGGCCTGGTTCGACCGGTTTCTGAAGGATTAGCCCTCCCCGATTGGACGCAGCGGCAGAGTGCGAGCCGAATCTCCCCTCCCCCGGTCGGGAGAGGGCGCAGGGTTAGGGGCTCCGGTCCCGGCCAGAGTGTTTCTAGCGCGCTCGCATCCCGAACCCGAACCCAAACCCCGGCCGCTACACCCCCTGCAAAAACGGGTTGTTGGCACGCTCTTCGCCGATCGTGGTGGAAGGGCCGTGGCCCGGGTAGACGATCATCTGGTCCGGGAGCGTGAGCAGTTTGTCCTTGATGCTCTGCAACTCCAGCTCGCCATCGCCGCCGGGAAGGTCATAACGGCCGATGCTGTTCTGGAACAGCGTGTCGCCGGTAAAGAGCGCCTGGCCCGATAGATAGCTGACGCTGCCCGGCGTATGTCCCGGCGTTGCGATCACAAAGATCCGGGTGTCCCCGATCTCGAAACTCTCGCCCCCGGTCACCGCGCGGTCGATTGCCGGCGGATTGGCGAACCCGGGGATCATCGCCGCAAGAGACGACGAAGGGCTCTCGATCTGGCCGCGATCGCCCTCACCGACAACGTACTCCCCACCCGCCTTGCGGCGCAGGTCGAACGCGCCCCCCGTGTGATCAGCGTGGCCGTGCGTGGTCAGGATGAACTTCAGCGTGGCTCCCGCGGCTTTAAGCGCGTCGGCGATGCGGAGTCCCGCGGCTCCCGGATCCACCACGGCGGCCTCGCCACTCGGCTCGTCCACAAGCACATATGCGTTCGTTTTCAGTGGTCCCACGACCATCGTTTCGACTCTCAAATTTCTCCAGTCCTGTGCTGCGTTTGGCCCCGGCATGAATGCGATAGCTCAACGCCGGAACATCGCGTCCACCAATGAAATCGCCAGCGCCTCGTGCGTCGATCACTGGTAGGAACTTCTCCCTCACCCCAGCCCTCTCCCGCTGGAAGAGGGGAACATTTGTCGCCCGTCACGCGTGCGGTTCCTGTCCGCCGTCACCCAGTCCCGCAAGCTCTTGCAGGCGGTACAGCTCGGTAATCGCCTGCAGCGGAGTCAGGTTGGCGACGTCCAGGCTGCCCAGCGCCAAATCGACCGGCGTCGGCCCTGACATGAGTGACAGTTGAAGCGCCGGTCCCGAAACCGAACCGGGGACCACGGCGACCGTATGCCCGTTCGATTCGAGCTCGGCCAGCAGGTCCCAGGCCCGGGCGATCACGGCCGGTGGCAGCCCGGCCAGGCGACCGACGTGCACGCCGTAGCTGCGATCGGCCCCGCCCGGTACGATGCGATGCAGGAACACCACCTCGCCGTCCTCCTCGGTCACGGCGACCTGGTAGTTCACGGCGCGCGGCAGCATATCGGCCAGCGCCGTCATCTCGTGATAGTGCGTGGCGAACAGGGTCTTGCAGCCGAGGCGCGGGCTGTTGTGGATATGCTCCGCCACGGCGCGGGCGATCGACAACCCGTCGTAGGTACTGGTGCCGCGGCCAATCTCGTCGAGCACGATCAGCGACCGTGCCGTCGCCTGGTGCAGGATCGCCGCAGTCTCGACCATCTCCACCATGAAGGTCGACTGGCCTCCCGCGATGTCGTCGGCCAGCCCCGCACGGGTGAAGATGCGATCCACCAGTCCAATGCGGGCGCGCTCGGCCGGGATGAAGCTCCCGATCTGCGCCATCAGCACCAGTACGGCGGCCTGCCGGATGTAGGTCGACTTTCCCGACATATTCGGGCCGGTGATGATCGCGATCTGCTCCGAGCTCGACGATAGTTGGACATCGTTCGGGACAAAGCGGCCCGGGCCCAGCGCCGCCTCCACCACCGGGTGCCGGCCGCCCTTGATGTCTATCGTGTCTCCCTGATCCAGCTCCGGGCGCACCCAGCCACCCTCTGCGGCCGCCTGCGCCAGGGCCGAGAGCACGTCCAGCTCCGCAACCGCGCGCGCCGCGCCCATGATGCGCTCGGCGTGCGCCGCCACCTCCCCGCAGACGCGCCGGAAAACGGAGCGCTCCACCTCCGAGATTCGGTCGCGGGCGTTCAGGACCTTCGCCTCGTACTCCTTCAGTTCGGGCGTGATAAAACGCTCCGCTCCGACGAGCGACTGGCGCCTGTCCCACGCCTCTGGCACGGCTTCCAGGTTCGAGCGGGACACCTCGATGTAGTAGCCGAAAACCTTGTTGTATCCGACCTTGAGGCTCTTGATCCCGGTCTCCTCCCGCGCCGTGGCCTCCAGCCCTGCGATGTACGACTGCGCCTCGCCGGAAAGCGTCCGCAGTTCGTCCAGTTCGGTATCGAACCCGGGCCGGATCGCCTCACCCCCTCCGGCGGACATGGGCGGTTCGTCTGCGATCGCGGCCTCGATGAGCGCCCGGGCGTCTTCGACCGGGGCGATCCCGGACTCGGCCTGAGCCGACCTCGCCGTCTCTACGAGGCCCGGCAACTGCGCCAGTCCCCGGGCGAGCGCGGCCAGGTCGCGAGGCGTGGCGGAATATGCGCGGACGCGGTTCGTCAGGCGTTCCATGTCCGGCACGCGGTCAAGGAGGTCCCGGGCCGCGGCCCGGGGACCGGCGGCGGCGAGCCAGGCGGCGACACCATCCTGCCGTTTCACCAGCCCATCGAGGTCCATGAGGGGCCGGGCGACCCGGTCGCGAAGCAAGCGCTTGCCCAGGGGCGATCGGGTGAGGTCGAGAGTGCCCAGCAGCGTCGGCGCGCCCTCGCGATCGCCGAGCGGTTCGAACACCTCGAGATCGCGGCGCGCCCGGCGGTCCAGCACCATGAACCCGGCCTCCGAAAGCGTCCGCAGGGTGGTGACCTGCGGCAGGCTTCCCATCTGGGTCTCGCGCAAGAATTCGAGCACGGCCGCGGCCGCCATGGCGGCCAGCGGCTTCGATTCGCACCCGAAGGGCTCGAGTGTGGAGGTCCCGAAGTGGCGGCGCAACCGCTCCGCCGCAAGCTCGGTGTCGAGGCGCCCTTCTGCCATCTTCCTGCGAACGTATCCCGGCGCCTCGGACTCGCCGAGCGCCTGGTCGGCGGCGGCGTCCAGGATGACCTCGGCGGGACCGATGGCGTCCAGCTCGTCGCGGAGGCGGCCAATTGGCAGTTCCTGCGTGACGAACTCGCTGGTCGTTATGTCGATATATGCGATCCCTGCCCGCTCGCCGTCCACCACGGCGGCGGCCAGGAAGTTGTTGCGGCCGTGGTCGAGGAGGCCCGGTTCCAGCACCGTGCCCGGCGTCACCAGGCGGACCACCGCCCGGTCCACGATGCCCTTGGCGGCGGCCGGATCGCTCGTTTGCTCGCAGATCGCGACCTTCAGGCCGGCGGAGATAAGACGCCCGAGATACGAATCCAGGGCGTGGTACGGGATCCCGGCCAGCGGGGAGCGGGCGCCGCCGCCAACATCGCGTGCGGTGAGCGTGATGTCCAGGACGTCCGCCATAACCCTGGCGTCCTCATCGAACGCCTCGTAAAAGTCCCCCATCCGGAATAACAAGAGCGCGTCCGGGTACTCCGCCTTTATCTCCAGGTACTGTCGTCTGCCCGGGGAAAGACGTCGCTTCCCGGCGCGCCGGGTCCGGGTGCTTGTGGCGGCGTTCGGCGCCGTGCTAGAGGTCTGCGCCATCGTGCGGTGATTCTATCCGCGTGATCCGATCTGGCGTATCGGCCTGGCGTACGCCCGAATCGGAAGCCCCTGAGGCGGCGCGTACGGCCGGGGCGCGATCAGTCTCTGAAACCGACCACGATCGTGTCGGACGCCTTCCAGGTGAGGCGGTGAGCCTCGAAGTCGGGCGGCACCTCAAACAACAGCATCCCGGTGACAGACTCGCTGGCGCGTATCACGACGCTGCGCCAGAGGCCGATAAAATCCGGGAACCGGAACTCCGGGTTGATCGGCCCCGTCATTCCGAAGCTCCGATCCACCACGTTGATGGGCTTGAATTCGACGTCGTTTACGTCCGTCAGCAGGGCCGCGTTCTCGTCGATCACCATAGAAACTTGCTGCGATGTCTCATTGAACAGACTCACCTGCACCACGGCGAGCTTCCATCCGTCCGGCGGTCCCTGTATTTGGAAGTTGACGACTTTTCCGTCAAGCGTCCGGCCGGGGTACTGGATTTGGTCCACGAGGACCGGCGGCGATGCCCGCATGAACAGCGTCCGTCCGGCGCGGTATAGCGGGTCGCCGGTCGGGTTGGACGAGGCGATGATCACCGGGATCAGGATCACGGCTGCGATCACTGACAGGGCCGCCAGCGTTATCAGGACCCAGGGTGGGCTCTCTTTCGGCCGCTGGATCAGGTCTCGGGCGCGTATGGCCCCGTCGGAATCGACCAGTAACCACTCCTCGCCGGAACGGCCCGAGAACCCGCTCGACGGACGATAGCCGATGCGCACCCGTACGTCAGAGCCGAGGCGTTGCGTCTCCAGTACCTCAAACGATAGCTGGCGTCGCGCCATCGGGCCGCCGTAGGGCGAACGATCCTCGTCGACGTGTGCGAGCGCGGCGGCCTCCGCCCGGTTGAACGCTTCCCGTTCAGCCGGGTCGACGGCGTCGTCCGCCGCTGGGGACACGCCCGCATCCATGTTCGCCGGGGCATCCATCCGCTCCTCGACCATATTTTCCTTCTCGACTAACCGGGCCCCAACCGCCCGCTCGCGCAAGTCTGGGCCTGTGAATTTCCGGTGTTACAGCTTACGACGCGACGCCGGTCCGCGGACCTCTCAGGTGTGCCGGGCGTGCAACGAGGGCGCCCCGCGCTGCGTCGACCCATCCCCGGGCGGGACAACTGCTCAGCTTGATGCCAGGGACGGCATTTCCCGCAACCGGGAGATCACGCCGGGAAGCACGTCGAGCGTCGTCTGGACTTCTTCTTCGGTGCTCTCGCGACCCAGGGTCAGACGGAGACTGCCGACCGCCAGGTCGGCGTCCAGGCCGAGCGCCACCAGTACATGCGAGGGCTCGATGGAGGCCGAGCTGCAGGCGCTCTGGGTGGAGGCGTAAATGCCGGCGAAATCGAGACCCAGCAAGACCGCCTCGCCCTCAACGCCGTCAAAGGAAAAGTTGACGTTGTTGGGCAGCCTGCGATAACGATCGCCGTTGAGCCGTGCGCCGGGGATGCGTTCGAGTATTCCCTCGATAAATATATCCCGCAGAGGTATGACGGCCTCGCCCGCCTCTATCCGTTCGCTGTCCGCAAGATCCAGGGCGACCGCCGCACCGACGATGCCGGGCACGTTCTCGGTACCCGATCGGCGTTGCCTTTCCTGGCCTCCTCCGACAATCAGGGGGTTGAAAGGCGTGCCGCGGCGAACGTACAGGACCCCCACGCCCTTCGGTCCGTAGAACTTGTGTGCGGACAGGCTCATCATGTCAACGTCTAGCTCGTTGACGTCCAGGCTGAGCCATCCCGCCGCCTGCACGGCGTCCGTGTGGACGACGATGTTGCGTCCCATGGCCTCAGCCTTGCGGTGCGTCCGCCGAGCGATCTCGGCGATGTCCTGGACCGTGCCGATCTCGTTGTTGGCGTACATCACGCTGACGAGTGTGGTGTCCTCGCGAATCGCGTCCTCCACGATCTGTGGGTCCACGATCCCATCGCGCCCGACGGGCAGGTACGTCACTTCGTACCCGGCTTCGACGAGCTCCTCACACGAGTGGATAATGGCGTGGTGCTCGATAGCGGACGTGATCACGTGCCGGCCGCTTGGCTTCAACGCCGACGCGACGCCCTTAATGGCCGCGTTGTCGGACTCGGTCCCGCCGCTCGTAAACACTACCTCCCGGGTGCGGCAACCGAGGACACCGGCGACCTTCTCACGAGCCTCGTCGACGGCGTTCCGTGCTTCCTGCGCGAACGAATAAGGGCTGTTCGGGTTGCCGAACAGGTCCGCGAAAAACGGCATCATCGCCTCTAACGCCTCTTTGCGCAGCGGCGTGGTGGCGGCGTGGTCCAGGTAGATCGGCTTTTCGTTCGTCAATTGCGCCCGCCGGGACTTCCGGGGTCTCCGGGAGTCGCGATTCTTCAAGTTCTCACGGCGGGGCCGCCCTGTACGGCCCCGAGACCGGCTACGATTCTACATCCGACCTTTGTCCGACCGGCGCCGCCGGCCGGGTTGCGGGATGTCGACAGCCGACCCTGAAGATCAGCGCCCGACGCGGTGGCCGCCGGTTGGCCCGCGGTCCGGGCGTGGGCTAAGATAATCCGGTTGCGCGGCCACTACGCGGACGCGGCAATCCGCGGGGCGGACGCAGGTCGTAGTCCTCATGTACGGTCGTGGCCGTCACCCTCCCGTTGAGTTCAATCAGGGTTAAGTTCCAGGGACCAGGTCCAGGCGGCGGCCGGTCCAGATAATCGTCCGGCAATCGATCAACCCGGAAAGCAGGCTCCAGGCGCAGATGATCCGGCTCGAACATATGTCGAAGTCGTTCGGTGACTACCCCGCCGTGATCGACGTGTCCGCGCACATCAAGCAGGGAGAGGTTGTCGGATTCCTGGGGCCGAACGGCGCCGGGAAAACAACCACCATGCGCGTCCTGACCGGCTTCATTCCGCCCACAGAGGGCACGGCCTCCATCGCCGACTATGACGTTGTTTCCCACTCGCTTGAGGCGCGCCGGCACATCGGTTATCTCCCCGAGACTGTACCGCTGTACCTGGACATGACCGTCACGGACTACCTGCGATTCATGGGCCAGATACGCGGCATGAACCGCAGGTGGCTCGATGAACGGCTCCCGCTTGTGATCGACACCGTCCGGCTGGGCGAGTACCGGAACACCCTGATCGGTAAGCTCTCCAAGGGCTTCCGACAGCGGACCGGTATCGCACAGGCGATCATCCATGATCCCGATGTCCTGATCCTGGATGAACCGACCATCGGGATCGACCCGATCCAGGTCGTCGAGACGCGCACCCTGATCAGGGAGCTTGGCGGCGATCACACATTAATCTTGAGTTCACACATCCTCCCGGAGGTCAGCGCGATCTGCCGGAGGGTGCTCGTAATACACGAGGGCCGGATCGTCGCAGACGACGACCCGGAGAACCTGTCTGACCGGCTCCAGCACGCGGAGCGCATAGAGGTGAGCCTGCGCGGGGCCGATCCCCGTGAGGCGATCACGGCGTTGCGGAAACTACAGAGCGTGGTGGACGTGAGACGTGATACCCGTCCAGAGCTGGAACGGATGGTTGAGGAGGGGATCCTGCCGCTGATAGTTGACGCTCGGCCGGACGCGGGCGCGCCGGAAGATGTTGCGAGGACGATCATCGACTCCGGCTGGGGCCTCGTGAATCTGCACCCGGTCCCGATGAGCCTTGAAGAGATCTTCCTGGAGTTGACCACGGACGAAGACGCCCCGGCCCAAAGCTCCTGAACCACTGGCATTCCTACCGGCCCGGACGCGGAGCCGGGTCGCGGGACCGGTAATCGAGAACACATTTGCGCAACGTTCAGACAATCGCCTGGAAAGAGGTACGGACGTACTTCGCGTCGCCGATGGCGTACGTGGTGGCCGCCGCGTTCCTGGCGATCACGGGATTCTTCTTCGTCGCCTCGGTGTCGGACCCGTTCTCCGAGGCGAGTATCCGGGGCTACATCGCTGGCGCCATCTTCTTCATGGTGTTCCTGTCCCCCGCTCTCACGATGCGGCTGCTCGCGGAGGAGCAGAAGCTTGGAACCCTTGAGCTGCTCATGACCTCACCGGTCCGTGAATGGGAGATCGTGCTCGGCAAGTTCATCGCCTCGTTCGTGATGCTCGCGTTGATGGTGGCGGGGACGCTCTACTTCGTGATCGTGCTGGCTTTCTATGGCGATCCCGATATCGGGCCGATCATCACCGGATATTTCGGCGTGCTTCTTTACGGGTCGGCCACGCTGGCGATCGGCCTGATGGCGTCCGCGCTTTCGGGCAATCAACTTGTGAGCCTTGTGGTCGGGGCGGGCCTGCTAACGGCGCTTACCGTAACCGACTTCGTATCTGACCGGTTGACCGGCACGGCGAGAGAAGTCATCTCGAACTTCCAGCTCGGAAGCTCATTCTCGGTGTTCGACAAGTCCAGTTTCGGAGTGGTCGAGGGCGGGCACTTCGCCGATTTCGCCCGCGGGATCATTTCTGTCACAGACATCGTCTTCTACCTTTCAGTGACGGCCGTGTTCCTGTTTGTAACGGTGGTGCTCCTGGAATCAAGAAGGTGGCGCTAGAGCACCATGGCTAACCTGGACCCAGAAGCCGAACGCTCGCGACGGGTATCGGTCCGGCCGGACGAATCCCGTCCTCGAAGATCCTTGACCGATACGTTCCGCGATAACCTGACCTCGTTCCGGTACCTCCTGGTCGTGGCCGGGACCGGCGCGTTCGTCGTTGGCGCACTGATCTTCATATTCATTCGGGACCTGGACTCGGCCGGGCGGGCGACGATGGCCGTCGGCCTGGGCCTTCTGCTCGTCGCCGTCGTCTTTTCCTGGCGGCAGGTCGCGCGTGCCGTTTTTGGACGCCGGGGGCGATACGGGGTCAACACCCTGGTAATCGTTGTCTCGTTCATAGCGCTGATCGCACTGGGCAACTTCATCATGTTCTGGCTGGCCAACCGCGACGATCCCCAGGGCTGGCTGCGGATTGACGTGACGGCGAACAACCAGTTCGCCCTGTCCGAGCAGACCGTGCAGTTGCTGACCAACCTGGACGGGCCCATCCAGGCGACTGTCTTCCTGGAAACCGACAACGCTGAGGGCGCTGCGGCGTGGCGCGATACGCAGGACCTGTTGTCCGAGTTCTCTCGCCGCGCGTCGGATGATTTTGATTTCCGGCTGATCGACCCGGTGCTCCAGCCCAACGTCGCCGCCAACTACGGCGTGTCCCAGACGCCTGCGATCGCGATCGAATCCACCGACTCCAGACGCACAGACATCGTTATCGGCAATAATCCGCAAGCCGGGCCGGACGTGTTCGATGAGCAGGGCATCACCACCGCCATGCTCGTGGTGAACCAGGTCCGCCAGAAACAGGTGTTCTTCATATCGGGCCACGGCGAGAGAGACATCAGCTCCGCGCTGGGCGATGACGAGGGCTACGTCCAGGCCGCGCTTGCGTTAATCAGGGACAACTATCGTGTGTCTTCCGCGACGCTGATCGACCTGCTCCCGCAGATATTCTCGGGCAGCAACGAAGATTTCCCCGCCGCCCTCATTTTCGCCGACCCGAGAAGTGGTCTCGTGAGTGCGCCTGACGAGGTCCGCGACGAGCCGAACATCCTCCGCCAATACATGCTCCGCGGCGGGAGCGTGATTTTCCTGTTCGAGCCGGACCCGGACCAGTCATTCAAGGACCTGCTCGGCGAGTATGGCGTTGTCATCGGGGAAGGACGCCTGGTCGACGCCACCAGTTTTGTTGCGCCGGAGCCGGACTTCCTGCAGATCTCCCGGGCGAACCGGCAGTTTGACCCGCCGCATCCGATCACAGAGCCGATCGACGTGATGTACATGCCGGGCGCCACGTTCATAGGCAAGACCATCACGGATGACGCTATCCCGCGCACCGCAACCGGCGAGCCGCACCTCACGCTGACCGGTCTCGCCACGACCACGCTCAACAGCTGGGAGGAGCTCGGGGACTCCAACGACTTCGACATCGATGAGGACCGGCCCGGGCCGTTCTCTGTGGCGATCGCTGTCGAGGCGCTGGCGCCGATCGGCTTCGCCCCCCAGATCGTGGACGGCAAGCCGATCCGCACGAACCTCGTTGTGATCGGTGACGCCGACTTCGCGAGCGATCGTTACTTCTCGTCAGCCAAGAACGGAGACTTCCTCGCGAACGCCGTCAACTGGGCCGTGCGTGACTTTGAACTGATCTCCATCCGCTCCAAGACCAAGGCGTTCCGCGAGCTGGTACTGACCCGGTCCGAACGTGACTTCGTGAGATGGTCCGGGTGGCTGTTGATGCCCTCCCTGATCAGCGCTGTCGGCGTCTGGGCCTGGTGGCGGAGGCGCTGATCCGTGAGTCTGCGTTTGCTCCTTGTGCTGGTGATCCTGGTATCCATCTCCTCCATCGCCGTCACGTTCGCCGTCACGGACCAGACGATCAAACGCGTGGAGCGTAACGTGCCCTTCTTCTACACGCTGCCAGAAGGCGACATCCGCCGTGTCGAGATCGATTCGGCGAACGGTGTCCTGGCCTTCGTCTTGAATGAGGACGAGAACTACTGGTTCTTCGAGGGCGACGACAATTTGCCGGTGGACAGTCAACGCTGGAACGGCGTGACGACCCTGCTCGGCGGACCGCGCTCGCAACGGACGCTTGAGGCCTCCTTTGGCGATCCCGCCCTGTACGGGCTGGACTCCCCCAACACAACGGTGACAATCGGGCTCGCCGACGGGTCGTCCGTCCGGCTATTCCTTGGAAACGAAACGCCGGACAGGGCCGGCAACTACGCACAGATCGAAGGCTTTCCACAGCTCGTTCTCGTTAGCTCCTCCTGGGGCGAGGTACTGAACGGATTGATCGACGACCCGCCAATACCGCAGTGGCGGTACGAACTGGAAGTCTCCGAGGTGACGGAGATCGTGTTCATCATCGGACCCGATGTCGTCGGAGCGTTCGGCTTGGATATCGATACCGGTGTGTGGCATTTGTGCGATATCCCGCTCCTGGGCGACACGCCCTGTGGTGGAGAGAGCACCGTCGATAGCTCCACGGTTATGGAACCTTTGCGCAACTTCGCGAAGCCGCAGTTCATAGCGGTCCAGGAGATCGGCCACGTATCGGACGATGTGAAGGCGTCGTACGGACTTACCGACCAGTCGCCCTACGCGACCGTTCGATATGAGATCCAGCTCCAGCAGGGCCTGCGTCAGGCCAACCAGGTCTCCATCACCCTGGGCGACCTGACTCCGGACGGGACCGGGATGTACGCACTCGCCAACGAGCAGCCGGATGTCGTCGTGATCGACGCCGAATGGGGGAAGGCGGTACGGGAGTTCTTCGATCTTCCGGCGGCGCTGACGGATATTCAGTCCGGCGAGGCCTCTCCCGCAGGATAAAACGCCCGCATGCACCTCCTTGGAATGCCAGACCGGAACGCCAGACCGGAACACAGGAAAGGGATCTCGAGCAGGCCAGAGTTCCCTCGCGTTACTGGCGCCGGCTCGCTTCACCTGATCGGGTCACGGGATCACTTGCGGCCCGCTATTGTGGGCGGCAAGTGTTCCCGGCGAGCGCGCTGTGGGGGCACCCACATGACACAGAGGTACACGGAATGAACGCCGAGATCCTGGCAATAGGCCATGAGTTGCTCATGGGCGAGATCGTGGACACAAATTCGTCCTACATCGCACAACAACTCGCTGGGACAGGCATCACGGTCCGGTGGATGTCGCACGTCGGCGACGACATCGACCACCTGGCGGATGCCGTCAGGCGCGGGCTGGAGCGGTCCGACTTGTTGATCTCGACCGGCGGGCTGGGCCCGACCTCCGACGACCTGACCCGGGAGGCCGTGGCGCGCGCCGTCGGAGAGGAGATGTCGGTAGACCCTGACATCCTCGCCTGGCTGCGGGATGTGTTCGCAAGGCGGGGCATGGAGATGCCGCCTACCAATATAAAACAGGCAACGCTGATCCCGTCCGCCACCAGCATCCCGAACCCAAACGGCACGGCGCCCGGCTGGTGGGTGGAAAAGGACGGCAAACACCTCGTGCTCCTGCCCGGCCCGCCGCGCGAGATCAGGCAGATATGGGAGCAAACGGTCGGACCCCGGCTCGCCAGTATGTCCGGCACGGGCGTCATCGCGACGCGCACGCTGAAGACATATGGCCTGTCCGAGGGAGGGCTTGACGAGATCCTGTCCAGCCTGTTCGGCCGGGAGAACCCGTACCTGGGCATCTACGCTCACACGGACGGCATACACCTGAGGATGATCGGCCGGGGACCTGATCGATCGGCCGCCGAGAAGGTCATCGAGCCGATGGAGGCGGAGATACGCCGCCTGATCGGCGACGCGATCTGGGGCGCGGACGACGATACGCCGGCGCGGCGCGCCGGGGCCTTACTCGTCGAGCGGAAACAGACCCTGGCGGTGGTCGAGGGTGCGAGCGCGGGAACGCTCGCCTCCCTGCTGCACGCTCAACCCGGACGGGAATCGTTCTTCAGGGGAGCTCTGGTTCCCGGCTCCGGCCCGGTCCACGCCGGTCACGAGCCGGCCACTGTGGACCCCGATGGCGCGATCATCCTGGCGCAACTGGCGCGGGATAGCCTGTCCGCGGATGTCGGACTTTCGGTTACTCCCGTGAGCCGGGACACCGCGGAAGAAGGGGCGACACCGGCCGGCAGCGTATTCATCGGCATGGTGTCGGACGCCGGTACGCACGTGGCGACGGGCCATTTCCCGCGTCGCAACGCTGAATGGGTGATGCAAAGATCGGCGACGATGGCCATCGTCGAGTTGTTATCGGCCCTTTCCTCCAACCGCATCTAAAACCGCCGACCCGGGCGGTTTTAACGTTACGCTCGCCCGGCTTCCCCGGTTCGGGGCTATCATGCCGCCAACCAGGCTGGCGACGAACGGCCACTGACAGCGGCGACCGACGCGCCTGCCGCCGGACGGAAAGCCGTACGAAATGGAGGTCACGCATGACCCAGGCAGGAACCCGCGAGAAGCAGTACGGGAGCCGCGCCGACGCCACGATCTCGATCGACCAGGGGGCCGACCTGTTCGTGGAATCGATGCTTGCGAACGAGGTCGACTACCTGTTCATCAACTCGGGCACCGACACGTTCCCGATACAGGAGAGCCTTGCGAAGTACATCGACCGTGGCCGGGAAGTGCCCGAGACCATCCTCTGCCTGGACGAGAAGATGGGGATGGCCGCCGCACACGGATACTTCATGGTTACCGGCCGTCCGCAGGTGCTGCTTGTGCACGTGGACGCGGGAACGCAGGCCGTCGGCGGCGCGCTCCACAACGCCCAGCGGGGCCGGGCCGGGATAGTGTTCTGCGCCGGTCGTGCGCCCTACACCTTTGAGGGCGAGCTCCCCGGCGGCAAGGACATGAGCATCCACTGGATCCAGGAGCAGATCGACCAGGCGGGCGGGGTCCGGGGTTTCACGAAATGGGACTACGAGGTGAGGCGTCCGGAAAACCTCCAGCGCATCATGCAGCGGGCGTTCCAGATCGCAGCGACGGAGCCGGCGGGACTGGCCTACGTGACGCTGCCGCGCGAGGTGCTGATGGCGCCGATGGAGACGGCGATCATCCCGGCGGCATCGCGCCACGCACGC
>JACZRO010000072.1 GCA_022574675.1 Chloroflexota bacterium
CGTTCCTGAGCCATACCGAGGCTTTCCTTCTGTGGGACGACGGCGGGCCGGTCTCGACGGCGATGTGGACCCGGCCCACGCCGAACGGAGTGACTATCAACGGGGTGTACACGCCGGGGGCTCGGCGCAGCCGCGGTTACGCATCGGCGTGCGTAGCGGCGTTAAGTCAGCGGATGCTGGACGAGGGCCGGGAGTTTTGTTGCCTGTACACGGACCTCTCGAACCCGACCTCGAACGACATCTACTTGAGCATCGGCTACCAGCCGGTGTGTGATTCGGACGATTACTTGTTTGAGTGACAGGCCCGGGCGACATCTTCGCTGCGGCGCGCGACTGTATACTCCGGCCGCCCGATGAACACCCGGTCCGGCCCAGGAGAGTCCTTGCATGGTGATCGCAGCGCCCCCGACCGTCAACCAGCCCGTGACCCATCTCGCCGATCTGCGCGCGTTGCATGATGGCGAGGAGCGGTGGGGCGAGCTCCTCACGCGCGACGGGCGCAACCGCGCTCTGCTGATATCGGCAGCTCCCCACGCCACGCCGGACCCGCACATGCACCCGGACTTCAACGAGTTCTGGATAACGCTGGACGGCGAGACGGAGTACCAGATAGGCCAGTACGAGCCTTTCACGGCGAAGTGGGGCGACGTCGTGATCGCACCCTGCGGCTACCGCCACGACATCCGGTCGACAGGCTCGGGGCCGTGGAATATGCGGGTGGTGGTCGGCCCGCAGTGGAGCAACCACGATATCAAGGGCATCGAGCCGTCGAAGCTCCTGCCCCTGCCGGAAGCAGAACCAGCCAACCTGATCCACACGCCATTTGACTGGATGTTGGAACGGCACGGGACCGATTCCAACTGGGGCGAAGAGGTATTGCTCGACCAGCGCAACCGGGTCAACTTCATCCACGCGCTGCCCGGCGCCTCCAACAACCCGCACTGGCACCCGGACTTCGACGAGTGGTGGGTGGTGCTGAAGGGCGAGTTGGAGTGGGAGGTCGGAAAGCGCGAGCCGTTCCGAGCCGGGCCCGGCGACGTCGTTTTCGTCGAGAGGGGCTACCGACACAAGATCACGACCGTAAGCGATGAGTCGTCGGTGCGGCTGGCCGTGACGACGCCCGCTTCGATCCACATATTCGATGGCGAGGCGCCCGCGCCGAAGGAATAGGAGTCGCCCACGACCACCCTTCGAGAGCCTCAGGGTGGGTGAGATGACCGGTCTGGAGGGACACTGCCGGCCAGAAAATTCTTGTGATAGTCGCCATCGGGTGAGGTCCTGGGACACGACCTTCTCCCTCACCCTAGCCCTCTCCCGCTGGGAGAGGGGAATCTGGAGTCCACATTGCCAGCGCCAGCTACCTCTAGCACCGTGTACGAGCCTGTCGCCCTGTGGGGCCGGATACCGCACGGCATCTACTTCAAGGATGCCACCGCCGCCGCCGTGGACGACGAGCGTGACCGCGTATACGTGTTCAACCGCGGCAACCGCCCGATGGTGGTGCTCAACCGGGCCGGGGAGTACCTCGAGTCATGGGGCCAGGGAGACTTCCAGCGCCCGCATGGCGTGACGGTGGACCCTGAGGGCAACCTGTTCCTGGTCGATGACCTGGACCACACCGTGAAAAAGACCGACCCGCACGGGAAGGTGATCTTCACGCTCGGCACGCCGGGTAAGCCGTGCGCGCCGCAGAGCGGCGGCATATTCAACCGGCCGACGCACGTCGCAATCCAGGGATCCACAGGCGATTTCTTCGTCTCGGACGGCTACGGCAACTCCCGTATCCACAAGTTCGATGCCGGCGGAAACCACATCAAGTCCTGGGGCGAACCGGGCACAGGCCCGGGCCAGTTCTCGCTGCCGCACAACGTCGCGATGATCGGCGACGACCGAATTGCGCTTTGCGATCGTGAGAACTTCCGGGTGCAGGTGTTCACGGTGGACGGTGAATACGTCGATCAGTGGCACTTCCACCGGCCGATCGCGATTACCGCCGGGCGCGGCGACGACACGAACCTGTACATCGCAGAGGCCGGCCCGCCGCCGGTCCAGAAGGGCGTGCCGGGACTCGGATTGTTCGTGATCGTGGTGGACCGGGACGGCAACGAGGTGACGCGGTTCGGTCGAGGCACGCAGGGCGAAGAACCCGACCAGTTCATGGCGCCGCACGGGATGGATACAGACGTCGACGGCAACGTGTACATCGCCGAGGTGTCGTTCACGACCGTGCGGAACTTCGGCGAGTCGTTCGATCGCGAGCCGGTGAGCCTGCGCAAGTGGGCGCGCGTGAGCGGGTAGACCGGATGGTCGCCAATTTGAAGGCGCTGGGCGAGTAGTGGCGGATCGAGCGGGCGCCCTGGGACGATTTCACTGGCCGATGCCGCAGGCGCTCGATGGGATCCCGGCCGAGGGCAAACTCCGGTCCAAGGCGGTTTTCACACACGGCAGCATGAGGCTGCTGGTGTACGCGCCACGGGGCGAAGACCCGCAGCAACCGCACAACCAGGACGAGATCTACATAATCCAATCCGGGTCAGGATGGTTCGTCAACGGCGACGACCGGCACCGGTTCGGACCGGGCGACGCGCTTTTCGTGCCGGCCGGGATCGAGCACCGGTTCGAGGATTTCACGGACGACCTGTCGATATGGGTCGTGTTCTGGGGCCAGGACGGTGGGGAGTAGAGAGCGATCGCCGGCAGCGCCCCGGGAGATGCGCCAGCGCCCTGAGGTTCTCGAAGGGCCGTGTCGTGCGTAATCGCGCTTGTCTCAGGGCCGGATTGCGACCCGACCCTGGTCCCCTCACCCTCACCCTCACCCTCGCCCTCTCCCGTAAGGAGAGGGGATTCTATTGCCGCAGCCCGCGCCCTGATCCTTCCATAGAAGGAGAAGGGCCGGGGGGCCTACTCCCCCTGGCCGCTCGTTACCCAGCGTCCGTAGATCGGGTACTGGCTGCAAATGAACTCGATGTAGGCCGGCTGGCCGTTGTCGTTCGCCGCCAGCGCGCGTTCGAGCGCTCCTACGATCTCGGACGGCTCGCGCACGCGTTCCGCGTGTAAACCTAGCTCGGCGATTGCCTTCGACATGTCGACCTCGTCGTATCCGAGCACGGCGTGTGTGTAGGGGTCGTGGCCGTCGCCCCAGAACCCCGGCCCGTAGCCGGAGAAGCCGCCGTTGCTGATGTGCACGACGGTGACGCCGATCTTCTGGCGGACCGGCGCCTCAAGGTTGCCGAGCATGTAGGCGAGCCCCGCTTCCCCGGTCACGGCGACCGAGTGCCGATCGGGGAAGGCCAGCCTGGCGGCGACGGCGGCGGCCAGGCTGAAGCCGAGAGACGACACGTTGCCCCAGCCCAGGAAGCCGCGTGGAATGAGGGTCTCGTACACCGTGCTCAGCTGGTCGCGCGTGTTGCCGGAATCATGGGTGACAAAAGATTTGAGCGGGTCCAGCACCTCCATCAGTCCGGCGTAAACGCGGTACGGGTTGATAGGCGTCTCGTTTGACGTCATCGGGTCCTGGTACTTCGCCAGCCCGGCGTCGCGGGACGCCTTGATCTCAGCGTGAACGTTGGGGGCGGCCCGGCCGCTGCCCTCGGTTTGCGACGATAGCTCGTCGGCGAGCGCCTGAAGCGTGAAGCGTGCGTCGCCGATAACGGCGTGGCTCGACCGGTAAACCTTGTTGATGTCCAGCTCGCTGACGTTGCACTGGATGATGGTCTTGCTGCTCGGATCGGGAATGGCGTGACTGAACCGGCCCGGCGAGAGGCTTGAGCCGACCGCCAGGATCAGGTCGCAGTTGGCCAAATACTCGGCCGGGTGGTCGCCGCGTACGCCGACGAAGAGCGGGTGGTCCTCAGGGAACGCGCCCTTGGCCTTCAGGGTGGTTATGACCGGGGTGTTCGCCAGCTCGGCGAACGCCTTGAGTTCTGCGGATGCGCCTGCGTAGATAACGCCCTCGCCGGCATATATGAGCGGACGCTCCGACTTGAGCAGCAGCTCGACAGCGGTGGTGACGTCGGCGGGGTCCGGCGCGCTCTTGTAAGCCTTGACCGGGGTGTAAGGATCGGCGGTCTCGTCGTACTGGCCGGCCGCGTCTGGGACGGCAAGGATCACCGGCCCGGGACGACCGCTCCGGAGCATCGTAAAGGCACGGCGCATGAACTCCGGCACGCGCTCGGGCTTGTCGATGTAGCCGTACCACTTGGAGACGGACTTGAGGCTGCTGGCGACGTCAAAGTGGCTGTTTTCGGAAGCGCCGATCGGCACGCCGTCGGTGATAAGGAGCACCGGCGAGTTGTCCTCGTATGCCTGTGCAAGGCCGGCATATGCGACCTGGAGGCCGGCCGCGTTGACGCCACCCTGGACGGTGCAGACGCCGATGCGCTCGCCCGCCGTGATCCGTGAATAGGCGTCCGCAACCGCGACGGCGTATCGGTCGTCGCGCATCATCACCATGGGCACGCCTTCACGGCCCAGCGCGTTGTTCACGCGGCATACCGGGAAGGTGGAGACCCATTCCACGCCTTCTTGCTTCAGGATGCGGGCGATTCCGGTTGCTGCGTCGATGGTCAATTCGTCACCTGGCTTTTCTGCGTTGTCCCGTGTGCGGCTACGAGGATGCGGGCAAGCTAACATCGGCGGGTCCGTATTGCCACAAGCGCCTGAATGTTGCAGCGGCAGCGCCCTTCCTTCCGCGGAGGGATCGAAGGGCCGGGTTGTACGGAAAAGCGTTTGCGCACTGTCCCTCTCCGAAGGGACCCCTCACTCGAACCCGCGACGAGAGGGCGCCCGGCGAAGGGGGAGAGGGGGGCATCGTGGCGCACCGGAGCTAACGCGGCCCGGAATCGGGCGATTCGGCCGAGATTCGCGGAATGCGAGTCCTAACGGCGCGGGGGCGGAGGTTCAATCGGAACCGCCTGCCTCCCCGCCACTCTGAAGGACACCCCATCAAGTAACACGTCGTTGATAACCGCTCTGCCTCGTCCGTCCACCGAGGCCACCACCCTCACGTCCCGGGATTCCTCAAAAAGAAGTCGCAGTTCCGGTTCCTCGGGGAGGAAAAACTTCTTGATGCCAAAGTCCAGATGCCCGGGCCGGTCCACCTCGCCCGTTATGAATACCGTCTCGCTTTCGGAAGGCTCGTTCGGGCTGTAGCTCTGTGCTTCCCACACTCCCCCCGCTTTCCTCAGGCTGACGTACACGGTCGTCCCTACGGAGGTCTGATTGTCCGATGGCAAACTGGCGATCACGTAGTCGAGTCCGACGAAGTCGTCTTGGAAGATGGATCCCTGGTCTACGGGAACGGTCTCCAGCACCACTCCCACGCTCGTCCGGCGCGTGAACTCCAGGTCCGCCGCCATCGCCTCGCTGAACGGAACGCCATCCAGCAGTACGTCCGAGATGACCGCTCTGCCTCGATTGTCAACAAAAGCGACCACCTTTACATCCCGGGATCTCTCAACGAGAAGCCCGCTGTTCTCGGGGACGAAATAGGTCCCGATGCCAAAGTCCAGATGCCCGGGCCGGTCAACGGTGCCCTTTATGAATACTGCGTCACCGTCGGAAGGCTTCTTCGGGCTGTAGTCCACCGCCTCCCACACTTCCCCCGCATCTCTCAGGCTCACGTACATGGTCGTCCCTACGGGGATCTGGCTGTCCGATGGCAGGCTGGCGATCACGTAGTCGAGCGTGACGAAGTCTCCCTGAAGGAGGGATCTCGGATCTATCGGAGCCGTCTCGAGCACAATTTCGTCACCGGTCTGGAGGATGAACTCCCGGTCCGCTATGAAGCCCAGCAACAGGACGACCTGGGCTATCACGATGATCAGAAAGGTGAGCTTGAATCTGCGGCTCATGCCGCGCCTCCCTGCTCTCCCATGCGGATGATCATCCTGCTGCGTCCCCGCTCGAGGAGGAACCCGCCTCCGATGAGTATGAGTCCGGCCAGGATGAAGATGACCGATCTGTCCAGCAGACCCCAGCTCAACTCAAAGTAGCGGGTGACGATCCCCAGGCCGAAGAAGACGATGGCGATGTTGATAAATGCCTCTCGACGCCAGAAATAGCCGGCAAACACCAACCCGATGACCCCCGCCAGAAGCAACGCATTGAACAGCACGGGATACAGCACGTCGTTGCCGGCGTCGACGAACACCACGAGGTAGGCCATGACCAGCACGATCAACACGGCCAGCCCCTCGTACCCCAGTGTGATCAGCGGCAGTCGTCTCCTGACCTGGATCGCAGCGGCGCCGATGAACGCGACCATCGTTCCGGCCCCTGCAAGGTAGAAAAGGACCCAGAGGCTCGTGGCGCCTTTGATTTCGACGCCAGATTCCAGGTAAGAGGTCGCGTCGTACAGGGGGAAGCCGAGGATGTAGATGGCCGCCAACGTTGTGACGATACCAAGTACCTCATAGACGGCAACATAGGGCCGGGTCAGATCGTAGTGGGCCTGCAATTTTCCGAGTCCGTAAAGCAAAGGCCCGAGGCTCAGGTACAGGGCGATGCTGAAGATCGCCTGGCCCTCACCTGACTCATCCATCCACTTGGCAAGCCAGAAGCCGACGCCGGAAAGGAAGAGACCCTGGGCCAGGATCAAGATGGACTGGGAACGTGTCAGGTAGGCCAACGGCAACACCCCGAGGAACCACAGGCTGAACAACCTGGGATCGTTTAACGGGAAGTTGTAGGCCTGGGCTACCAGGTGAATCCCGGTTCCGTACAGTACGGCCGCCAGCAGGAGTACGGCCGTGCCGACCCTCTGGTAGCCGCGCATGTATCTCAGCCAGTAGCCCGCGCCGTAAATGGAGGGAATGCCGACCACGATGAGCGCCAGCCGGATCGCCCGGGGAATTCCGTCCCAGTTGGCGGCGAAGAAGAGGATGACTCCGAGTCCAACCAGCAGGGATCCGAAGATCGCCAGGACGGTGACCAGCCTGCCTCTGGTCCTCTCGCCGACAGCCACTCCGGCCGGCACGTCATAATTGGCGGCGATGGACAGGGCCTGCTCCGCCGTGATGATGCCCCGCTCCTGCCAGAGCCGGGTCTCGTCCATGAGACGTGCGACGAATGGATCGCTGTCGGGCGGTGATGTCATCCGCGATGTCTTCCAAACTGTAAAGGGCGATGCCGGACGGGGTAAGCATAGCCGGGTGGACGGGGTATTTGCGGCAGCGATCGGCTGCAGGAATCCAGTGTGTTCCCGGTGTGTTCGAGGCGCCCGGGCCGGACGGTACGCCAGCGCCCTGATGCACTCGAAAGGCCGGTTTGTTGCGGCAGCGCGCCAACACTTCGCCGGTGAGCAAAAAGCGTGAACTCTTCAGGCGCGGCTAAAACACTGATGAACCGCGTTGGACGCCGCCGGTAATCGGCAGGGTAGTTCCTGAGACCCAGCGTGCGGCCGGGCTCACCAGATAGAGAATCGCCTCGCCTATGTCACGCGGCGTGCCGGGTCCCATCGGGTAAGGCTGGATTTGCCTGGCCCGTTCTTCCGGCGACCAGCCAAAGTCCCTCGACTCTATTAGTGCCGGCATCACGGCATTCACCCTGACACCCTTCTCGGTCACCTGTTCGGCGAAGGCGGCCGTCAGACCCAGGACGCCGGCCTTGCTGGCGTTATAGGCGGGTGACATGCCTTTCGTTGCGAATCGCGCGGACACCGAGCTCATGTTGACGATCACCCCGGAGCCGGCCTTCAGCATCGGTACCAGAGCTGCTCTGGAGCAATAGAAGACGCCGCTCAGATTGACGGATATCGTCCGCTCCCAGTCCTCGTCGGGCAGGTCCCAGACATTGCCGCTCGGGGCGTCGATCGCCGCGTTGTTGACCAGGATGTCCAGCCGCCCGTACTCAGAGACGGCAAGATCGACCAGCGAACGGTCGTCGTCCGGCTTGCTCGTGTCCATCAGCATGCTCACCGACCGACCGCCTGCGGCCTGGATCTCGTCCACCGTGCCAGACGCGTCTTGCAGGTCGCCTATGACGATCTTTGCCCCG
Organism: Chloroflexota bacterium; assembly: GCA_022574675.1. GTDB lineage: Bacteria > Chloroflexota > Dehalococcoidia > Lucifugimonadales > Lucifugimonadaceae. Next base: position 7,996 of record JACZRO010000072.1, read on the forward strand.
GCCTCGGCCAGTACGAGCGCGATGCCTTTTCCGATTCCCTGCGCGGCCCCGGTGATAATGGCAACCTGTCCGTCAAGCCGGTGCGGGTCGGTCATGTGACGACTCTCCGTGTGCGGGAACGGCTCAAGCTACCGTGCGAGCAGGTCCTCGATCAACCCCGCGACATGGTCCGGCTGCTCGTCGACAACCATGTGCGCGGCGTTGGGCACGACGTGAATGGCGGCGTTCGGCATCTTTGTTGCGAAGCGCTCGGCATAACCCGGCGGGACGATGCCGTCCGACTCGCCCCAGATCACGAGCGAGGGTTGTGTCACGCGGTGTAGTCGTTTGAACAGGCCCCGGTTCGGAATCGGCCACAGGTACTTCGCCGCGGTCGACATCGACTTGGCGCGTTCCACCAGGTAGTTGAGAGTCTTCTGTCCGTCCGCGGTCGTGGGGTCCACCTCCGTCATGCGCGCCTGCGGCGCGGTCGCGATGGCGACCGCGGGCTCCGACTTCACGTCGGCGTACATCGCCTCGGCGAGTTCCGGGAGGGAGATCGTGAACAGGTCTGGCACCGGGTCCGAGTCTTCCCACAGCCCGAACGGCGCGATCAGGACCACCTGGCTGAAGCGGGCCGGCTGCGTCGCCGCGAGTTCCGCCGCGAACATGCCGCCCAGCGAGTGGCCGACGATCGGCAGTTCGTCGAGACCCAGTTCGTCGAGAAGGTCGAGATAGAAAAAGACCAGGTCATGGATGTCGTGGAGATTCTCCGTGCCGCTGGATTCGCCAAACCCAGGGGTGCGGGGCGCTATGACGGTGTGGCCGATCGCCAGACGTTCTAGAAACGGCGTCCACTCAAGTCCCGCGACGCCGTGCAGGTAGAGGAGCGGGTCACCGGACCCGCCTTCGAGGATGTCCACCCGGAACTCGCCGTTACGGACCGAGACCGATCTTTCTTTCATTTAGTTCCTCTTGTGAAATGTTGAGCAGGCGTGGTCGGGGAGCCCGAGCCCTCTGGGGGGCCACCGCGCTGGTGGGTTGTCCTTACTTCGGAAGGACCCCCTCACCCCATCCCTCTCCCGCAAATGGGAGAGGGGGCGCGTTGCCTCCCATTTTGAGAAAGGGAGTAACAGGAACGCGCCATTGGTTGGTGCAGAGATGCTGGGGCCAGTGGATTCCCTCTCCCACTGGGAGAGGATTGAGGTGAGGGGAACGGGGTCGGATCGCATTCCGATCCCGTATCAAACGCGTCTGGCAACGTCGTCGGCCGCTCCCCGGTGGGCCTCGTGCTGGAATCTGAACGGGAAACTGGCACCAGATTAGTCCGCGGGCGAGAGGGCTGCCGTACCTTCTCTCACGATGGCGTTTTGCGGCCACCAGTGATCTTCGTACTCAGGCCACAGGTGCCGGAGGTTGGGCAACACCTCCTGTGCCGTCCGCCGGATGTTCTCCTTCGCCAACTCGTGTGGGATGGAGCCGAACTGGTTGAGGATCATCAGGTGGCCGACGTGCAGGTCCTTGATGACCTGCTCCAGTTGCTCAGTTACCTGGGACGCCGTGCCCGCGACCACGTTCCCGGCCTCGCGCAGCTCGTCGAACGTGGTCTCCTTATCGGTGGAGCGACCGAAGGAGGTGGTCTGCGCCAGGAGGCCGGCCTTGATGGTATCGATCGTCCGGTATCCCGGCGGGTCCATGAAACCCGGGTACACGTGGAGCATCTTGTTGAAGAAGTACTCGGTGTGGGCGGCGTACTTGTCGTGCAACTCCTGCTCGTTGTCGGCGATGCAGACCAGTTGCAGGAAGCCGGCGTGGTACGGGTTGTCGACCCCGGCTGCGTTGGCGACCTTCCAGAAGCCGTCCATCACCTGCTTGCCGCGCTTGTACCCGCTATAAGACAGGTATGCGTAAAGGTGGCCCTTCTCGATACAGGTGTTCCAGGTCTCGATCGATCCGGCGCCCGGGACCCACACCGGTGGCCGAGGTTTCTGCATCGGTCGCGGCCAGATGTTGACGTAGCGGAGCTGCGTGTATTTGCCGTCGAAGGAGAAGACCTCTTCCTCTTCCCACGCCCGCAAAATCAGCTCCTCGGCCTCGGCGTACTTTTCGCGCAGTTGAGCCGGGTTGGATCCGTAGCCGTATGCGGTGTCCATAGCAGAGCCGACCGGGAACCCGGCGACCAGGCGTCCACCGCTAATGCAGTCCAGCATGGCGAACTCTTCCGCAACGCGGATCGGCGGGTCGTACAGGGCGATCGAGTTGCCCATGATGATGATCGCCACGTCCCTGGTTTCACGCGCCATCACTGAGCCCATCAGATTTGGCGACGGCATCAGGCCGTATGCATTCTGGTGGTGCTCGTTCACGCAGATGCCGTCGTAACCCATCTCGGCGGCATAGATCAGCTCGTCCAGCGTCTCGTTGTAGGTACGGCTGGCGATCTCGGCGTCGAACAGGTGAGAGGGCACGTCCACCCAGACGCTCCGGTTCTTCTCCCGGAAGTCTGCCGGCAGATCCCGGTACGGGCAGAGGTGGAACATCTCAAGTTTCATGGGTTCCTCCGTGTAGTGGTTAGGGACGGCGTGTGTTGCGCGGTCGGTTCAGCCAGCGGCAGTAACGCCAATAAAGGACGCGTTGAGCCTCGTGGCGGCTTCTTCCAGCGCGTCCCGTGCGCGGTCAAAGATCCCGACCTGGCCGTTGAAGCCGTGGACCATGCCTTCATAACAGGTGTAGGTGACGTCGTTGCCCGCCGCCTTGAGGGCGTCTGCGTACGCCTCTGCCTCGTCCAGCAGAGGGTCGTATTCGGCGGCGATGATCGTTGCGGGGGGCAGTCCCGAGAGATCATCGGCGCGTATCGGTGACGCATACGGGTGCGCGCCGTCGCCGTCGGGCCCGATGTAGTGGTCCCAGAACCACACCATCGAGTCACGCGTGAGCATGTAGCCGTCTGAATTGGCCGAGTACGAGGCGGTGCTGAAGTCGTGGTCGATAACCGGGCAGAACAGGACCTGGTGGGAGATCCTGGGGCCATTACGGTCACGCGCCATGAGAGAGACGGCGGCGGACAGGTTGCCGCCGGCGGACGTCCCGGCGACGGCCATGCGCGAGCCGTCAGCGCCGAGTTCGGAGGCGTTTTCATGCGCCCAGACAAATCCGGCGTAGCAGTCCTCGACCGGCTCGGGGAAGCGGACATCGGGAGAGAGCCGGTAATCGATCGACACGATCACGGCATCGGTACTGTTCGCGATGACGCGGCAGGCAGGGTCCTCGTTGTCGAGGTCGCCGATCACCCAGCCGCCGCCGTGGAACCAGACAATCAGCGGGTGGTCGTTGCCGCCGGAAGGGGTGTATATGCGTATCGGCAGGTCGCCGGCAGGACCGGGGATCGTCGTGTCCCGGATATTGGCCACATCCTCGATATCGCGGGGAGCGGCGGCGGTGCGCTCCTTCGCTGCGGCACGCGCCGCCTCCGGCGTCTGCGTGTTCAGCGCCGGCAGGTTCGCCTCTTCAGCCATTTTCAAGACCGCTGCGACCTGAGGGTGTAGCGCCAATATTGACCTCCCGGGAGCCTCTCCAACGTGGCCGCATTGTACGCGGACATTCGAGAAAATGTTCGATGCCCCCGGTGTGATACGGACCGACGCGACCACACATCTGCGAAACTCTCGGCCAACGCCGGCCGGAGTCCGAGGCATACGGCGTTGGGAAGAGGCATGGAGACATCAAATGCAAACCGACCTATTCAGGCTCGATGGCAAATGTGCGCTGGTGACCGGGGCGGCCCAGGGGATCGGTCGCGCTATCGCGCTGGGCCTTGCGGCCGCCGGGGCGCGGGTGGCCGTGACCGATATGCCGTCCAAGCGGTCAAAGATTGACGCCGTCTGTGACGAGATCAGGGCGGCGGGCGGAGAGGCGTACGGCTACGGGTTCGATGTGACGCGGACGGCCGAGATCGCCGGCGTGTTCGAACGGGCCGTGGGCGATATGGGAGGTCTGGATGTCCTGGCGAACAATGCGGGGATAGCGGCCCGCCGGCCGGCGATGGAAGCGACGGAGGACGACTGGGACCGCGTTCTCGACGTCAACCTTCGAGGGCTTTTCTTCTGCGCGCAGGCGGCGGCGCGTTACATGAGGGACCACGGCGGAGGCCGGATCATCAACACCGGCTCGCAGATCGCAGAATCGGCACGCGTGGGCAACGCTCCGTACACGGCGAGCAAGGGCGGGGTGGTCAGTTTGACCCGGGCGCTGGCGGTCGAGTGGATCCAGTACGGAATCAACGTGAACGCGGTCGGGCCGGGGCCGGTCAACACTGACTTGATCGCCGACACACCCCCTGAGATAGAGGCGCAGGTGGCGCATCGGTCGCCGATCGGGCGTCGGCTTGATCCTGAGGACATCGTTGGCGCGTTCGTGTACCTTGCGAGTCCTGCGGCGTCCGGAGTCGTGGGCCACCACCTGTTGGTGGATGGAGGATGGGTGGCGGGGTAAGCCGGGGGAGCGCTGATAAACACTTCGGACCCGTGATACGTCTGTGTCTTGATCTGTTCTCGAATGTCTATCGTCATCCCGTATCGAGTTCGAGGACGGCCCCTCAGCCGTCTCTCGACTTGGGAGAGGGGGACTGAACGACAAACGGTTTTGTCGTAAGGAGCCGCAAACATGACTGGTGAGCAAAAATTGGTGGCTAAAGCCCGAGCTTTAGCTAAAGAAAAATATGTTCCTAATCGCCACGCCATGTTTTCTGCGTTGATAACGAAGACGGGCAATATCTTCCTTGGGGCGCACGTGGAAGCGAGCAATGGACGGGTGACAATCTGCGCGGAAGGAGTTGCCATTGGCGCCGCGGCGACCGCCGGGGACACGGAGATCGAACAAATCGTCGCAGTGACTGAATCAGGCGATGTGGTCCCGCCTTGTGGGATGTGTCGCATGCTGATCAGCGACTACGGACCCGACGCCGACGTCTTGATGGAATCGAATGGTGAGATCGAGCGTGTACCGATTTCGGCGTTGTTTCCAAGGCAATATCACAGCGAAGACTACCCGAACACACGTGACTAATAGTGCTCTGACTGCATCAGGAGGCGAAGGCAGTGGATTTCGCAACTATCGATGGCGTGAAAATCGCCTACCGCGAGACCGGCGAGGGCTTCCCGCTCGTGTTCGCCCACGAGTTCGCCGGGAGCATGGAGAGCTGGGACCAGCAGGTGAACTATTTCGCCCGCCGGTACCGGGTGATCGTTTACAACGCACGCGGATACACGCCTTCCGACGTGCCGGACTCCTGGGAGGAGTACGGGCACGAGCAGCAGGTCGCCGATCTTTACGGACTGTTGAGCCACCTGGGGATCGAGGAGGCCCACATCGCCGGGCTGTCGATGGGCGCATACACGACGATCGGGTTCGGGCTCGCCCACCCGGAGATGTGCCGGTCATTGATCGTGGCGGGTGGAGGCAGCGGTTCCGATAACGTCGAGTCGTTCCACGCCAACGCCGCGGCCCGGGCCGATCGCATCGATTCGGGCGGCATGGAGGCGATGCGGGGGTACCTGGGCGGCCAGGCCAGGGCCCGATTCCGGCACAAGGACCCGGCTGGTTGCGCGCGCTTCGAGGAACTCTTCCTGGCTCATTCCTCGAAAGGCTCCGCCAACACGTTCCGCGGGTTCCAGGGAACGCGCCCCTCTATTTATACGCGCGAGGCAGAGCTTCGCGAGTTGCGTGTACCGATGCTCGTCATAAACGGCGACGAGGATGAGCCGTGCCTCGCTCCCGGGCTGTTCCTGAAACGGACCGTGCCGGCGGCCGGGCTCGCGGTGGTCCCACAGACCGGCCACGCCGTCAACATCGAGGAACCGATGATGTTCAACCAGCTTGTCGGAGAGTTCCTCGCGCTGGTGGAACTCGGGACATGGCGGCCGCGAGATTACGGGACCGGTGACACCTGGTAGCAGGCTTTTGAGCCCGGTAAAGCGGCCGTCGCACATGGCTACGGATTCGACCGGACCGCATACCGCGGACCGGCCGATCGCGACGCTCCCGCGCCGGGCGCACGGCCAGCGGTGATGAGCCGTTACCCTGATCTCGTTTCACGGCAGCCGGCCAGCCCGCCCGCCCGGACCCGAGGCGGGGAGC
>JACZRO010000073.1 GCA_022574675.1 Chloroflexota bacterium
AAGCCCGATAATCGGTGGCCGGGCGGTGAAAGGCCCGGCGGCACGGATATTCGAGACCCTTGCGAACAAACCGCCGAGCGCGCTGGCAGTGGCCGAGCATTATTCCGGGATGGCGACACATTTCGTGATGGATAACGAGGACGAGTCGAGCCGGGAGGCGGTCGAAGCGCTTGGGTATACGGTGCTGGTGACCGGGACGCTCATGACCAGTGAGGCCCACAAGATCGCGCTGGCGTCGGCGGTTTGCGACATGGCGGGGGTGCCGGCCTGACGTCCAGACGAATCCGGGCGATTGTTCCGATGAAGCCGATCGCCGAGAGTAAATCCCGGCTTGCCCCGTCGGTCTCCGACGAGCGCAGGTCGCTGTTGTCACTCGGCATGCTGGCGCGCGTGCTTGTATCGGCGGTCCCTTCGTCAGAAATCGAGGGCCCGGATATTGAGGACGTGGTCGTGTACGGTGGCGACGGCCCCGTGCGGCGCGCATGTGATCGACTGGGCGCCGGCTGGCGGCCGGACCCCGGCGCCGGGTTGAACGGCTGCCTTCAGGTCGCGTTCGCGGACGCAGCCGAGGCGGGGTTTGCCTATGGCCTGTTCCTCCCGGCAGACCTGCCGCTGGCGACGCGCGCTGAGCTATCCGCGTTTCTCAAAAATGCAGGCGGCGCACATTTGGCCCTGGCGCCCGATCTGGCGAACGACGGCACCAACGCGCTACTGATCGATCTGGCCGTGTCGTTCCCAACGAAACTCGGGGAGCACAGCTTTGATCGCCACGTCGAGCAGGCGCAACATCTCGATATCGACTGCACCGTTTATCGCTCTGAAGGTCTTGGCCTGGACATAGATACCGCTTCAGATCTCGAACGGCTCATCGAGCTGGAGCCTGGCCTGTGGGAGCGGCTTTATCTTGAGCTTCAAGAGGCCGGGCTCGACGCTTTCCTGCCCGTGGGCGAGGGCGCGGAGTGACGAATTCAGAACGCCTACCCGGGCCAAGGTTGGGCATCGTGCTACCCACCCGTGGCGTCGTGCTCGCCGGGGGTGAATCTCCGGATGCGGGCCACATAGTTGAGATGGCGCGGCTTGCCGAAGACGCCGGTGTCGATTCGGTCTGGGTGGGGGACAGCCTGGTGGCAAAGCCGAGGTTGGAGCCGCTCGCCGCGCTGGCGGCCGTCGCCGTCGCGACCTCACGAGTGCGGATAGGCACCTCCGTACTGCTGGCCGCGCTGCGGCACCCGGTGCTTCTGGCGCAGACCGCGGCGACGGTGGACCAGTTGTCGAAAGGACGGCTCACACTCGCTATCGGCGTCGGAGGCGCGTTCACCGAGTCACAGCAGAACGAGTGGGCCACGGCGGGCGTGGACCGGCGAACGCGCGCCGGCCGGATGGAAGAGATGATCGAGATCATGCGCGGCCTCTGGTCAGGAGCGCCGGTCACATTTCACGGGAAGCATTTCGATCTCGAAGACGTGACCCTTGGCTACCGTCCGTGGCAGCGTCCGGGGGTGCCGATCCTGCTGGCGACGCACTCCGGGGAAGGCCGATCACGTCAGTACGCCCGGGCGGCGAAACTCGCCGACGGGATCATCTCCATCACGGACGATCCAGACGAGTTCGCCTCGGTTCGGAGACGCGTCGCTGAAGAGGCGATCTCCATTGGCCGCTCGCCTGAAGACCTGTCATCGGCCTACTACATGACGGTCAACCTGGACCCGGACGCTGACCGCGGCCACGAGGAGGGCGTGCGCTGGGTGACCGACTACTACGGTCTGAACTTCTGGGGCGACAGATGGGGGCCGTATGGCGACCCCGACGGTGTTATCGACCGGATACGGAAGTTCGTTGCGGCGGGCGCCGACGAGGTGATCGTTCGGTTTGCCTCGTACGACCAGCCACGCCAACTGGAACTATTTGCCGAACGCGTGTTGCCTGCGTTTCGCTGACTGATTCAGGGACTCTGCGCCCGGCTCATGTTCCGATGCCTTTGCGGGCGCGCTCCTGCCAGTCTGCGGTCTCTTCGTCCGCCACGCTGCCCTTCTTCAAGGTTCCGATCGAACTGGCGCGCTCCAGCGCGTCGTCAGCGAGATCATCCTCCCACTTGCGTTTTTCCCCGGCCGCCGTCGCTTCGTCGTCGCCGGTCGCCTGTCCATCGTCTGGCTCGATCAGGTCGGGATCGATCCAGTTTCCGCCACTGAGTCCGGCGACTATCGCCTTCATGAGCTGTTCGTCGGTGCCACTTTTACGGTGGATAATGACGGACCACCCGGACTCCTGGGCGGCAGTCGAGATCGACTGCCCCTGTGCGTAACCCTCCGGCGCGATCAGAATGACGTGAGCGGCTGGGCAGGCCTCGGTGACGGCTCGCGCCAGCGGCAAGCCTGCGGGATTCCAGATCGGATCAAGGTCTACCACCGTCACATCGGGTTTCATCCGAAACACGGTTCCCTTTGCGCGGTCACGCGACGACAGTGGTTTGGCGACCCAGATATCGGTTCGACTGGAGAGCCGGGACGCTATGAACTGGTGCAATGTGGGAGATCCGGCGACGAACACGGCCGTGCGTCCGTCAAACGGCCGCAACGCGCGCTGTTGCGCCGGGCGCCTGGCTGGCCTTCTTCCTGTGGGACGGCGAACGGGAACGCGTCCCGGCCCTCGTACGGCCCTCTGCATGCACTACTCCTCGAACAAACCGCGCTTGTGTACGACGGCCCCCGGTAACGCGGTCCGATCAATCACTACGAGATAGCTTTGCATCCCGCGAGCCGGACGTCACTCGTGCGCGGCCCACTGCGGATTGCGGCAAACACGCCTGCAGCGAACCGCTACGGCGCTACGCGAATGTCCCAATTCGTCAGACGACCGGCCCGTGCCATCTCCGGGATCACGTTTGTCAGCGAATGGCGGGAACGCGTTCAGACGAGCTGGCACGGTGGCGGCGGGCGGACGCCTGACGCACACGCAAGGCTCCGCGCGCCCAGATCGAGGCCGACACGAATACAAGCCCGATCCCCATGATGTGAAAGGTCGCGGCATACCCGAGCCAGGCGATCAAAAATCCGGCCATCACCGGCCCCGTCACCTTGCCGGCGTTTCGCATAGTGCCGACGAGGCCAAGGCTTGCCCCCAGCCGCCCGTGGTCGATGCTCGTCGCCAACCATGCCGTCGCTGCGGGCAGGATCATTGCCTGTGCGACGCCGATGAGCACGGCAGGCGCCAGGAAACCGATGCTGGAGTCAACGGTCGCGAGGTACGCCAGGGTCACGCCGAGGACGGCGGTGCCGGTTCCAAATGAGACGACGTACCCGAAACGGTCCGCCACCCGGCCGCCTACCGGGGTGAGGACCATCTGCGCGAACGCCTGCACGGAGAAGAAAGTGCCCACGAGCGCGATGTTGACGCCCGCGGCGAGCGCGTACACGGGCACGAACACCTTGATCGCGTACAACGGGATGTATACCGAAGCCTCCATAGCCCCGGTCGCCCAGACGGCGGGTGTGCGCATCCCTCCAAGCAACGATCGCCCGACGCCCGAGAAGAGGGGCGTTTGATCCCTCTCTCGGGCCCGGCGCGCCTCGCCCAGCAGCAGCACCGGCAAGAACGCCAGCGCGCTCAAAAGCCCGACCACGGTGAACACGGTCACGGGCGACATCCAGACGAGCATCAAGCCCGCCGCCGCCGGCCCGATCACGTATCCCGCGTTCCGGGCGGACCCGAACCAGCCCAGTCGCTCAGCAACCCGGCTGCTCGACAACTCGGCGACATAGGCCAGCGTTACCGGACCGTAGATAGCTGTCGCCATGCCGTGTATCAGCCTGACGCCGAACAACTGACTCGGCGTATCGACGAACTGGTATGTGAACGGCATCAGCGCGAAGAAGGCCGTGCCCGCGAGGAGCCAGGCTCGCCGTCCCCACCGGTCAGACAGGGCTCCGATGAGCGGCTTCAAGAACATGCCGGTGAGCGTTGACACCGAGACGATGAACCCCAGGAGGGCGTCCGACGCGCCCAGCGTGACGGCGAAGATCGGCAGAAGGGGAGTTTTGCCCATCTGGTACGCCGACCGCACGATGAAGTCCGCCGACGTTATTAGCGCCAGGTTGCGAATGTCCTGGTTCCTTCCTCTACTCGTACTCGTTCCGGATGCGCGTTCAGAGTCGAGCGGCCCGGGCCTGTAGGTGACTCAGGGTGTTGGGTCGGCGACGATCGCGGGCAGGTCCAGTTCATGCACCAGGTTCTCGAACTCCGCCGCTTCGTTGTCGACGACCTCCCGGAGGCGCTCCAGATGTGGCGCGACCCGTGATCCAACGTCCTCCAGCACGTCGTGCGCCTGCCGCGGCGGCGCGAAGTCGGCTGCGGCGACAACGTTCGTTATCTCGGCGAGCTTGACGTTAAGTTTTGTCGGCAGATTCAACCTGTCACGCGCCCCGCGGTACCTGGTCTGGATCAGCTCCTCTTCGATGGCCGTCAACTTGTCCTTCAGCGCCGAGGCCGCCGTGGCGACGGCGTCCGCCGAGCTGTGGTCGCGCGTTCGGCGGGTCCACTCGTCGGCCTGACGCTTGAGACCGCGGATCATGTTGATCGAGTCATGGACCTCCGACACCCGGTCGCGGATCTCGATGAGCAGATCGAACTGCGCTTTAAAATCGGCTTCCGTCGCTTGCACGCGAGGGTCCCTGAGGATTTGGAAGTCCTCGGTCTGGGTCTCACCGTCCACGGTCAGCGAAACGCTGTAGTTACCGGGCGGAGCGAGCGGACCCTTCAGCCGGTCCTCGGTCGTCTTATCGCCGGGCACGGGCCGAGCCGGCGGGTAACGGGTGTCCCAGACGAAGCGGTTAACGCCAGCCTTCGCCGGAACCCTCCGCTCACGGGGCTCGTCGTTGTTGCCCCTGGATGTTGGGGATTTTGGGGTGTCGGGCGTTTTGCCGTCCTCCGGTGGTTTCGACGAAAAAGTGCGGATAGTCTCGCCGGCCGCGTCCTGGACGCTCAGCACAATCTCTTCGTCATCGGCCGGGTCGTCCCGAAGGTAGTAGGCGAACACCGGACCCGGTGGCGGATTTGATCCGGCATCGAGGAATTTGAGTTCACGGGCGCCTTCCGGCGTCTCGGATTCGGTGAACGTGACGTTCGCCCCGAGCGCGAGCTGATAGCTCTTGCCGGGCGTGGGACGGCGCGCGCCGAAGGGCACAGCCGCCCTCACCGTCGCCCGGGGTTCGAACAGTCTGAACCTCTCAGCAGCGATGTCCGGCGTGATCTGCCGGAGCTGTTCAAGATCGTCGAGGATCCAGAACGAGCGGCCGTGTGTCGCCGCGATAAGGTCGGTTCCCTTGACCTGGAGGTCGTATACGGGGACGACAGGCATGTTCGCCCGGAGCGGCTGCCAGGATCCGCCGTCATCGAATGATACGTAGGCCGACGTTTCCGTACCGCAGTACAGAAGGCCGCGGCGTACCGGGTCCTCCCTTATGCAGCGCGTGAAGTCGTCTTCCGGGATTCCGGAAGTGATCTCGGTCCACGTTTCGCCGTAGTCGTTCGTCTTGTAAAGGAGAGGCCGGTTGTCGTCCAGTTTGTAGCGTGTGGCGGCCAGGTACGCAGTGGCCGGGTCGTGCGGGGATTGCTCGATCATGCTGACCAGGCTCCACTCGGGGAGCTGCGCCGGCGTGATCGGCTTCCAGTTAGCGCCGCCATCGCGGGATATGTGCACCAGCCCATCGTCCGAGCCGGCCCAGTAAACGCCTTCCTCGTGGGGTGATTCGACAAAACTGAAGATCGTCCCGTACATCTCGGCCGCCGAGGTGTCCTTCGTGATCGGCCCCCCGGACGGCTCCATCTTGGTCACGTCGTTGCGGGTGAGGTCCGGCGAGATCGGCTTCCAGCTCGATCCCTGGTCGGTCGAGCGGAACAGGACGTTGCCTGCCGCGTGGAGGACCGCCGGGTCGTGGGGCGAGAACTGGATCGGGTAGGTCCACTGGAACCGGTACTTCCAGTCCTTTGCGCCCCAGCCGGTATACATCTCCGGCCAGACGGTGATTATCCGCACCTGCCCGGTCTTGTGGTCGTAACGCAGCATGTTGCCGCCGCCGCCAGGTGAGCTGCCGATGGCGCCGGAGATCACGACGTCCGGGTCGCGCGGGTCGACGACGATGTAGCCGCTCTCCGAGCTTCCGACCGCGTAGCAGTCGCCCCACGGGATGGCGCCCTTGTTCGTCCGCGAGGGCACGCTGATGGCCGAGTTGTCCTGCTGCGTGCCTAGCACGCGGTACGGATAACGGTCGTCCGTGGTGACGTGATAGAACTGCGACGTCATCTGGTTGTAGATCGTGGACCAGGAATTGCCGCCGTTGAACGAGACGCAGGCGCCGCCGTCGTTGCCCTCTATCATCCGCCGAGGGTTTGCCGGGTCGATCCACAGGTCGTGGTTGTCGCCGTGCGGGGTACTGACTTTGGAGAACGTCTTGCCGCCGTCGATCGACTTCCAGGCGTCGTAGTTCAGAATCCAGACGGTATCGGCGTCCTGCGTGTCGGCGAATATGTGCTGGTAGTACCAGGGGCGGCCCTGCAGGTCGCGCTCGTCGCTCACCAGCTCCCATGTATCCCCGTAATCTTCCGACCGGTAGATGCCGCAGTCATCGGCCTCGATCGTCGCCCAGACACGGCCGGGCTTTGCCGGTGAGGCGGCGACGCCGATACGGCCCTTGAGCCCGTCGGGCAGCCCGGGATTGGACGTGATGTCCGTCCAGGTGTCGCCCCCGTCCATCGAGCGCCACATCCCGCTGTCCGGGCCGCCGCTCGTCATGCTCCAGAAGTTCCGGCGCGCCTGCCAGATCGCGGCGTAGAGGATCCGGGGATTCGACGGGTCGAGCGACAGATCGGCCGCTCCGGCGTCCTCGCTCTTGAACAGCACGTGCTCCCAGGTCTTACCGCCGTCGGTGGTGCGGAAGATGCCCCGCTCTGTGCTCGGTCCGAAGGCATGTCCGAGCGCCGCCACGTAGGCGACGTCAGCGTTGCCCGGGTGGATGCGTATGCGTGAGATGTGCCGCGTGTCGCCCAGTCCCAGGTTCTTCCATGTACGGCCGCGGTCGGTTGAACGGTAAACGCCGTCACCGTGTGAAACGTCCCCGCGGATGCACGCCTCGCCCGTTCCCGCGTAGATCACGTTGGGATCGGACTCGGACACGGCGATCGCCCCGACGGAGGCGGTGCCGAAGAACCCGTCCGACACGTTCTCCCAGTAGGTGCCGGCGTCTTCCGTCTTCCACACGCCGCCCGCGCAGGCGCCGAAGTAGAAAGTCCCGAGTTCCGCGGGATCGCCCGCAACCGCGACCACCCGCCCACCGCGCGGCGGCCCGATGCACCGCCACTTCAGTCCACCAAGCAGCGCTTTATCCACGCTCCCGATGTTGCTGTCATCGCGTTCGTGCTCGTCGGTCATGGTGCCCCCTGTGTTCCCGCGTTCGGCGCGTTGGCGAGAGTGTAAGGGAGGGTCGGTTTCAGGCAAGAGTCAGCGATCCGAACTCGGTCGCATACGTCGCGGACCCGACCGTTACGCCAACCGATACGAGTGATGGGCTGTATCATCCCGGCCAGGATGACCGGTGAGCGTATGGCAGATCCTGGCATCGACGGAGTCGGACTGGACGCTGTCCGGCCAGGCCGAGATGCTCCCAAGCCGGGCGGCCGGCCCGCGTTCGACTGGATCAGCGCTCGCTTCGAGAGCCTCAGCACGCGGCCCTGGGACGGCCATCGAGCTACAGAGCGAGGCCTCGCTATCTCGCAAGAGTTCGGCACGCCTCCGCACACCGGACGCATCCTGCGCAGCGGGATATTCTGAGGGCTTGAGAACACGGCTGATCGTTCGTTCAGGCCGAGCGCCGCAGGTCGGAATTACTTCCACCTGACTTGTGAAGAGAGGCGGACCAGACCTGATGACCGCGGTACCACGGCAGGGGAGCGCCGCCTGCGAGCGGTGTGGCCGGACACTACGAAACGCAACCTACGAGTTACGGACCACCGACCGGCGCGTTCCGTACTGTTTGCCATGTGCGATGCGCTTCCCGCCGATGCTGAGACGTTCCCTCGTCGTCTGCCTGGTCGTCGGCACCTTACTCACCGCCATCAACCAGGGCAATTTCATCCTGGCCGGGGAGTTTCAGGCCGCCATGGCGTGGAAGATCCCGATGACTTACGCCGTGCCGTTTGTCGTGACGACCGTCGGCGGTCTGTTAAACGCCAGGGCGCAGATTTCTACTGTGGCCGAATTGCCGCAGTAGCCTCATACCGGGTCGGGTTCGGTACGCCCGCCAAAAGGACAACGGGGGGCGCTACTCCGCCGTTGCCGCCGCCGTCGCCTCCGCCGGGGCGTCCACGTAATGCGGCATTACTTCGTCGACAAATAGCTGGATTGAGCGCATCGCCTGATCGTGCGTGATGCTTCCCCACTGGAACGAGCAAACGTAGTAGTTCGCCCCGCTCTCGACGTACTCCTCCAGGTACTCGCGCATCGAGTCCGGAGAACCCGCCATGGCGACACCGCCGAGCCTTCCCGGGTGCTGGACCGTGTGATTCCGGTCGAACTTCTGAAGCTCGGCGTCGATGTCCCGGCGCAGTTCGCGCGGCGGCGCATTCGCCGGCCGGTTTCCGACGAAACCGTAGCCGCCGTCCTTAGTGGTCTTAAAGCGATCCAGCCCGCGTCGCTCTGCCTCGATACGTCTCGGGGCCGCCAGGTTGTAGCGGTACACCTCCCATGCGGGCTGCGCGATCTCCAGCGCTTCCTCGTCGGTATCGGCAAGGACCATATGGACGGTGAGGCCGACCTTCGGCTCCTGCCCGTGGACGGTGAGAGTTCCCTTGCCCTGGTGCTCCTCCCACTTCTCCCGGTACCGCTTTACCTCCGGGCCGATGCTGTCGAGCGATCCAACGATGATCGTATCCATGCCGTTGATGGCAGCGGTCTCGACGTTGCGCATGTACCACATGGGCGGGTACGGCCTCTGCACCGGGTGCATGCGCATCGGCAGCTCATCGAAGTCGTAGATATCGCCGTGGAAGTCCAGGATGTCGTTGGCGAGCCCCTTTTGCACCACCTCCAGGGTTTCCAGATAGCGCTTGTAGTTGGAGTCAGTGGTCGCTTCCTGGCCCCAGAAAAAGGCCTCCATCTCGCCGCCACGTCCGACGCCGATCTCCATCCTGCCGCCTGAAAGGGCGTCCACCATGCTGATCTCTTCGATCAACCTGATCGGGTGGTGCAGTGGGAGCACATAGACGCAGGGCGCCAGGCGTAATTTCGTTGTCCGCTGGGCGGCGGCGGCCAGGAAGACGTTCTGTGACGGCGCCAGGCTGTGGATAGCGGGTGTGTGGTGCTCGGCGAGGTGGTAGCAGTAAAAGCCGGACCGGTCCAGGAGCTCGATCTGCTGGAGGCGCATTTCGTACGTCTCTGTGAGAGAAAAACCCTCTTCTGGCTCGATGTGGTCAAAGACGCCGAATTTGAGACCCATTCGTAAGCTGTGTCCTTGTTCTGGGGTTATCCAAGACCTGTCAGAGGCCGGTCGTGATGACCAATCTAACGGTAGGTCCCGCGTAACCTGTGCGCGATCGGTCTGTCCTGTCATTCTGAGCCGAAAGCGAAGAATCTCCCGGCCCTTAATTCGCTCGATGTCCTTTCGCGACAACCATCGCCAGCCGCGCTGTTGCACCGTTCGTTGGAATGTTGAGCCATCTTGCACGCGGGTTTGAAGGGGCGTCCGGGTCGGCACCAACGCGACGGTCGAAAGCCCGGGAGATACTTCGCTTTGGGCTCAGAATGACAACACGGCGCGTCAGTTTATTGGAGTGAGACCTGTACCCGCTCCCGACCGTCGATCTAGCGTAATCACGATTGGGCATAACCGACCTGCGGTCCAATTGATTGTCGGAAGCACACCTAATTGGCCGCCGCGCTGACGGCGGCGGGGACGTATCTCTCCATGAACAGGGCCATCGCGTCTGCGATGGCGCCGCTGAACCGGTCATCCCTGTCGAAAACATGGTCCTGGCCCGAATACAACTGCAAATCAACCGGCACGCCGGCGTCCTCCAGGGCATCGTACATCCGGACCGTTCGCCGGTAGTCCACGCGAACGTCACCGGTGCCATGAACAAGCAGGGTCGGCGGGAATCCGGGATGGACGTGGGAGACCGGGCTGGCAGCCCGGAGCGCGTCTTCCGTTACCCCGTCCGGGAAAAGCTCAGCAAGCCGTTCCCTGGTTTCCGCGGTGGCGGGGCCCATGTCGCAGACCGGGTAGACGCCGATAGCTGCTGCCACGGCGCTGCTAACGCCCTCGAAGTAAGGCGGCTCCAGGTCGTCGGAGTCCGGCGTCCCGGCCGCCAGCAGCGCAAGGTGGCCGCCGGCCGAGCTTCCGCCGGCGCAGATGCGTTCGGGGTCGATCCCCAGCCATCCCGCCGAGTCCCGCATCCAGCGGATGATCGTCTTCACATCGTGGATCGGCGCGGGCCACGGCGCCTCGGTCATCACGCGGTACTCGCCTGCGATGCAGACAACGCCGCGCTCCGCCATCTTGATCCCGTACCGGTCCTTCATGTCCTTGCGGTTCTTCGTCCGCCACGAGCCCCCGGGCAGGAACAGGAGGGCGGGGGCGGGTCCGTCCGTCCTCGCCGGGCGGAACACGTCCACGAGGAGGCCGGATTCGCCGATCCGGACATCTTCTTCGATCACCACATCGATCAAATGCGGAGACTCCTTATGCGGTCAGAACGCGCTCGCCTCTGTGGCTGCCCGGCCGGTTAGCCGGACAACGTGCTGAGCGCTGCGGTCTGTCCGGATATCCGCTGATTTCGCTCCGATGCGAAGCGCTGGACGCCGGCGAAGATCGAGTCCGTGTCAAGGTGCGCCTCGGCGATCACGTCCGCCTCGGTTCCGCCGGTGAGCCACTCGTCGCTGTGGTCAGACACCAACGAGTACTTGTCTGTCAACGGGCCGAGGTTCTTCACGGGCCAGACCCGGTGCGTCCCGGTGCTGACGACCATCGCATCGTAATACGCCTCGGTCGGAAGCACCGAGTTCCGGTACGACTCCGGCTGGCGGTCGAACAACTCTTCGCTGATGGTCGAGATCACCTTGACGTTCACACCGGCTTCCTCGAGCTTCGGGAGCACCGAAACCAGGTTCACAGTCGAGGACGATCCCTGGACCAGCACGTAGCCGTCCCTGGGCTTCGCCGGGTCGAAATCGCGGATCACATAGAAGCCCTTTGCGGCGGCGTTGATGTCTGTGTCCGCGAACGTGGCGCGATCTGCAACTGCGAAGTCCGGCCGGGCGACCTCCAGGACGATGATGTTCACCCTGGGATCGCGCGCCGCGATCTCGGCAGCAGCGAAATACCCGGGTGCAACGTCGTTGTAGTCCCAGAAGCTGAGCCGGATCACCTGCCCGCGCGGGAACAGGCTCCAGACCTGCGGGGAGAAGATGCCGAAGTGGGTTCGGGCGTCGGCGGCCGTCTCCGGGCCCGAGTGGCCGGCGAGGATGTTCAGCACACCGACGCGGAACGGGCTGTCCTGGGCTTGCTGACTCCAGACCCGCGCCGGGAGGTACATCAGCGGCGTGAACGCGCCGTACGTGCCACTGAGCGCCCACACTCCCACGTGCCGGTCGGGGTCGAGCGAGGCCGACTGGCCGACCAGCCCGATCGCCGTGGAGGCGTTCCCGGCCTCCTGGATGACGGCCTTGAGACGTGTTCCGGCCGGGTTGGTAACGGGGTCGAAGTGGCCCCAGATAGAGCCGCCCTCGACGTTGATCGACTCGGCCAGGTCCGCGGCCACGGTGATGAACCGGTTCTCCGTGACGTAGTTCATCCACTTGATGATCTCGGAGATAGCGCGGCGGGTGCCGCGTACATTGCCCGGCTCCTCGTACAGCTTTATCGAGACCTCTTTCTCCTCGCCGGAGAAAGGGTTTTTAGCCGTGACGGTCTGCGGCTCTCGCGGGAGGCGGCTAACTCTTAGCCGCTCGTCCTGGAAAGCGTCCAGATTACGGTCGATGCGCAGCGGCAAATCGTCGTCAACGGAATCGCCGATCTCGACCAGTCGCTCGGCAAGCCAGTCGCCCAGGCTGTCCTGCTCCAGCACGGACATTACGACGTCCATGTTGGTCTTGAGTTGGATCAGCCGCTCGCGCTCGTCTTTGACCGCGCCGTCGCGTATTCCCTGGAACTCGACGCCGTACTTTTGCTCAAAGGTCTGGGCGAGGGCCTGGAAGTAGTCGCCGTTCATCGGGAACCCGTACGGGTGGCTGGCGTGACCGACAATCTGGTCTGTACTGCCGATAAAGCCGTTCTTGGCGCCCGGCCACCATCCCTTTACCGTCGGCCCGACAAGAATCATCGGCCGGTCGTCGGACGGGTCCCAGTCTTCCATCGTCTTGAGGGCGGCAACCACCTGGTTGTATTTGTTGGCGTCCGCCACCGTCAGGACGTTCCAGCCGTACGAAGACCATTGATCCTCGATGCGGTAGCCGTCATAGGTGGACTTGATTACGCTGCCGACCAGTTCGTCATCTATGCCGGAGTTGTTGTAGGACAGCAGCAACCTGAGACGCTTGCCGACCTGCTGGGCAACGGCCTGTGTCTTCATCTCCTGTGAGTGGCCGGAGGTCAACGCGAACTCGCCCTCGATCGCCAGGATCTTGAGCGAGTCCGGGGCGCCCATCATGTCCCAGAAAGCCGCCTTGCCCGCCGAGGTGGCGATCCCGATGCCTGACGGACCGCCGTTGACGTCGTTCGTGAGGTCGGTTGTTTCGGCGTGACCCGCGAGAGCGCGAATACCGCGAATGCTGGCCTGCTCCATGAGCGGGTGGTCTTCCAGATTGTTGTCACGGAGCAGCGTGTCTAGCGCTCCACGGCCGCGGCGGAAGCCCAGCGCATCGATCGGCAGCATGGCGATCTTTGGGTCGACGCGATACCGGTCGTCGCCGGTCGCAGCGTGCTTGCGGGCGAGCGCCTCGCCCTGAATCATCCACAACGCGTACAAGACCGGCGCGTTATGACCGCCGGCCAGCATGAAGCGGTCGGCGAACGGGTGCTTGGGCCGCCGATAGTCGTATCGCAGACCGCCGAGCTCGGGACCGACGAGGTGGGTCGCAACGGTGTAGGGCGTGTAGGCGAGCGGGCCGCCGAAGTGGCCGGTCTGCGCGTAGTTGCCCATGACGACGAGGGTCATCGCCGTGAGGAATCCGATGTCCTCGAGGCGTCCCTGATCGTAGTCGGGAAGTTCAACTACGTTCTCCGTCGCGATTTGGGAAAGCGCCAGGCTTTTCACCGTCACACTTGAACTACCGTTTGTCCCTGGCATTCGATCGCTCCTGGTTATCTCTGGGAATTTTCCGGGATGTCTCGGGACACCGAGTTAACCCGGCGGCAGTATGCCTGCCGCTGTTTAACGTTGAGGAAGCCGGCCCGATGGACCCTGTTGATCGGCATCTCACGATGTCGAAGAGGATCCGCACCGGCGCGCGGCCACCATAGGGTGGACGTTAACGGCGCGCGAGGCAAGTGCCTGCGCCCTCTTGAGTGTTCCGGAGCGTTCCTGGACCGTTCTGGGCCGGTCCCGGGTGCGGGTGTACCATGCCCCGGCTTATTCATGGCGTATCCAACTCCAAACGCCGGCAACCGCCAGATCTAACGAGGCTTACATGGCAACGAGCGCGACCATAGGAAACCTGCAGGTCACGGCGCTGGTGGACTTCACTCCGCCGCCGCGTGATGTCTCGATGATCTACCCGGACGTGCCGGCCGACGACTGGGGCCCGTACCGGCAGTTCGCGCTAGAAAACGGAATGTGGCAGACGCAGTACTGCTCTTTTCTCATCCGTCCGGCGGCCGGCGACGGCCCGATCATTCTGGTCGACACAGCGATGGGACCGGGCCCGCATGAACCCGATGACGTTCCCGGCCGGCTGCTTGACGAGCTGGCGGCCAACGGGGTGAAGCCCGGCCAGGTCAACGCGGTAGTCACCACCCACCCGCACGGCGACCACGTCGGCTGGAACGTCACGTATGACGGCGAGACGCCGCGAGCCACGTTTCCCAACGCCCGCTACATGATCGCCCGCGCTGACTGGGACCA
>JACZRO010000212.1 GCA_022574675.1 Chloroflexota bacterium
CACCGTGGACGCCGTAGGGAGGTTGAGGGACGAATACGTGCCCGCGGCCTTCGCCGGGGTGCCCGCGGAGGTCCACGTCGGCGGTTTGACGTCGGAATAGGTCGACTTTCTCGACGTTACGTCGTCGTACCAGCCGTGGGTGATCGCGCTGGTGTTGGGCCTGAGCTTCGTACTGCTCACGATCGTGTTCCGGTCGATCATCGTACCGGTCCAGGCGATCATCATGAACCTGCTGTCGGTGGGCGCCGCCTACGGAATCCTGGTGCTCGTGTTCCAGAAGGGGGTCGGCAACGAGCTACTCGGGCTGCCGGAGACCCCGGTAATCCAGCCCTGGCTGCCACTGATGCTGTTCACTATCCTGTTCGGGTTGTCGATGGACTACCAGGTGTTCCTGATAAGCCGGATCCGGGAGCGGTACGATCAGACCCGGGATAACGCCGCCGCCGTCGCGTACGGCGTCCGGTCGACAGCCGGGCTGATCACCGGTGCGGCGCTCATCATGGTTGCCGTGTTCGGCGGGTTCGCAGCCGGCGACCTGGTCACCACAGCGCAGTTCGGGTTCGGTATGGCGATCGCGATCTTGATCGACGCGACGATCGTGCGGACGGTGCTCGTACCTTCCACGATGAAGATATTCGGCGACGCCAACTGGTACCTGCCGCGCTTCCTGCACTGGCTGCCGGACATGCGGGTGGAGGGCGAGGAGAGGGTGCCGGAACCATCCGCCGGGGATCTAGAGCCCGTCGCCGCGCCGGCCGGGGGCGCCGACTAGGAATTGAGCGATAGTCGGCTGGCGGCGATCCGGGACGGAACAGTAGATTAAAAGCGGGGGCGCAACATATTGCGCCCCCGCTTCTTATTTGAGCGAACAGCCTCGCCGGAGCGTCAACACGTAAGGACGGCAGCGGCGGTTCACTGAGGCTCGTGCGGTCCGCCAACCGCCCGTTGGCGACCGGCCAGATGGCGCCTATTCCTGGACGGGAGAGGGCCAGGTGCGGACGTCGCGGCCCCCCTGTTGCGAGCGCGCCAGATCTCAGGGCCGAGTACTAGCGCCCCAGCACCTCCGCCATCTTCTCCCCGATCACCGCCGGCGACTCGGCGATGTGCACGCCGGCCTCTTCGAGTGCGCGGATCTTCTCGGACGCGAGCGCCGACTTGCCCGTGATGATCGCCCCGGCGTGGCCCATGCGCTTCCCGGGCGGCGCCGTCTGCCCGACGATAGCCCCGACCACCGGCTTCGTGACGTGGTTCTTAATGTACTCCGCGGCCTGCTGTTCTTTCGTGCCGCCGATCTCCCCGATCATCACGATCGCGTCCGTCTCGTCGTCGGCTTGAAACAGCTCCAACACGTCCACGAACGTCGTGCCGTGCAACGGGTCGCCGCCGATGCCGACACAGGTCGACTGGCCGATACCCAGCTCCGTCAACTGGACGACTGCCTCGTAGGTAAGCGTCCCGCTGCGGGATACCACGCCGACCCGGCCCTCGCTGAGGATGTTCCCGGGGATGATGCCGATCTTCGCGCGTGTCGCCGGGCCGATCAGGCCCGGGCAGTTTGGGCCGAGCAGCCGTGACGGCTTGCCTTCCAGGTACGCCAGTGTCGTAACCATGTCCTGCACCGGCACGCCCTCGCTGATGCACACCACCAGCGGAAGTTCTGAATCTATCTGTTCGATGATGGCGTCGGCCGCACCGGCGGCCGGCACGAAGATCAGCCCGACATTGGCGCCCGTCGCGTCCACGGCCTCTGCCACGGTCTCGAAGATCGGGACCTCGTCCTCGAACTTCGTCCCCCCGCGACGCGGATGCACTCCGGCCACCATATTCGTCCCGTACGCCCGGCAGCTGCTTGCCTGGAACGTTCCGTCCCGGCCCAGCCCCTGCACCAGCAGGCGTGTGTTCTCGTCGACAAGAATCCCCATCTAGTCGTTGCCCCCATCAGAGCCAGATTTGGCCGCAAGCACCACCGTAAGCGCCTTGGCCGCATCGCCGAGATTGCCGACCGTCGTGACGTTCAGCCCGGCGTCGGCCAGGATCTGCAACCCTTCCTCGGCATTGGTGCCGCGCATCGAGACCACCAGCGGCAGCTTGGTCCCGGTGCTGAGCGCCCCTGCGGCTATCCCGCGAGCGGCCACGTCACACCGAAGTATTCCGCCGAACAGGTTGATCAGGATCGCCTCCACGTCCCTGTCGGAGACGATGATCTCGAAAGCCTCGGCGATCTTGTCCTCGGCAGCCCCGCCGCCCACATCAAGGAAATTTGCCGGGGCGGCGCCGGCGGTCTGGGTGATGTCCATCGTCGCCATGGCCAGCCCCGCGCCGTTCACCATGCAGCCCACGCGCCCACCCTCCAGCTTCACGTAGGCCAGCCCTGCCTCGTGCGCCTTCTGCTCAAGCTCGTCACTCTGTTCCGGGTCCTCCAGCGCCTGGATATCCTTGTGGCGGAACAGCGCGTCATCCTCGAATGCGATCTTCGCGTCGAGCGCCATCACGCGCCCGCCGGTGGTGATGACCAGCGGGTTGATCTCGACCAGCGAGGCGTCCTTCTCATGGAATACGCGGTACAGGTTCGTAATCAGCGTCGCCGCCGGCCGCACGAGATCGGTGGGAACGCCGATCTTTATGGCGATGTCGCGTGCGTGATATGGAGACAGCCCTATCAGCGGGTCCACCGCCACCCGGACGATCTTTTCCGGCGTGCTGGCGGCGACCTCTTCAATCTCCACGCCGCCCTCTGAGCTTGCCATCACCATCGGAGCGCCAGCGTCGGCGTCCATCGTGATCGCTATGTAAAGCTCGTCGGCGATGTCGGTTAACTCTGCGATCAGCACTTTCCGGACAGGGACGCCGCCCGCCTTCGTCTGGTGGGTGACAAGGTTGGCGCCGAGCATTCCAGCCGCCGCCTCCGCCGCCTCGTCAGGCGTATCGACCAGCTTCACGCCGCCCGCTTTCCCGCGTCCCCCGGCATGAACCTGCGCCTTTACGACCACCCGTCCGCCGAGCTCAACGGCGAGGGTCCGCGCTTCCTCCGGAGTCG
>JACZRO010000213.1 GCA_022574675.1 Chloroflexota bacterium
CCAGCACATCCGCCTCTTCCAGCTCCTCGAGCGTCGCCCGGAACGATGCGACGACGACCGGTGGCAGCTTGTAGATGAAGCCGACCGTATCGCTGATCGTCGCCGGCGCCCCGGATGGCAGGTGTACGCGCCGGGTCGTCGTGTCCAGCGTCGAGAAAAGCTGGTCGCGCTCCAGGACATCGGCCGAGGTCAGCCGGTTGAACAGCGCACTCTTGCCGGCGTTCGTGTAGCCGACGAACGCCGCCACGCCGATCTCAGACCGGCTCCGGTTTTTACGCTGACCCTGGCGGCGCAAACGAACGCGATCGAGTTCCTTCTTGATACGGGAGATTTTCTGGCTGACCTGTCGCCGGTCGGTCTCGATCTGGGTCTCACCGGGGCCGCGGGTCCCGATCCCGCCACCGAGCCGCTCCAGGTGTGACCATTGCCCGGCGAGGCGCGGGAGCAGGTACTCGCTCTGCGCCAGCTCGATCTGCAACTTGCCCTCGGCCGTGCGGGCGCGACGGGCGAACACGTCCAGGATGAGCGTGCTGCGGTCGATAACCTTGACCTTCAGGGCGTCCTCGAGGCGAAGCTGCTGGGCCGGCTTTAGCTCGTCGTCGAAGATGACGGTGTCGGCCCGGCTCTCGTGCAACTCGATCCGCAGATCGTCCAGCTTTCCCTTGCCGATATACGTGGACGAGTACTTCTGGAGCATCTGGGACATCCGGCCCACGATCTCTGCGCCGCCGGCGTCGGCGAGCGCCTCCAACTCGTCAAGGGAATCCTCGATCGGCCAGAGCGACTTCCCTTTGCGCACCTGTGCGCTCACGACGAAGACGCGCTCCTGGCGCCGTGACGTCTTTATTCTTGAGGCCTTCGCCAAGCTGTTTCGGCTTCTCCCGGTCTGTTAGCGCTCTAGCTAACGGGCGGCGGGGGGATCTTCCAGTCCCTGAGGCGGGAAAGGCCCTCGTCCACCCTGTCGTCGCTAAGGGTAAGCGATAATCGGATATAACCCTCACCGTGTTGGCCGTACGACCCGCCCGGCGTCACGACGATGTCACGTTCCTCAAGCAGCGTGTTGGCGAACCCCTCGGACGTGTAACCCTCCGGAACGCGCGTCCACACGTACAGTCCGGCCTGCGGCGGCACAACCGCCAGCCCGATCGACCGCAACGCCTCGACGACACGATCCCGCCGACGTTGATATCCCACGTTGTTCTCGACCACCCAATCGCCGTGGTTGTTCAGCGCTTCGATCGCCATCTCCTGGACGGCCTGCGGCACGCCCGAGTCCAGGTTTGACTTGATCACCCGCAGCGCTTCGACGAGCTCGGCGTTGCCAACGGCCGCGCCGATGCGCCAGCCGGTCATGTTGAACGTCTTCGAGAGCGAATGAAACTCCATGCCGACGTCCATCGCCCCTTCCGCCTCCAGGAAGCTGGGCGCCACGTAACCGTCGTAAGTGACCTCGGAGTAGCAGTTGTCGTGCAGCACGATCAGATCGTGCGCTTTCGCGTACTCCACGACCCGCCGGAAGTACTCAAGGGACGCGACGCCGCCGGTCGGATTGTTCGGGTAGTTCAGCCACAGGACCTTCGCTTTATCGGCCACATCGGCCGGGATATCGTCCAGCTCAACCAGCCAGCCGGACTCCTCGTGCATCGGAACCTTGTAGCTGACGCCACCGGCGAAGATCGTCCCGACGTCGTACACGGGGTACGCCGGGTCCGGCATGATCGCCACGTCGCCCGGGTTCAGGAACGCCAGCCCGGCATGGCCGATGCCTTCCTTGGCGCCGATCAGGCTTATCGCCTCGGTCTCGGGGTCGAGTGCGACGCCGAATCGACGCTCATACCAGTCTGTAACGGCCTTGCGGAACTCCGGCAGCCCCTCTGATTCCGGGTAACGGTGGTTAGCGGCGCTACGTGCGCCGCGATCAAGCGCATCGAGAATGAATCCCGGCGTCTCGCGGTCCGGGTCGCCGATCCCAAAGGAGATCACGTCTATGCCCTGCGCCCGCTTCGCGGCGATCGTGCGTGAGATCGTCACGAACGGGTACTCGGGCAACTGGGTGACGCGGTCGGCGATATGCATGGCTTTCCCTGGGGTTAGGTGAAGCGCCGGATTCCCCGGCCGGCAAAGATTCTAGGGGTCGTACCGTGATCATCCAGGTCCGCGTCGCGCGTACGGCGGCGACGGGGTCGCGCGTTGTCATTCTGAGCCCGAGGCGAAGAATCTCCTGTCCTTCTGATCACTGCGTTGGTCTCAATCGGGACGCTGCTGCATCCCCTCGGAGTGTCGCTCGCGATGCTAATGGACGGCGTACGAGAACGGTTGGGTGGGGTTGTTGCGGGAAGACATCGAATGATCCGCGGGCCGGGAGATTCTTCGCCTTAGGCTCAGAATGACAGGTGGAAGAGCGACTAGTCCGGCCAGACCCCCTCGAAAACTTCGACAGCCGGGCCCTCAAGAAAAATCTCACCCTCGCCGGGCCAGGTTATGCGCAGCTCCCCACCCGGGACCTGCACACGAACGGTGTCGTCGATGAAACCGTGAAGACGCGCCGCCACCGCCACCGCTGTCGCTCCGGTGCCCGACGATAGGGTCTCCCCCGCCCCGCGCTCGTAGATACGCGCCTTCAGCGTGCCGCGGTCCACGACGTTGGCGATCTCGAAATTGATCCGGTTCGGGAACAGCGGATGGTTTTCTACGTGCGGGCCAATCTCAAGCAACAAAAAGTCGTCCACGTCTTCTTCAAGGAACACCACCGCATGTGGATTGCCGATCGACAGGCAGGTGACCTTCAATCGCCGTCCTCCCGCCTCAATCTCGTAGTCGAGCACGCGTTCCGGGTCACCCATAGCGGCGGCATCCACCGGGATCTTGTCGGGCGCAAACTCCGGTTCGCCCATCGCCACGCGCGCAGCCACCATAAGACCGCCGTCCATGATGGGAACGACCGTCCGGATCCCACTGCCGGTCTCGACGATCAGACCGTCCGGGCCGGGCGCCGCGATATTGCGATCGATCACGAACTT
>JACZRO010000074.1 GCA_022574675.1 Chloroflexota bacterium
TAGCCGCCGCATCGTATGCCGCCGATCAGCGCTCTTGCCGTGCGCGGACCGATTGCAACGGTTTACGGCTGGGACCGTCCCTGCCTGCGCTTTCAGATTGGCGGCGGCCGCCGGTCCGCCCAGGGGTGTGCTTCCTCGAACGCGGCTGAGGCGGCTATTACCGTCTCCTCGTCTCCGAACCCGCCGATCACGTGCAGGCCGATCGGGAGGCCGTTGCGATCAAACCCGCATGGCACGGTCGCCGCGGGATGTCCGGCCATGTTTACCGAGTACGTGAACGGGCTCCACGTCCAGTAGGCCCTTTCCGGGTCCATCGTCCGTCCGCCGATCTTCGTCGGGGGACCGCCCTCTACGCGAAACGCAGTTGTCGCGAGGGTCGGGCTGAGCACCAGGTCAAACCGCTCGAATAGCCGGCGGAAGTAGTCTCGCAACCTGGCGATAAACGCCATCGTGTCGTGGTGGTCCACAGCCGACAGGGTCGTCGCGTGCTCCATCCCTTCCCGGACGTAGTCGGTCAGCAACTCGGGCGTATCACGAAGCAGGTGGCCATACGTGACGAGGGCCTTGAGGTCGAAGTAGTTGCGGAACGACGACCACATCTGGTCCGGCGCGATCTCGAAGTCGAACTCCTCGACCCTCCCCCCGAGCGTTTCGAACGCCCGAGCGGCCGCGGCCGTGGACTCGGCGACATCCGGGTCCACGGCGTTGCCGCCCATGTCCGGCGTCCAGCCGATCCGCAGCCCCCGAAGACCCCGGTCCAGCGCCCCGAGATAGTCGGGCGCCGGTCCGCCGAGCGTCCCGGGCGCGGCGTCCTCTCCGGGACCTGTGAGCACCGACATCAGCAGCGCAGAATCGCGCACGTTGCGGCTGAGCGGGCCCGTCTGCGCCAGGTTGTACGGGTGCCAGGCGGCGTCTCCGCCCCCGGAACGGGGAACCCGGCCCTCCGATCCCTTGAACCCGTACAGGCCGCATAACGAGCCGGGGATCCGTATCGATCCACCGCCGTCGCCGCCCTGCGCCAGCGGCGTGATCCCGGCCGCGACCGATGCCGCCGCTCCGCCGCTCGATCCGCCGCTCTCACGCGACGTGTCCCACGGGTTGCGGCAGTGCTCACCGAGCATATTGGCCGTATAGCCGAGGTGCCCGAACTCCGGGGTGTTGGTCTTCCCGACGATCACCGCCCCGGCCGCCTTGATGCGCCGCACGATGATGTCGTCCTCGTCCGGGACGTTGTCGGCGTACGCAGCCGAACCGAACGTTGTGCGGACGCCCTTTGTAGGCACCAGGTCCTTGATCGGAAACGGGAGGCCGTGGAGAGGCCCGAGGTCGTCGCCGCGCATAACCGCGTCCTCGGCGGCGCGTGCGGCATCGAGCGCCAGGTCGGCGGTGACGGTCAGATAGGCGTGAAGGGTGTCGTTGGTCGCTTCTATGCGGCGCAGCGTCCACTCGGTCAGCTCGACAGGCGATACCTCCCGGGCCGCCACCATGCGCACGAGTTCGTGGGCGGGTGTGAAAGCAAAAGACTGTTCATCGGGCAAGCGGGCGCTCCGGTACGGACTTCGGCGAATGATCGGGACTCGGCGGCAAGCTTACAGTCGGGGCCGACTCCCGTAAGGGCGGGCCTCCGCCCGCCCTCCCCCTCACCCGGGTCACGATCAGATTGCGACTCGACCATTCCCGCACAGGGGATAGGTGATGCCGCGTTTGCGCCATACATCCACCTCGCCTAGTGGCGGCCACTTGCGCCCGCGCAGAACTCACATCCGGCTCTCCCACGCGCGAGTCCCATTGCATTACCCTTTGCGCCGCGCCGCGAACGGGCTGGAACGGCCCATTACACCTTCGACAGGAACACCGTCGTGAAGATCACCTCGATCCAGGCCATCCCGATCGAATCCGGACCGCTACTCGTCCGAGTGCGTACCGACGAAGGCGTAGATGGCATCGGGGAGGCTTCCCAGCGCTACTGGCGATCGATGAAGCCGTTCATCGAAGAAACCCTCGCCGACATCGTGGTCGGAATGGACCCGCGTGACACGCAACTCATCTGGGATGCGATGTTCCCGCCCACCAAGTGGATCGGCCCCGGCGGCATGCAGATGGTCTGCATGGGCGCCATCGACATCGCCTGCTGGGACATCGCGGCGAAGTCGGCCGGGCAGCCCCTGTATCGCTACATGAGCGGCGCCGCCCGGACGCACATCCCCGTCTACTGGAGCACAGGCGTCGCCTGGAAAAACTGGCGGTCCGGAGGGGGAGACCCGGGTACTCCGGAGGTCCTTGTGGAGCGCATGCGGGAGGGCCGGGAAGCCGGTTTCACGGCGTTCAAACTCCGGCTTGAGTGGATGCACCAGCGGCAGGACCAGGACCCGGTAGGCGACATCGCACGGTTCAAGGCCTGCAAGGACTACCTCGGAGACGATTGCCGGCTGAGCGTCGACATCAACAACGGCTACTCGGTCTCGACCGCGATCGAGCAGGGACTGAAGTTCCAGGACATGGGCGCTGCGCATTACGAGGAGCCGTTGCCGCAGTACGACTACGCCGGGCTAAAGCAGGTCGTCGACGCCCTGGACATGCCTGTCACCTCCGGCGAGCTGGAGCACACCCTGTGGAACTTCCGGGACCTGATCGAAAGGGGCGACCCGGACATTCTCCAGCCGGACCTTCTTTTCGTCGGCGGCATCACCCCCATGCGCAAGATATTCACGCTGTGCGAGGCGTTCAACAAACCGGTTCTGCCGCACGGACCGGGCGCCGGGGTCCAGAACGCCGTCAGCCTTCACGTCTACTCCACGCAGGTGAACGCCACGCTGCCGCACGAGTACAGCTGGGAGTTCAACGACGGGTTGGAGAATGCGACCCGGATCTACGAAGAGGCGATCGTTCCCACGGACGGGTTCGTCGACCTGCCTGACCGCCCGGGCCACGGCCTGGTTGCGGTCGACGAGGCGGTCGAAGCCTTCCGAATCGACAAGTAGCCGGTACCCGTTCGCCATCTCCCGCACTGACCGTTTTAAAGAAGGTCCCGACCTCTCATGAAGATCACATCCATAACAGCGACCCCGATCAAGATCGGCTCCGACAACGTTTCAAGCTCCTCCGTCCCCCTGCTCGTACGCGTACAGACGGACGAAGGCATCGAGGGCGTCGGTGAATGCAGCGGCCGCTTCTGGCGAGTGCTGAAGCCGTACATAGAAGACATCGCCGCCCCGTTGATCATCGGCATGGACCCGCGCGATACCCAGTCGGTCTGGGACGCCGTATGGACCGAGACGAAGTCGCTCGGACCCGGCGGACTCCAGAGCACCGGGATGGGCGCGATAGACGTCGCCCTGTGGGACATCGCCGGCAAGGCGGCGGGACTGCCAATCTCCAGACTGCTGGGAGGCGCCGCCCGTACGCGGATCCCTGTCTACTGGAGTTCCGGGCTCGGCTGGCGGCGGACGCCGGACCAGATGCTGGACCGGGTCAAGGAAGGCTGGGACCTTGGCTACCGCGCCTTCAAAATCCGCATGGACTGGTATAACAACCGGCTCGACGCAGACCCGGCCAAGGACATGAAGTTGTTCGACGCCTGTCGCAATTTCCTGCCTGACGATGCCGCACTCAGCTTCGACGCCAACAACGGCTACACCGTATCGACCGCAATACAACAGGGCCGTTACATGGAGCAGCAAGGGCTGGCGCACTTCGAGGAGCCGCTCCCGCAGTACGACTACCTCGGATTGAAGCAGGTGGTCGAGGCGCTCAACGTCCCGGTCTCGTCGGGCGAAAACGAGCGCTCACTCTACAACTTCCGTGACCTGATCCTGATCGGCGACCCTGACATCGTGCAGCCGGATATCGCTATGGCCGGCGGGATTACCGGCCTGCGCAAAGTGTTCACGCTCTGCGAGGCGTACAACAAGCCGATGATGCCGCACTGCCCGTCGGCCGGCATCTCCAGCGCCGCCAGCCTGAACATCTACGCCACCTACCAGCACGCCGTCCGGCCGCACGAATACTCGTACGAGTTCAGCGGCTCGCTCGACGCCGTCGCAGGGTTGTTCGAGGAGCCGATCATCCCCGAGAACGGGTACGTCGACCTGCCGGACCGTCCCGGCCACGGCCTCGTGCTGGTCGAGGACGTGTTCGAGGCGGCAAAGCTGGATATTTGACAGACCCGCCGAGGCGATCCCAGAACGATTGAGACAACGACCGCGGCGACCAAAAGTCAGGAGCGGAATTGCAGATCACAGACGTCAAGACTTACGTGCTCAACACCACCAGCATCTTTGTCCGGATATTCACGGACGAGGGCATCGAAGGCGTCGGAGAATGCAGCCCGGTGGTGCAGTCAGACGTCACCGCGGTCTACGTGCAGAAGGCGCTCAAGCCGAAGCTCATCGGCAAGGACCCGCGCGACACCGATCGCCTCTGGGACGACATGTTCTTCGGGACCTTCAAGATCGGCGGCATGGGCGCCGGCCCGAACGCCATCTCCGGGGTCGATATCGCCCTGTGGGACATCAAGGCGAAATCCGCCGGCATGCCGCTCTACCAGTTGCTTGGCGGCGCAACGAAAAAGACCTTCAAGATGTATAAGAGCATCGGCGGCGGCGCCCGGGACACGCCCGAGGAGATGCGCCAGAAGGTGGAGGACGGCTGGAATCAGGGCTTCCGGGCCTTCAAAATCCGAATGGACTGGCAGTACCGGCAGGATCGCGACCTCAAGAAGGACCTGGAGATGTTTCGAGTCTGCCGCGAGTGGCTCGATGACGAAATCCCGCTGAGCTTTGACGTCAACAACGGCTACTCGGTGAGCGCCGCGATCTCGCAGGGCAGGGAGTTCGAGAAGCTCGGCATCTACCACTACGAGGAGCCGGTGCTGCCGTACAACTACAAGGGCATGCGCGAGGTCGCAGACGCCCTCGATGTGCCGGTCTCGGCGGGCGAGCAGGAGTACACGCGCTGGCAGTTCCGAGACCTGATCGAGGTCGCCCGGCCGGACCTGCTGCAGCCGGACGTGACCAAGTGCTGCGGGCTGACCGAGATCCTGCGCATCGGCGCGCTGGCCGAAGTGCATGACATGCAGATCATCCCTCATATGACGCAGCCGTCCATCGGCAACGCGGCATCGCTGGCGTTCTGCTCCACACTCCGCCACCCGGAACGCCCGCACGAGTACACCGGCCCGCGCTCGGACCTCGAAGCGCTGTTCCAGGATCCGATCAGGTTCGACGGCGAGACCGGCACTATCACGCTGCCGGAGAGGCCGGGCCACGGCCTCGTTTTGGACGAAGACGCCTTCAAGGCCGCCATCGTGACGGCGTACGAGTAGGAAGCCTTCTTGAAGGCGTTGATTGCGTTACGCACAGGTTCGCCTGAGGTAAGCGCGTCCCGGAGACGGCGCGGGATGGCCAGACGTGCCTGAGCCCGGCGTCGACCCGGGCAAGGGGTTCTTCAACGTGCTGCGGATCGCCAGGGCCGCGCGTTACACCGTGCGGGGCTTTCGCCATGCCCTGGCTAACGACACGTCTTTCCGCCAGGAGTTCGTGATCGCGCTCATCCTGGCGCCGATCGGCGTCTGGCTGGGCGATACCGGGGTCGAACGCGCCCTGCTGGTGATGCCGCTGCTCCTCGTCCTGCTGGTCGAGTTGCTGAACGGCGCTCTCGAGACCGCTATCGACCGTATCGGCACCGAGCATAACGAACTATCGGGCCGTGCGAAGGACCTGGCTTCGGCGGCCGTATTCATCGCGCTTCTGAGCGTCCCGGTTATGTGGGGACTGGTCTTGCTGGGCTAGGGCGCCCTGTTTCGGAGCGGCTGTGAACCCAGTTCGGTGCCGGTCCTGACACCAACGTTTCCACCGGCGTGGAAACGGCGAGAAGTGAGGCGACCGGTACCAGTAAGGACACTGGGGAGGTCGCCTGGGCCACTGTGAGTCTGGTCCGTCGGCCGGGCTACCTGGGCTCGCGAGCCCAGATCGTCTCGTATTGGCCGCCGCGGATAAGCGCCGTCAACTCCTGGCTCTCTATGGCCCGGAGCTCCGTCAGCGCCGCTTCAGCGGCGATCACGGCGTCAGTCGAGCCCGTGGACTCGATGCGCTTCATCACTCGCGCCCACACGCCTGAGCGCACCATGTTCTCTACGTAAATCGGCCACGGTATAGCGACTATCTCGGTCGCCTTGGGGAGATGTGGACGCGCGCGCTTGAGGCTGCGAAGCCGCTCGTGAAGCGAGCGGGCCATCGGCAACACCCTGATGTACGGGCCATCCTCCGGCCCCTGCCTCATGTCCAGGACGAGAGATCGCCTGAGACGTGGGAAAAAGATCGAAAGCGTCGGAGCGCTTTCGATGTGCCTGACGATGGCGTCGATATCCAAACCGTACTCGCGGTCCAAATCGCCACCCTGCCTTTCGAATGCCTCCGGCGGGAACCGGCCCCGAGCCGGTCTCGCCGTCGTGCCCTGATGTTGGGGGTTTGACTATCTGTGCGGACTCGTCGCGCCTAACCCGCGAGATCCCGCACCGTGGCCATGAACGCCGGGAGGACTTTCTCCCAGTCGCCCACGACTCCGAACCTGGCTGCCTTGAAGATGTTGGCGTCACCGTCCTTATTGATGGCGACTATGTTGCGCGCCCCGGACAGCCCCGCCATGTGCTGCGACGCGCCCGATATACCGATACTCAAATATAGGCTTGGCTTGACGCTTTTTCCTGTCAATCCGATCTGGTAGCTGTGATCGACCCACCCCGCATCGCATGCCGCGCGTGAAGCGCCGACCGCTCCACCGAGGATGTTCGCAAGCTCGTGCAGCTGATCGAAGGGTTCCGGGCCGCCGAGCCCTCGACCCCCGGAGATGATGATATCCGCGTCCTCTAACCGTACGCCTTCACTCTCCTGGATGACCGTTTCAACGAGCACCGTCCGCACTCCCCCCATGACGTCGTCCACGTCGAACTGTTCGACGGTGCCCGTGCCCTCGCCCTCTACCGCGTCGAACGCGCCCGGCCTGATGGTGGCTACCTGCGGGCCGTCGCCGTCAAATCCGTATACAGCCAGAGCGTTCCCGCCGAACACCGGCCTCGTGACCACCACGCGTCCCGTGTCGGAATCGAGCGCCAGGTCGATGCAGTCCTGCGCTACCGGTGCGCCGAGCTTGAACGCCAGGCGCGGGCCGGTGACTGCGCCGAAGTCCGTTTTGGCAAACAGGATGACGTCCGGAGAGGTGCTCTCGTAAATGGCGGCTAACGCCAGCACCGGCGCGTCGTAACCGCCCGTCCCGCCGTCCTTGAGCGCCGGGTGGGAAATCAAGATCACGCGGTCAGCGCCCGGCGCGTCCGCGGCGGAAATCGCCGACAGGTCATCGCCCATGACGGCGAGGCTTATGCCTCCGCCAACACCCTCGCCGGCCAGCTTGCGGGCGGCCGCCAGCAACTCACCGGACACGGGAGCGATCGCGCCGTCCTGGACCTCTCCTACAACAAGAATTCCAGACATTTAAATGAGATTCAACTCTCGGAGACGAAGCGCCAGCTTGCGGCCTGCGTCCGCCTCGTCTTCACCTTCGATAAGTTCTACCTGGCTCTCGCTTTCCGGGATGAACAACCTGCGGAGCGAGAGCGTCGGCTTCAACGCGTCGCCATCCAGGCCGAGGTCATCCAGTGACAACCGTTCCGGCTGTTTGCGGGACGCCGCCATGATGCCGCGCAACGTCGGATAGCGCGCCTCGCCCAGCTCGTTGCTCACGGTCACCACGGCCGGCATAGGCGCTTCGACCACCTGGTACCCGTCCGTGAGCGCCCTTTCGATCCGAACCTTGCCGTCCTGCGGCTCGACGTTTCGCGCCAGGGTCACGGACGGGATACCGAGCCTCTCTGCGAGACCGAGCGGCACGTGCGCCTGGTCCCAGTCAGACGCCTGTCTGCCGCTCAGGATGAGATCGAAAGGCCCGGTCTTTTCGATCATCGCCGCCAGCACCTTGACCGTGCTTACAGCGTCAAGGTCCTCAAACTCCGGGTCCTCGGCCAGAACCAGCGCGTCTGCGCCCATAGACAGCGGCTTCTTCATGACGTCCATCACAAAGCCGTTGCCAACAGAAAGGATGGTGACCTCGGCGTCGCCGGCGTCTTTGATGCGTAGAGCCGCTTCGACCGCGTGAAGGTCAAAACCATTTACGACGGGGGGGATGCCCGGGGCGGGGATGACGCGGTTCGCGGTTTCGTCAACCTTGAACGCCGATGCGGGAGTTTCCGGGTCCGGTACCTGCTTCACGCATACTGCGATTCGAAGCGCCAACCGCACCTCTCCGACTCGTACTCGCCGTCTTTGTTGACCCGGGCGCGTGCCGCACCCGGCGTATCCGTCCGAGATATCCGCGTGGGCGGTTCCCGGGAAATCCAAATTATCACCGGTTCGTAGACCAGTCAATCGGGAGCGGCTTCCTGTGAGGCCAAACAATTCACGCGATTTACAGGTTATGTTCGTCGTCATGATCGGATTGCCCGCGTCGCGGGCGTATCCTGAACGGCCGCGGCCATCAGCGAGCCGGTAGGAGGACGCGCTGCAACGCCTAATTGACCAGGCCGGCTCGGCCGGGATCCAGATCGACGACGAGCAGTGCCGGCAGTTCGCGGTATATCACGAACTGCTGGAAGAACATCGTCGGCGGGCGAGCCTGACCTCGATTACGGGCCTGGAGCAGGTTCGCGACGAGCTGTTCCTGCGCTCACTGGCGATCGTCGCGGCGCTTGACTCCGATGAACGAGACCTGTTTCTCGCGGACGGTTGCCGGTTGCTGGACGTCGGGTCCGGTGCGGGACCCCCCGGCCTGCCACTGGCGATCACGTTTCCGAATATACGGGTCACTTTGCTCGACTCTGTACGCAAGAAGACCGATTTTCTCCACATCGTCATCGAGGCGCTGGGACTCGAACGCGTCGACGTTCTTCACGGCCGCGCCGAGGAGTTGGCCCGGGCCGATGATCACCGGGAGGCCTACGATATCGTCGCTTCGAGGGCGCTTGCCGCCCTTCCAGAGGTCGCCGAGCTGACCATCCCGTTCTGCAAGGTCGGTGGCGTTTCGATAGCCCTCAAAGGAGCGGACGTGGTGGCGGAAGCAGAAAGTGCGGCATGGGCGGCGATACAGCTCGGCGCGTCGAAAGCCGAGTTACGAGCGGTCACTCTTGGGCAGCGTCCCCGGCCCGACACCGCAGTCATCTGGCGCAAGACTTCACACACGCCTGAGCGGTACCCGCGACGCGTCGGCACGCCGCACAAACGGCCACTTATCGGGCCGATCACGGCTCCGGCCGCCACTGTCGCCCCGCGTGGGGGAGAAAACCCGTGACCGGCCCCCGAGAAGTCGGCCCCGGGGACCCCGGGAGTCAGCGGACTCCCTCGCCGCCGCCCGAAAACGGGCCCCAGAACGGAGTTGATCTCCGGCTCGGCGACAAGATCTTCTCCCGGAAGACCATCCTGGCGACCGGTATCGCGCTTGCGATACTCGCCATCACCTCGTTCCGGGTGTTGGACATCGACTGGGGCGAAATGTGGGACCAGGTCAAGGGCGTTGATCCGGTCACCTACCTCCTCGCGGCTGTCCTCTACTACACCAGTTTCTGGTTCCGGGGAATCCGTTGGCGGCTGATCGTCCGGACCGCGGGTCTCGACCGGCAGCCGGGTGTCGTCATGATCGGCACGCCGAAATTCGCCGCCATCATCCTGATGGGATGGTTCGCCAACTCGGTGGCGTTCTTCCGGCTCGGCGATGCGTACCGGGGCTATACGTTGCACCGCGAAACGGGCATCTCGATGGCGAGCAGCATCGGCACGCTGCTCGGAGAGCGCGCACAGGACGTCTTGATCGTGCTGGGCCTGCTGATCGTCGGGGCGGCCGGGCTGCTGTTGACGGGCGAGGTCACGCTGCCGATCTATGTCCTGGCCGCCGCGGGTGTCATATCGGTTGCGACGCTTCTCGCCCTGGTCGTGATGCGCAACTACGGGGAGCGCCTGGCGCGTCGCCTCCCGGACCGGCTTGAGGGGACGTTTCACCGGTTACAGGCGGGGGCGCTCGGCAGCTTCAAGGCGCGCCAGTTGCCGCTCCAGTTCCTGTTTGGCATGATCGGATGGGGACTTGAGATCGCGCGTGTCTACTTCGTGGCGGAGAGCCTGGGCCTGGACATCGGCTTCTTCGTGGTCATGTCAGCGGCCCTAACGATCGCGGTCCTCTCGACGATTCCCACGCCGGGAGGTTTCGGGTTCGTCGAGGGAGGCCTCACGGGGGTTTTGATCTTCCTGGGAATGGGTCACACACAGGCCTTCGCCCTGACGGTTGCGGACCGGACGATCAGCTGGGTGAGCATCATCGTTATCGGCGGCGCGCTGTTCTTGATCTGGCAGACGGTGGCGGCCCGTCGCGGCCCGCGAGCGAACAACCCGGCCGCGTCCTCCCCCGTCGCGCCCTTGATCGACGATCGCGATTGAGGCCAGGAACGGATACGGGATCGACCAGGCCGGCGGGCGCCGCGATCGCCAACCGGCCCGACCGGCCGAACTGCGTGATACGATTTCTGGACGCTGTGCGCCCGCCTGAGCGGGCGCCGCATGTGGGGCTGTAGCTCAATTGGGAGAGCGCTTCAATGGCATTGAAGAGGTAGCGGGTTCGAATCCCGCCAGCTCCACCAAAAATTGCCGTGACGCGGGCCCCTTATTCCGGGGCGGCAAAGTGGCGCGGCAGTTCTCCTTTTCGGTTGCTCTTCTCGAGTCGTTGTTCGCGTCCCGCCCTGTGTAGACCGTGACCGGCAGGACGTCGCGTCGCCCTGTCGGCGTGACCACCGCCCACTCGCATCGCGCCGCTCGTTCGTCCACACTGTCCCCTGCGCTGCCGCACAAATGGCGCTTCAGCCGGGAGCCGATCGTGTACGAGGGGTTCACTTGATGGACTACGAAGGACTGTTCTCTTCCAACATGCCGTTGCCCGTGGAGATGCCCGCGGGACTCCAGGCGGAGACGAAATACGTCTTTTCGGTCACATACGCCGACCGTCACGTGTTCCCGACAGAAGGTCTGATCGAAGCCCTGAGCACGGCGATCAGGCGCGAGGGCAGCAGCCTGTCCCAGTACCCGCCGCCACAGGGCCACCTCGGCCTGCGGGAGATGATCGCAGGGAACCTCGGCGCTCAGCGCGGGGCCAGGGTCGACCCCGAATCCATATTCTTGAGCAGCGGCGCAGGTGGCGCGATCGGGGCCGTCCTCGACGTGTTCGTCGACCCGGGCGATATCGTGCTGGCAGAGGAGTTCACCTATCTCGGCACCCTGAGGATGCTGCTGGAGCGCGGCGCTGATGTGCGGCACGTCCCGACCGACGCCGACGGCATGGACACCGACGCGTTGGAGCACATCATCAAGGAGCTCGCCGCGGGCGGCCACCGGCCAAAGATGATCTACACCATCTCCGTCTACCAGAACCCGGTGGGCGTGACGCTGAGCCTTGAACGCCGCAGGCGCATGGTGGAGATATCGCAGAAGTACGGCGTTCCGATATTTGAGAACGAGTCGTATGCGGATTTCCGTATCGACGGAGACCCCTTGCCGCCCGCGATGCTGGGCATGGATGATCAGGACAGCGTCATGTACGTCTCGGCGTACACCAAGCTTCTGGGCTGCGGCCTGAGACTCGGCTACGGGGTCGCGCCGGATCCCGTGCTGGAGTCCCTGCGCAAGGTCCGGTTCGGCGGGAGCCCAAGCCACCTTTCCTCGCTCGCGGCGTACGAGTTTCTCAAGAACAATCGCGAGGAGTACATCACCGATGTCGCGTCATCGCTTCGAGCCAAGCGGGACGCCATGCTCGGCGCGCTCAAAGACTACTTCCCGTCGAATTGCACCTGGAGCCGGCCCGGCGGCGGCATGATGCTGTGGATACGACTTCCGCCCAACGCAGACACGCTCGCGGCGCTTCCGAAAGCGGTCGAAGCCGACGTCAAGTACAACCCGGGGACGGTATTTCGTGCTGAACGCGACTGTCCCGACTACTTGCGCCTGACGTACAGCCACAACTCCCCGGACGAGATACGGGACGGAATTGAAGTTCTTGCCGGCGTATTTCAGCGCGAGGGCTTGTTCGACGCCTGAGGCGGAAGCCGTCTCAAAATCGTAACGAACCCCCGTACCCCCTCACATGCCCACGGGCGCGCAAGCGCGGCATCATGTTTTGAGTGTGAGCCGGCTCGCCGGGACCCCTGATTCGTCTCGGGCCGAACCCGGCGCGCCTGATCGATGAGTGCGGCATGAATGGACAGCGAGAAGCCGACAACTGGACCGCGAATTCCGTAGCCGGTTATTTGCCGGGTAAAGAGACTGTGCGATGTTGACCAGGATTCACCTCTTGCTCCCGTTGCTTGCGATTGCCGCGCTTGTAGTCGCGTCTTGCTCCGGTGGAGGGGACGAGGCGACCGACTCAACACCCGCGGCCGATGCCGCGACTTCGCCTGCTTTGACGGAGATCGCTGGAACAGCCGCCACGGTGACTCCACAATCCGCCACCGCCACCCCGGAGCCGGAGTTCGGCGGATACGCACTCGATCTTTCCGAAGGCGACTTCTGGGAATACCGCTGGACCTACCTCGACAGTTCGTGCGCCCAGGGCTCCGGGTGTAGCTCGAAAGAAGACGAAGGTGTCTTCCAGGTAACGCTTGGGGAGCGGCGAGAGATCGAGGGAGTGCCGGTATACGAGCTGGTCGTCACCGGCAAACGGGCGGTCGGCATTTCCGGCGAGACGCGTGATTTTGGCCCGCGCTGGCGCTACCTCGGCGTGACCGGCGATCGGATCGTGGTGTCCAACGGTGGCACGCTTACGACGCTTTTCGACGGCGGGACCGGAAAGTGGGCGGGCAGCGGATTCTTCACCGACCGGTTCGACGGGGATGAGCTGATCGTCGCCCGGAGCGGCAGCCTCACGGACGGGCTTGAGATATCTGACTGGCCGGGCGTTCGGCAGGGGCCGTGGGAGTTCGTTGGCCGGGCCGCGAGCCAGAGCGTGTGCGAAACGATCGCCGGCCACAGAATCTGCCCGCGGGAAGAGTCATTCTCTTTTACCGAGAACGAGTACTACCGGGCGGAAATCGGGCCGGTGGCTTACCGATTCTCGAACACAGCTAGCTTCTCCGGCGGCGGTTTCTTCAGCAGTTACCAGACGACTGAGTGGGTGGCGTTGGTGGCGTCATCGTTGCGAGGCGACGCAGCCGCGCCGACCCCGACTCCCGTCCCTCCGACGGCGACACCTGTGCCCGCACCAACGCCGCCGGACCTTGCAGACCTTGCGCCCGTCTTCGGTCCGGCCTACGGGAGCCTGCTGCTCGAGCCCGGCAGCACTCAGATCCCTGACTTCTCCAGCGGGGTGAGCCTGGACCGGGCGATCGTCCAGGTCGTCTTCACAATCCCGGACATCGCAGGTGACCGATGGAGCCAGGGCCTGACCTTCCGCCAATCGGAAGAGGAGACGTTCCACGCCATCTACTTCACTGGCGACGGGCGCTGGGGTCATTTCGCGCGGACTGGTTCTGTCAGCTCTGAGTCCGATCTGGATGGCGGGACGGCCTCATTCGACACCACCCCCGGCGGGAGCATCCTGGTGACGTTGGTTTTCGGCGGGACTGAAGGCCTGCTTTTCTTCAACGGTGAACTGGTGGCGGAGCTCGACCTGGGCATTTCTGGCGTTCGGGATCCCGGAGACGTCCGGGTAATGTCCGGCCTGCTCGCGACCGACCTGATTGACGGCAGCGAGAGCGTCTATTCGGGATTTACGATCTGGACCCTGGAGTAGTCCCTTCCGTCCGCCCTCGGCCCTACTCCTGGTGCAGGGTAGGAGAGCGCATCGGTGGGGCCATCTGGCTAGGCTCCAGTGCGATCGCCTCTTTCTGATACACCTGCACCCGGTACGAATCGGAGTCGGCGACGTACATCAGGCCGTCAGCGTCGACG
>JACZRO010000075.1 GCA_022574675.1 Chloroflexota bacterium
GCTGGTCGTCATCGCGTTCGGATTCCTCCCGGATTCGATCTTGGTCGTTGTCAGGTCGGTGCGCCGCTTGGGCGGGCGGCTCAGAGACTACTCACCCGCCTGGTTGGAAGTACCGGGCTCGGATGCGCTTGACCGGTTCGTTTCAGCATCCGGCTCTGTTTCCGGCGCGGGGGTTCGCCTTGCGTCTTCCCGCCGTTTGACCACATAGGAGGCCAGCATGGTCACCGCAAGTATCCCGCCAACAGTGCCCAGGGATACGGTCGTCGGCATGTGGTAGATATCGCTGGTGAGCATCTTGACACCTATGAAGACCAGTATCAGGGAGAGGCCTACCTTCAGGTAGCGGAAGTAGGGAAGAATGCCGGCCACCAGGAAAAACAGGGCCCTCAAGCCCAGGATGGCGAAGATATTGGATGTCCAGACGATGAACGGGTCCCTGCTGATAGCCAGTACGGCGGGAACGGAGTCAACCGCAAAGACCAGGTCGGTCGTTTCCAGCGCAATCAGCACCATGAAGAGTGGCGTGACCATTAATTTGCCGTGTCGTCGGACGAAGAACTTCTGGCCCTCGTATCCCTGGGTGACGGGCAGGAATCGCCGGGCCAGCCGCATCACCGGGTTCCGGTCCGGGTGTGCCTCCTCCTCCTTGCGCAGCGCCAGCCTGACGCCGGTTATGACGAGGAATCCCCCGAACAGGAAAATCACCCACTCGAACGTCTCCAGCAGGGCCACGCCGCCGACGATGAAGATCCCTCGCATGACGATGGCGCCAAGGATGCCCAGGAAAAGCACGCGATGCCGGTACTCGGGAGGCACGGCGAAGAAAGAGAAGATGATCAGGAAAATGAAGATGTTGTCGACGCTGAGCGAGAGTTCGATCACGTATGCGGTGAGGAACTCGGTACCCTTGGTCGACCCCTGCCAG
Organism: Chloroflexota bacterium; assembly: GCA_022574675.1. Taxonomy (GTDB): domain Bacteria; phylum Chloroflexota; class Dehalococcoidia; order Lucifugimonadales; family Lucifugimonadaceae. The sequence continues at coordinate 926 of JACZRO010000075.1, forward strand.
ACGAAGATCCCGACGTTGAAAAGCAGGGCGAGGCTCACCCATACGCCGTACCAGATGGCGGCCTCGCGAAGGCCTACCGAGTGGGCTTTCCGGTGGAAAACAGCAAGGTCGAGCGTCAACATCACCAGTACGAAGACGGTGAAGCCGCCAAAAAGCCAGATTGAGTCAGTCACGGCTGATCCTGTCTATTAGCCACGCGGCCGGATTTGGGAGCGCCGTGGAAAAGAGCGGTTCGACGCCGGCCCCGCGGCGGCAAGCCTGTCTGGATATGGGGCGCGTCCGGCCCGGGCCGGACGGGGTTCGGGTCCAGCGGGCCCGTTGCACGACGCCCTGACCCTGAACTCGTCTGAGAGTATCGTCACCTGCGCTCCCGGCCGCGTCCCGCCCCGTGCACGCCGCGCGCACGCGGTATCCCGCCGGAAGCGGGCAAAACGGTGGGAGCGCCCGTGGCAGGGAGGGGTAGGGCGCGTTCGATTTCCGGAACCCTGGTCTCACCCGAAGCGGTTATTTCATTTTCCCGATGGCTGTCGGGTATCCCGTCGGCCCGTCTGTGCGGCGGTCGGGTCGCATTAGCTCGCCTTGACGATCTCGTATTGCTTGGAACCGGCCGGCGTTTCGACTGTGACGGTGTCTCCCACGGATCGGCCGATAATCGCCCCGCCGACGGGAGAACCGCTCGACATCTTGCCCGACAGCGGGTTGGCCTCGTCGGGATGGACGAGCTGGCAGGCGGTTGCCTTGCCCGTGCTGAGGTCCCTGATGGTGACCCGTCCGCCCAGTCGCACGATGCCCTTTTCGCGAGCGCCGCCCTTCTCGCTGATGATCTCGGCTCCCCTGAGGGTCTCCTCGATCTCGGTGATCTTCAAGCTGACCATGCCGTGGGCCTCGCGGGCCGCCTCCAGCGGGGCGTTTTCCCGTACGTCCTTGTCGGCGGCAGCTTTGCGTATGTCCTCGGAATAACTGGTCCGTTGCACAAGCAGGTCGGCCAGTTGCTTCTTCATCTGCTGGTGGCCGGATTTCGTCAACCTGACGCCGCGCCCGGCCGCCCGGCCGCCCGCCCGGCCGCCGGTGGCGGAACCCCTGCCGCGTCTGAGACGCAGATGCTGGGCCAGGTTGACGGTGATGTGGCCCTTCTTCTTCAGGTGGGCCAGGAAAAGCTTGACCACGGCGAGGCGGTCCACCGCGTCCGGCGCCGTTCCATGCGCCCCGATGTGGTCACTGTAGTCGCCGATCTCCGGCGGAGCCAGAGAGCCGAGGGAGCGGTCGTTACCGAGCCATTTGACAAACCTGCCCAGCTCTGCGCTTGCAGATGGCCGGTCTTCATCAGAGATTGTGGCGGTGTAATCCCGAAGCGCTTCGGCGACGGTATTGGGGATGACCGACTCCGGGCCGCTTCCGTTATCCTTGGACTTGACAACCATAAACCCGTCGCGCTCCTGACGCTGAGGGGCTGTCGCCCGGCCATTAGCGCCGGGGCCCCTACCCTCCGATTCTAGGAAGGCCGCGCGAGGCCGTCAAGAAAACAGGATTGAAACTCGTTTCGCGCAGCTCGCGGGCCGGATATAATCTTCGAGTCAATTTGAAAGTTAGCCGATCGATGCCGAAACGTACTTACCAACCGAAAAAAAGACGACGTCTCCGTGTCCACGGGTTCAGATTGCGCATGAGAACGGTCGGCGGCCGCAGGGTATTGAGTCGGCGCCGCGCACGCGGACGTACGCGTCTCACCGTCTGACCGGCGGCGCGCACTAGTCGTCTGGATGCGACCCTGATGCAGACTGGGGCCAGGCTCCGAAAGCGTGCCGAATTCCTTGACGTCCGTCAGCGCGGCCGGAGGGTGAGCGACAGGTTGATCGTACTGGGAGTCGTTCTATCGGACGGCGGCGCGACACGTTTCGGACTGGTGGTCGACAAACGAGTCGGCGGCGCGGTTACAAGAAACAGAGTGAAACGCAGACTGCGGGAGTGCCTCAGGTCGCTCGAATTCGCTCCCGGTTATAACATCGTCGTGTCCGCCCGGCCCGCGGCGGCGGAAGCGGACTACCATATATTGCTATCGTCGGTCAGGCGAATGGCCCGGCGAGCCGGTGTTGTACCGCTCCGGGCGGCGGACCCGGCCGGAAATTCTCGCCGACGCACGGCCACCCAGAATGAGTTCACCCAGAGCAAGATCACGGGGAAAGCGGTCTGAAAATGCGCTCACTGGTGATCCTGTTTCTGAAGGGATACAAGAAAATAGTTTCGCCGTATCTGCCCTCGCAGTGTCTGTATGAACCGACATGCTCCGTCTACGCGCAGGACGCCGTCCGGGAGCATGGCGTGGTCAAAGGTATCCGTATGACGTTTAATCGCCTCGGACGCTGCCGACCCGGGCATGAAGGCGGATACGATCCAGTCCCGGCGGCCGGAGCCGCCGATTCCGACGCCGGCCCAGGACACAAAGGACATAGTGTCTGACGCCGCAGCACATCCCGCTCCCCGACCGCGCCGCGACAACGGCCCGGCCCGGGTGAGTACCTCGAACCGATCCGGAGACACACCTCGCCCTTAAACAATCACCCGCCAACGACGCGCAGGCCCCGGCCTCTTGTCCTCGCCTTCCTGCTGTCTGCATCAATTTTCATTCTTGCCGCCTGTATCGGGGACCTGGACCCGGACGGCGGATGGGCCGCGCCCGTGATAAGCGGGGACTACGTATACATCGGCGCTAAAGACGGGCGCATCACGAGGCTCTCACTGGAACAAAGCGGGAGCTTCGATAGCACATGGGGCTTCCCCGCCGCCGGGCTCGATACGCTCGGGCCGATCTACGGCACGCCGCGGGTAGACGGGGACCGCGTATTCGGCGCCTCGTATGACTGCGACGGCCTTGACTGTGAAGCGCAGGTGTTCGCAGTATCCACCGGGGACGGGAGCCCACTCTGGCCCGAGGTGACCTTCAAGTTGCGGACCACGGTAGTTGGCTCCGTAGCCGTCTCGGGGGACGTCGTGTTGTTCGGAACGTCGGAGATCGACAACGAGCTGGATCCATCCGACGCAGGAGGCTATCTGTATGCGCTCGACGCCGCGCCGGATGCCTCGAGGCGCGTCCTCTGGCGCTTCCCGACCACGGGCGCCGTATGGGGCACGCCGATCGTTTCCGATGGCGTTGTCTATTTTGGCGATCTTGACGGCGTATTCCACGCCGTTTCCCTGGGCGGCGAAGACGGGAGATCGGACGACGCCGGTCGCCAGCTCTGGAGCTTCAAGGCCGGGGGCGCGATCGTCGCAGAGCCGCTGATCGCGGACGGCAAGATCTACTTCGGTGACTTCAGTGACACCTTTTACGCGCTGGACATAGCGACCCGCGAGAGTGGCGGCAGCGGATCGGAACTGTTGGGCTCCGGCGAGTGGTCGTTTAACTCGGACGGCTGGTTCTGGGCCACACCGGTCATCAATCAAGGCGTCCTGTACGTCGGCACCCTGAACGGCAAGTTCTACGCCCTGGACCCGGATACCGGGGCAGAGCGCTGGGCGAGGCCCGGTTCGGTCATAGGCCAGATCGTCGGCAGCGCGGCGGTTATCAACGAGGTGGGTCGCGGGATAGCGCTCGCGGTGCCGTCCGGCAAGGACAACATCTTCGTGTTCGACGGCCAGACCGGGGCCGGGTTGAACGGCTTCGCCACGGACGGCGGAGTGAAGGCCAGTGTGGTCGTGGACGGGAGATTCCTGTACGTCCACACCGTCGACGACGACCTGATCAAGTTCAATATCGCCGACCGCTCACAGGTCTCCTGTGTCGACGCAGAGACGGGGGCGCCGTGCGCATGATCACGTCGCCCCGGGCCCGTCTCCTGGCGGTCGCGCCCCTGAACGGGGGAGCGATCTAATGGGCACATTCGTCTCCCGCCGATTCCTGATTATCGTCGGCATCGCGTTGATCGCCGCCGCGATATTCCGGTTCAACCTTTTCGTTATCGGGCCGATGGTGAACGCCCTGGTCCTGCTGGACAAAATCCTGTTCAGCAACTTTGGCCTGGCGATCATCTTCTTCACCGTCACGGTGCGGCTCCTCATGATCCCGCTGACCGTGATGCAGACGCGCAATATGCGCAAGATGTCTGCGTTACAGCCGCGCATGAAAGCGATGCAGGAACGGTACAAAGACCACCCGGACGGTCGCCGGCTGCAGTCCTCGGAAACCATGAAGATGTACAAGAGCGCCGGGGTCAGCCCGGTCGGCTGCCTGGGGCCGATGGTGTTGCAGATGCCGATCTGGTTCGGCCTGTACCGGGCGATCTTCAAGGCGGTCCCTTCAACGCCGGAGGGCACGGCGAACCTGTCGGCCATTTTGTACGGATGGAACCCGGCGGCGAGCGACGTCCCGCTTGACAGCATGTTCATCGGCATGGACCTCGTGGACCTGGTCTCGAACGCTCCGGTGCCGTACAACTTCGCCCTGCCGATCCTGGTCGGGGCGTCGATGTGGGCGCAGCAGAAGATCAGCGCCATGCCGTCGATGGACGCACGATCGGCCCAGACCAACCAGATGATGCTCTGGCTCATGCCGATCATGTTCGGATTCTTCACGTTCCAGTTCCCGGCGGGGCTGGCCGTTTATATCCTCTTCTCCAACCTTATTGGAGTCGCAATTACTGCCGTAATTTCCGGCCCGGGCGCGCTACTTGGCACCCGGTTCGGGACCTCGGCGGCTACGGCGACGGCGGCCGTAGAGGCCAGCGTCACCGCGGCCGAAGACAAGGGGGACTCGATTGATGGAACCGCGGAAGTTCTCGGGGAAAACGGTCGAAGAAGCGACCGACAACGCACTCGAAGCGCTCGACGTAAACCTAGAAGACGTAGAAATCGTCGTCGTTAACCACGGGCGATCAGGAATCCTGGGCTTTGGCGGCGAGCCGGCCGAGATCGACGTGACCCTGCTCGATTCCGACGGCCAGGACGCCTCCGGGACAGCCGGGCGCGCCTTCCAGCCGGAGGACGACGATTCCGCGCCCGTCTCGGACGACGACGACGAGTTTGACGATGAGCCCGAGACCGTCGAGCCTTACGCTCCGATCTCGGCGACGGAATCCGACGAGGAGTTCGACGAGGAAGAGCCGGCGCAGGCCCAACCCGAGCGAGGCCGCCCCGAACCCCCAGAACACCGGGAGCGCCCAGAACACCGGGAACCCCCGGAATCCCCGGAACCCAGGGAAAGGCCGTCCGAGCCGGACCCCGAGGTGATCGAGTTCGCCTCCGAGGTTATCGACTACTTCCTGGCAAGCATGAACGTCGTCGCCGACACCTACATCCGTGACGAGACCGACGACGGCGTCCCGGTATTTGAGATCGAGGGCGAAGACTCCGGCCTGCTTATCGGCCGGCGTGGTGAGACCCTTCAGTCGCTCCAGTATCTGGTCAACCTGATTGTCGCCCACCAGCTCGGGCGTTCCGCGTATGTCCAGATCGACGTCGAGGGCTACAAGGAGCGCCGGCGTGAGACGCTGAACGGCGTGGCGCTCCGTACGGCGCAGCGCGTGGCGAGCTCGGGCGACGCGATCGAGCTCGAGCCGATGCCCGCGTATGAAAGGCGATGGGTCCACATGGCCCTGGCCAACAACGCGGACGTGCGGACAGAAAGCAGTGGCGAAGGCACGGACCGGTTTGTGGTCGTGTACCCGCGAAACGGAGGCGCCGGACCCCAGGATTCCGAAGACTCCCAGGGCTCAAGTACTCCCAGCCGTTCCCGGGGTAACAGGGGCGGCCGCGAGCGCAGGTAAGGCGCCCCGGCCTCCCGGAAGGCGCACGGTTAGACTCCCGTCCGGTCCCCGGAAATTTAACTGGAACCGGGCAGGTGGCGCGCGCAATGCCTGACTTCACCACGCCGGACTTCCTGGCCATCGGCCACCTGACCTTCGACGTCACGCCGGAGGCCGGGAACCCGCATGGTCGCGTACGGCCCGGCGGGGCCGCAGCGTTCGCCGCCATGAGCGCGCAGGCGCTCGGGCTCAGAGTGGCCGTGGTTACGAGCGTCACGTCTTCGTACCCCGTTGGCGCCGTCCTCCCGGGGATCGATGTGCATGTCGTCGAAGCGCCCTTCACGACCTTCTTCCAGAACGTGTACGGAGAAAAGGGCGAGCGTTGGCAGACGCTCGGAGGCCGCGCAGCCTCAATTACGAGTTCCGATATTCCGGCCCCCTGGATCAAGGCCCCGATCGTGTTCCTCGGCCCCCTCGTCAGAGAGATTCCCCCGGACGCGGTGAGCTGGTTCCCGGACGCCGCCGTGGGCGCAGCGGTGCAGGGATGGTTGCGCCGTTGGGATGACTACGGCCGCGTTACCGAGCAGACCGAACCGCCGGCGGGCCTGGCGAGCGGATACCGTCTGTTGGCGGGCTCGATCGGCGAGTTTCCGCAGCATGAAATGGAGCGCTGGGCCCGGTACGCTGATCTCGTGGGCGTGACGGACGGTCCAGCCGGCTCGCGGATTCGCAGCGGTGGCCGCGAGACCGGCATCCCGGCGTATCGCGCCGATGAGATCGACCCGACCGGAGCGGGGGATATCTGGGCCGCCGCCTGCCTGGTAAGACTGGTGGAGACCGGCGACCCGCTCGAAGCGGCGCGGTTTGCCAATGCTGCGGGGAGTGTCTCGGTCGAGCGCGACGGTCTTTCCGGCGCGCCCGAGCGCACCGAGATCGAGGCCCGCATGGCGCGCGGCCCCGATGATCCGGCCCGCGACGCCCTCGAACTTTAGGGCCGACCCGGCTATCGCGCGCCGACTGTAAAATCACCGGCATCGCCAGCCTTTGAGACGCGACAGATCACCCTCATGAGTAATTCCAGCGACAGCAAGCCGGGAAATCGAATCCTGACCATTCCGGTCCGGGACCGCGGCGCGTTTGAAGCCGCTTGCGCCGATGCGACCGACTCGGACGCCGTGAGGGTGGCGGTCGTCCACATTACCGGCGAGGCGGATGACGGGGAGGGATACCTGGAATCCGGGGAGCCCGGCATGCCTGCGGTCCTCGCGGCGGTTCAGGCGCCGGTCGTCGCGAGCCTCTCGGGACGGATCGACGACCGCGCGCTGGAGCTGGCGCTTGCCGCTGACGTCCGGGTCTGTGACGCCGGGACCACTTTCGCCCTCACGCAGCCGGGCAGGGGAGAGCTTCCGTCCGATGGCGGGACGCAGCGCCTCCCGCGCATCGTCGGCCCGGCCCTGGCCGCCGACATGCTTCTCACGGGCCGCCGGGTCACTGCGCCAGAGGCTCTCGCCGCCGGCCTGGTGACGGAGATGCTCCCGGATGATGAGGCGGCGGCCCGGGCGGTCGAGATCGCCGCCGAGATATCAGCGCGCGGCCTTGCCGCAGGTCGCTTCTCCAAGGAGGCGGTCCTCAAGGGCGCGGACATGCCGCTGGACCAGTCGCTCCGTCTCGAGGCGGACCTGGCGATCCTGCTCCACAGCGACCCGGAACGCACCGAGGGGATCGACGCCTTCAAAGAGCGGCGAGAGCCCGATTTCAGGGGTAAGCCAGGCTACCGGCGGGACGATCCGGGACGATGACAGCCGCGCCGTTCGAGACGGTCACATACGAGAAGCGCGGCCCTGTGGCGCATGTCGTTCTCGACCGTCCCGATGTGATCAACGCCTTCAGCGTTCAGATGCGGGACGACCTGTCCGAAGTTCTCTTTGCGATACGTCATGACACCGACGTGGCGGCCGTTCTGCTGTGGGGCGCGGGCGACAGGGGGTTCTGCGCCGGCGCCGACCTGTCCGAGTTCGGCGGCGCGCCCTCGCAGGCCGCGGCCCGACAGGCGCGCTGGGCGCGGGACGTGTTCGGCGCTCTGCGCGACCTTCCGGTCCCCACCATCGCCGCGCTGCACGGCCACGTGATCGGCTCGGGAGTCGAACTGGCGTTGCTGTGCGACATGCGTATCGCCGCGGATAACGCCGTCTTCTCTATGCCCGAGACCTACTACGGGCTGATCGCAGCGGCGGGAGGCACGCAGACGCTGCCGCGTGCGGTCCGGCGGGGCAGGGCGCTGGACATGCTGCTTGCCGGCCGCCGGCTAGACGCCGCCGAGGCCCGGCACGCGGGCATCGTGCAGCGCGTCGTCGCCCCGGGCGACCTGGACGGCGAGGCTGAACGAATGGCGCTCGACCTGGCGGCACTGGACCCGGCCCTGTTCCGCGCCGTCAAGGCCGCGCTCGCCGCTGCGCGCGATCTTCCGCTGGTTGACGGCCTTGCGCGCGAACGACGGCTGTCTATCATGTTGGGCCGCGGCGTTGGAGAACGGCGGCTCGCCGGCGCCTACAGGAGACCGATTGAATACATTTGAACTGCTTGAGATCGCATGTGCGATCGTCCCGGACCGCCCGGCATTCGTGGCCGGCGCTGACGGCGAGATCAGGTTGGACTTTGCCACGTTCCGGGAGCGGGTCGCTCGACTCGCGTCCGTCCTCTCCGATATGGGCGTTGGACCCGGCGACCGTGTCGCCCTCATGGACGTCAACACCCCGGCCCATGCCGAGACGTACTTCGCGTCGGCGATGCTGGACGCCATCTACGTCCCGGTGAACTTCAGGTCCCGGGTTGCCGAGGCCAACCACATGTTTGAGCGCACCGCCCCGACGGTCGTTCTTGCCGGCGCCCGGTATACGGGATTGATCGATTCATGCGACTGGTTCGACGAAAAGACGACCGGGTGTATCGCGTTGGGAGCCGGGGCCTCTCCGGACGGCTGGCGTTCCTACGAGGAGGCCCTTGAGGGCGCCGAACCTTATGCCGGGTATCCGTCGGGCGACGACGACGACACGACGATGATCATGTTCACGTCCGGCTCGACCTCCGTCCCGAAGGGCGTGACACTCACCCACGGGAGCTTCACCTCTTTCGTCCTGAGCAACGTGGAACCGGCCGACCCGGACGTCAACGAACGAAATCTCCTGACGGTGCCTCTCTATCACATCGCCGGCGTCCAATCGATGATGGCCGGCGTATACGGAGGCCGGACGCTCGTGCTGCAGCCGCAGTTCGACGCGGAGGGCTGGATGAAGCTGGTGCAGCGGGAGAGCGTGAACCGGGCCATGATGGTACCGACGATGCTCAAGGCGCTGATGGACCATCCCCGCTTCTCGGAGTTCGACCTGTCGAGCCTGGACGTGATCACGTACGGGGCGGCTGCGATGCCGGAGTCGGTGATCCTGGAGGCGATCGACAGGTTCCCCGGCGTGCGTTTCATCAACGCCTTCGGACAGACGGAGACGGCGGCAACGATCACGATGCTCCCGCCGGAGGACCACGATCTCACCGGGACGCCCGAGGAGATCGAAAAGAAGCGCAGACGGCTCCGCTCGATCGGCACCCCGCTGGCGGACATCGAGGTCCAGATAGTCGACGAAGAAGAAAACGAGGTCCCCGTGCGCCAGACGGGCGAGATCGTCGCACGCGGCGCGCGGCTCATGAAGGGTTACTGGGGGGACGACGCAAACAACGGCGTGAGCAGCTCGGGCTGGCTCCACACCGGCGACCTCGGCTACCGGGATGAGGACGGGTACATCTTCCTGACCGGCCGCGCCCGGGAGATCATCAAGCGGGGCGGAGAGATGATCTCCCCGGAAGAGGTTGAAGAGATCCTTGAGCGGCATGAGGCGGTCAGGGAGGCCTCCGTAATCGGCGTCCCTGACACCACCTGGGGCGAAGTGGTCCACGCCGTGGTCGCCATCCATGACGGCGCCACCGTCACCGAAGAGGACCTCATCGAACACACGCGGCAGGCCCTCGCCAGCTACAAAAAGCCGGACAGGGTCCACTTTGTAGACGCGCTGCCGAGGAACGCGCTCGGCAAGGTGATCCGCCCCCAGGTCAAGGAACTGGTCGGAGGGGCGTAAGCGCCTCGTCGCAAAAGACGGCGCGCTCCGCATGGACGTGCCGGGAGGGAGATTTCATGCGCCTGTTACTCGCCGGCTGCGAATACGCCGGAACCACCACCGTCGCCCACGCCATAGATGACTGGATGGCGGAGAACATGGGCACGCGCTTCTCCCTGATCCACGAGCACTGGAAGATCCCGCACACCTCCGGGCACCCGGACAACACCACCACGGAAGAGCAGGAGTGGCTGCTCCAGGCGACTCCAAAGTTCAAGGAGATGCACCAGCGCCACAGCCTCTACTACCACGCGCAGGTGGGCACCTTTAGCTCCAGCGACGGCATGGTGGTAGGCGGTCATATCGACGATGCCGCATACGGTCCCCTGTACTTCGGCTACGGTCAGAAGGGCTACAACTTCGACCGCGAGCTGGTGATGCACCAGGTGGAGAAGACGATCCTCTACTTCACCAACGACACGGTGATCGTGCACATCACGGCCGATACAGGCGTCATCAAGCAGCGGATGAAGGACGACCCGCACGAAAACGGGATCATCAAGTCCGACGACGTCGACAAGATGAAAGAGCGCTTCGAGGAGCTGGTCGCCTGGTCGCTGCTGGGCAGGAAGATAAAAATCGACAACAGCGGCGCGCTGGTCGACACAATGGCGCAGTTCGTGAGCAAGATCGAGCCGCACATGACCGACACAGACCGCAGCCGAATCCTCGCCCACAGGGTGCTGAGCGGGGGTTAGCGCGCGAGCGCTTCAGCGCCCCGGGGATTCTTACGCGTGCCCTGAGGCTCTCGAAAAGTGGTTAATCCCTGCGGGTGAACCGTTCTCGCCGGCCGACAACCCCGGGAGAACCTTCGCTCGGCCCAGGATGACATCTCGAATGCAGTGCGTTGGCCTGAAGGAACGATGTCAGGGCGGGTAAGAATCTCAAGCATCCTGTCATTCGGAGGAGCTTGCGACGAAGAATCTCCCGGCCGGTTGGCGTCTGCGCGAAGGATCATCTTGCGCTCCGTGATCCGGAACGATGACCGCACGCCATTGCAACGCGAACCCGCCTTGATGTGGACATGCACGCGAGCGATGGAAGCCATGACCCTGTGGTGTCCCCCGGTTCCTACGCCAGCGCGCCCCCGTCCACCCGCACCGGCGTCCCCGTCACAAACGAGGCTTCGGCGGACGACAGCCACACCACCAGCGCCGCCACCTCTTCCACCTCCCCGAAACGGCCCACCGCCTGCCGGAGCCGCATCCGCTCCTCTGACTCTGCGCGCTCGAACATCGGCGCCGCCAGTGGAGTGTCGATGAGCGCCGGACAGACCGCGTTCACACGGATTCCGCGCGTGCCGTAACTCCGCGCCGCCGAGTTCGTCATGCCGACCACAGCGTGCTTACTGACCGAGTACGCCGGTATGTCCGGACTGCCCACCAGCCCGGCGACGGACGCGGTGTTCACGATCGAATGACCGCCCTCCGGCGGATCCTGGGTGAGCATCTGCCGCAGCTCCGCCTGCATACACAGCCACACGCCCGTCACGTTGACTGCGATCACACGGTCGTAGTCCTCGCGGCTGTACTCGACCATATCCGCGATGGGCCCCAGGATCCCGGCGTTGTTGTGAGCGCAGTCCAGCCGGCCGTACTCTCCGACCGTGAGATCGACCATCGATCGCACAGACTCCTCGTCCGTCACGTCGACGTAAGAAAACTGCGCCTCGCCGCCGGCCTCCCGGATCAGCCGTACCGTCTCCTCGGCCGACTCCGGCACGATGTCCGCCACCACGACGCGCGCCCCCTCGGCCGCAAACTTCAGAGCAGTCGCGCGTCCGATGCCCGAGCCGCCGCCCGTCACCAGTGCGACCCGTCCGTCGACACGTCCCGGCATTGAGCCCTCCAAATCCAGACCACATGGCACGCCCGCGGTAACCGGGCGGTGCGGCGAGGCTAACGCGTTACGCCGGTTCGCGCTCGAAGTTCAGGTCGAGCAAGCGTTCCAGTATCTGTTCGTCCGTGATGTCTGTCGGCCAGCCATAGGCGTCCAGCACCGCCGCATCCAGCCGCTCGTGGGCGAACTGGAGCCATGATGGCCGTGTGTTGTACAGGTTCGTGAGCGTGCGTTTCTTGAGATCGACCCCCGTCATGATGTCGCCGGTATCCGGGTCCGGCGGAGGGTTGAGCCAGTTCTCACGCTCTTCGTTCAGGATACGAGCCGCCTCGGCGATCGCGTTTCTCTGAGCGTCCGTCGGCTGCGGGAACGGGAACGTCTCGAACGTAGTGGTCGGCGTGTAACGAGGTCGGCTCTCCAGTTGCGTCCCGGTTGCCAGTGCCCACAGCTCATGCGGACGGGAGTGGAGCACGCCGAAAAAGTAGTCGTCGTCGCGCGCGAAGACGAAGAGGGCATGGTCTGGCAGGGTTGGATTCACGTCCCACTTAAACACTCGATGCTTGCTCACTCCCGGGGTCACGATGAAACGTGGGAGTGCCTCGATGGCGGAGCGCAGTTCACGCCGCGGTCGTAGGTGAATCCACCACCGGTCGATTTCCACCTGCAGCCGGTTCCCCGCCCGCGTCGGTTGAACATGCTTCTTGACGTACTCGAAAGGCGCTTCATATAGCGCCGCCTCTTCCTCGGGCATATCGACGCCGAAGTCGATGAGGTACATACCGCGCGATCGGTCGGTGATGTCGCGCCCGTTGATCCACGGCCGAATCACGTCCCGGTTGTTTTTCCCGTGCGGATTTGGTTGCGAGAGCATGTAGCGGGCATCGTCTCCCGTGATATCGAACGGCCCGCCTTTCGTATCGCCCATGAAAGCCATGCCCAGGTTCTCCCGCAGCCTCCGCGCGCGGCTGAGGTCCGGGCCTGTCGTCAGGTTGGCGTTGATTTCCTCGACACCCTGTTCATCGAGGACCCGGCGGGATTCCGACCCGTCATCGAACCCGACCATCGATACGTGGACTGTTGCCCCTTCCAGCACCCATGGCCGGTCCGATTCCGCAAAGAAGATGTCGCCGGACTCCTTGATGCGCCGGAGAGTGTCCCGGTTCGCGCCGCCGCGGATGCCCTGCGTGGCCAGCAGCCCGGCCCGCTTCGCGCTCCCGGCTTCGACCATCGACCGCGCTTTCTCGAACCAATAGCAGCAGA
>JACZRO010000214.1 GCA_022574675.1 Chloroflexota bacterium
CGACACTCAGGTAGCGGACATCTCGATGTTTCGCGTGGAGCGTTTCGCAGACGGCGATCTCGTGACAGCGCCGGAGGGTTACGGGACGCGGTCGCTGGCGTAAGGCGTACGGGGCGTATCGCAATACGGACCTACGAGGTCAACCGCATCCCGCCCAGACCATGTAGGGGCGGGGCTTGCTCCGCCCGGGGCCGGGCGGGATCTCGGAGGCGGGCCCAACGCTGGCGGGCGGAACAAGCCCCGTTCCTACGAGATATTCAGTCTCGTTCCCCTCGAAGGCGTGTCCAACCGTGTCGTGCCAGGGCTGACGTGCACGACGTTCTGCCATGCACGCTCCAGCGCCCCCGCTGATTCCAGCCGGACCAGGTGCGACGTGCAGCGGCAGTCGGACGCGCCGAAGCCGCCGACCGGCCACGACGCGCCGGGGTCCTCGAGCACCGCCCTCGTCCAGCGGCACTCCAGTCGATCCTCTGAAGCCGCCCACCAGACCTGTTCCGGCCTGACTGCGCTCGACAACGCGTCGATGTGCCAGTGGCGCTTTTTACGCCGCCGCAGATGCCGGGCGATACGTGGCGCCAGCCCCGACAGGGCGCTGCCCATGTACAGGTAGTGGCCCGGGGAAAGCTCGATCACTCCCAGACGTCCGGGCCTCACACGAATCGTGCTGTCCAGCCGGAACACGAGCGCGTAACCGCCGCGTCCGGCCGGAAGTTTCGGCCGGCCGGGAGTGCTCACGCCAGGGCCGGGGCCACCGTGTCCATGAACAGCTTCATATCGTCCAGGGTCTGGAACTCCGGGAAGGTGGCGATGCACAGGTCAAATCCCATCTCCGCCAGCTCCTCGAACTGCTCGATCACCGCGCTCGGATCGCCCGCGATCGCCCGCTGATCGCCGCCTGCGGCCCACTCCTCACCGCGGCGGCGCGCCCGTGCGTCATCGCGGTCGATAAAGATCCGGTGGGTCAGCGTCTTCCGAATCGAGTCGTAATCCCGCCCCGCTGCCTCACAATGGGCGCGCAGCGCATCCAGCTTGCGCCGGTGCACTTCGACCGTCCGCGAGACGTCGTTCCACCAGTCAGCGTGGCGAGCAACCACCCCCAGCGTCAGCCGTTCACCGCCGCCGCCGAGCATCATCGGAGGCGGCGGGACCGGGCGGGGCTCGCTGTACGCGTTCTCGACCTTGTAGTACTTCCCCGAGAACGACGCCGGAGAGTCGGTCCACATGGCTTTGATGACCTGCACGCCTTCCTCGAACATCTCGATCCGCTGTCGAGGCGACGGGTAGTCAAGCCCGTACGCCCGGTGCTCGCCCTCGTGCCAGCCGGCGCCGTAGCCCAGGATGAACCGGCCGCTCGACATCTCGTGAAGGCTGGCCGCCATCTTGGCCAGTATCGACGGCGGCCGGAACGAGTTGCTCATCACGATCGTGCCCAGGTCCGGTCCCGGGTAGCGCGCCGCTATCCACGTCAGCAGCGTCCAGCACTCCACTCGCCACTCGTCGGCATAGTTCAGGTGGTCCGAGACCCACAGCGACGTGAAGCCCTGCGACGCCACGTCAAGCGCCCGGTGCAGGTCGCCCAGGTAGTCCCGCGGGACTATCGTCTCAAGACCGCGATCACCGGCCGGTGGGTTGTAGCCAAACTCCATCCGTGCTTTTGTCGCCAATGGGCTGCATCTCCCCCGAAATCTGGTCTGGGTTGTGGCGTTCTCGAATCCCTGTGGAACCGGGTGACCTGTAGGAAGCCGGGCAATGGATCGCAGATCGCCTGCCTTCTGTGGTCAACATGCGCGTTCTGAATACGGGCGCAGCGCGCCGGCCTTCAACGCCCGGGCCAGCGTTCAACGCAGCTCCAGTGCGGCGTCGCGCTCCAGTTCGTTCAGCTTCTCTACCCTCCGGCGGAACTGTTCCTCGTTGCTGAACCTGGCGTCCAGAAACGCCCGCAATATTTCTTCAACAAGATTCAGGCCGACGATCTGCGCGCCCAGGCAGATCACGTTCACGTCGTCATGCTCAACGCCCTGGTGCGCCGAGTATGTGTCGTGGCTCAGGGAGGCGCGTATCCCCGGGATCTTGTTGGCGGCGATCGCCGCGCCGACCCCGGTCCCGCACACCATGATCCCCCGGTCCGCCCTGCCCGACTTGACGTCGCCGCAGACGAGCCGCGCTATGTCCGGAAAATCGACCGGCTCCGTGCTGTTTGTGCCGTGATCGACCACCTCATGCCCCCAGGACCGGAGCATGTCAACCACCGGCCCCTTCATCGGGAACCCGGCGTGGTCTCCCCCTATGGCAATCCGCATCAATCAGACCTCGAGATCTTTTGGCTTTCCCCGGGCGCTCATCGGCCATTCATCGTGCGCTCGGCGGCTAGTAATGGATCGCGGCGCCCAGCCCGCCGCCCGCGGCGATCACGTCGCCGTTGATGGCGATCGCCCTCGGCGAAGCCAGGAAGGTGACCACGTATGCGATCTCGCGCGCGTCGACGAAGTGCTTGATCGAGTTGGCCCCTGCCATCCTTTCCTCGATCACCTCCTCCGAGACGCCTTCCGCCGCCGCCCTTTCCGCGATGACCCCGGCGGTCCGCTCCGTCCTCGTGGCGCCCGGGTGCACCACCGTCACGTTGATCCCGTCGGGCCCCAGCAGGTTGGCCAGGTTCTTCGTCATCGCCACGACCGACACGTTCCGCATGCTGCCGATGGTGGACCCGGCGTTCCGGGCCGCCATGCCGGAAATGTTGATGATCCGGCCCCATCCCTGGGCCTGCATCAGGGGGGCGACCGCCTGCACGGTGCGCAGGTAACCCATCACTTTGACGTTCATGTCAGCCCACAGGTGATCCTTGGTGATCTCGGCGAGAGTCGGAACCGGACCTCCGCCCACGACGGCGGCGTTGTTGACCAGGATGTCGATGCGGCCCAGCTCTTTGTGCGCCTGTGAAACCATCGCCTTGACCGACTCGTCGTCGCCGGTGTCGACGGTTACGGGGATGATCCGAC
>JACZRO010000076.1 GCA_022574675.1 Chloroflexota bacterium
AGGCGCCCGGCTCCACTCTGGCGGCCACGCCGACTGTGCTGCTGGCCGGGCTGATGTGGGCCGCGGGGTTGATCGGTTTTGACATGGCCATCGAAAACGTCGACCCGATCGCCGGCTCCACCGTCGGGTACCTGTTCCCCGCCATCGCCTACATCGTGTGGGTGGCCCGCAGGCAAAGCTTCGAAATCTTCTCCCTGGGCGCTGCCGATCGCCGTCTTCTGACCGCCAGTGCGATATTCGGCGGGCTCGCGCTTGTCGGCTATACGCTCGGTATCAAGTACGCGCACGCCGGAATCGTCGCCATGCTGGAGAGCACGGCGCCGATCTTCGCCATCCTGCTCGCGGTGGCGTTCTTCAAGGAACGGCTGACGGCGCGTACCGGCGCCGGCGTCGGTTTCTGCGCCGCCGGAATCGCCGCCGCGATCATTTGAGCGCGGGCCGCCCGCGCCGACCGGGCGCACTCAATCCGGCGGCCTGGCGCCGATCCCCTGAAGTGCCCGACGCCCGCTAACGGTCGTGGCCGTGTTCGGGGCTTGCGTCCGAGTAGTGCTTCCCTAGCAGGTCGTCGCCCCAGTCACTGAGGTAGTCCCGCCACACCGAGTGGATGTGGTTGGCGCCGTTCTGGGTGTTGTCGTACTCGATCAGGAAACGGGGACCCTGCACGGCGTAGTAGTGGCCTTCCCGGGGCTCAGGACCGCCCATCCACGCGAACGTGACAGTATCCAGGCCGTCGCCCTCGATCTTCCGCCACTGGTTCGCCGCGATCTCGTCCGTCATGCGGTCCACGTAGACGTGGATCAGATTCACGAGTTTGTCGCGTTGCGGATCGTCCAGGGCCGAGAGCGCGATGCCCCTGGGGTCCCCCGGAGTGACGCGCGCGTAGCTGTCCGTCAGGATGTCGGACGGCGCAACCGGGTCAGGTACTGCGATCTTCCGCTGGTCATCGGTTAGCGCGAGTAGCAGGTCGCGTGCGACGTCTTCCTCCTCCGGCAACGGCCGGAATCCGGCGTTCTCCCCGTTCGGCGTGCGGGCCGGGTTTGCGCCGAAGAAGGTCGGCGTGACGGCGACGTACTCGTTGTCCACCACCGTGTAATTGAGCGAAACATGGTGGCCGTCGACCTGCCAGCCCCACGGCGCATCTCCGCCGGGATCGCCGTAGATGACGAAGTAGTAACGGGACGGGTCGCGCGGGCGACCTGCGACTCCGGTACCGCCCAGCGCCTCGAGGTCAGCCAGCGTCGATTCGAGAGCCATTATCGAAGCGGCCTTCTCGCTTCCGCGAGCGCCCACACTCACCTCCACCAGCCGCATCGCCGCCTTCCGTGCGGCCGCGCTCATGTCCATGAGGGGCACCCCGGCGCGTACGTGAGGACGATAGTCCCACTCGAAACGCTGCTCATTTCCGAACTCGAACTGGAGCCGGGAATCGCTGCCGATCTCGGCCGCCAGCGCTTTCGCCGCCTCCGCCATCGCACCGGCGGTCAGGGGCGCCTTCGCAAGTGTCATCTTCTCGGTCGTCGTCATATCGCCGCTCCTCTATCCGTCCGGGGCGTGTCGGACCCGTACGGTCTAACTCCAGTCGCCGAAAAGGGATGTCGCGGTGCCTCCCAGCAGCCGATCGCGATCCCCGTCTGAGATGTCCGGGATCTGGTCGATAATCCTGGTCCCCTCCACGTATCCCCCATGACTCTGGATCCATGGGAAGTCGGTCCCCCACATCAGCCGTTCAGCGCCGAAGGCTTTGATCAGATCGTGAACCATGGGCCAGGCGTCACGGTGTGGCATAGGCTCGCTGCTCGGGCCCACAAAACCGGAGACCTTGATCCGCAGCTGAGGGTGCCGGGCAAGGGCGAGCAACGCATCCCAGTCCGGGTTTGATCCCCCGGCGCCGTTAGCCGTCTTGCAACCGCCGAAGTGATCGATGATCGCCGGCGTCCCGGGAAACTCGATCAGCAGCTCGTCGATCTGGTCGAAGTAGGCCGGGGACACCATAAAACCGACCGGGACGCCCAGCTCCCCGGCCTTCTGATAGACCGCCTTGCCCGCCTCGTCGTTCAAGTGCTGAAGCTGGCAATCCGGGCAAACCTTGAAATGCTCCGTCCGCTCGGCCGGAGTGAGGTTCAGGTGCTCGATCACTCCGTACACCCACAGCGCCGGGTTGAACCGGACGCCGCAATAACCCTGTTCCGAGACCAGCCGTTCCAGCTGCTCGACGGCATCGACCCGTTGCGGGTTGATGAGCGCCATCCCCTTGAACCTGTCGGGATGCGCCGCGATGGCATCGGTTACGTAACTGTGGTCGAAGCCGTGGAAGATCGGCTGGACTATCAGCGCCCCGTCGATTCCCGCCTCATCCATCAGCGGTAGCAGGCGGTCGACGTCACCCGGCACGTTCGGAACACGCCCGGGCGGCATCGAGTAACGATCGTCGTCGAGCGCCCAGACGTGGAGATGTGAATCGATCCTGGCCAAACTTGCTTTGCTCCGGCGGGGGTGATGGGCCGCTATGGTACATTCCGGCGGTTAATCGTGAAGCCCCCATCGCAGCCGTCCTTCGCCAACGCCTTCGTGAACGCCTTCTGGGAGGCCGCATGATCAAGCTCGGACTCCAGTCCCTCTCCTACCGGGACACCTTCATCGCCGGCAAGATCGACATGTTCGGTTTCTTGCAAAGAGCCGCCGAGATGAGGCTTGATGGCGTGGACCTCCACTACACGCATTTCGGATCGACGGACGATGCGTACCTGGAGCGCATCAAGCAGTCCTGCCTGCGCAATGGCCTCCATCTCTCCTACATCGGGGTCTCCAACGATTTCGGAAAGACGGGTGAGGAGCTTGAGCAGCAAAAGGAACTGGTCAAAACGTGGGTGGACGTCGCCGCGCGCATGGGCATTCCGATGGTGCGGAACTTCGGAGCATGGCTCCCCGAAAACGAGCCGGAGGAAGACGTCTGGACGCGGCTGATCGCCGCACAGAAAGAGGTAACTGCCTACGCCCGATCCAGGGGCGTGGCGATCGGCCTTCACAACCACAACCACGGCTGCGTGCCCGCCACGGGCGAACAAACGCTCAGACTCCTGGACGCCGTCGATGATGACTACTACACGCACATCCTGGACGTCGGCCAGTACCGGGGGTCTCCCGGAGCTTCCGGCGCACGCGGCAAGCCCGATCCGGCATACGACTTCTACGGGTCGATAGCCGCCTCAGCGCCGCGCGCCGTGCACGTGCGAGCCAAGATCTACCGCATCGCATCGGGTGAAGAGAAGTGGCTCGACTACGACCGGATCATGCCGATCATCCGCGACGCCGGGTTCAACGGGTGGATGTCGATCGTGTTCGAGGGCCAGGACGAGTTGGACGAGCCGACCGCCGTTCCAATGGCCGTCACCTATATTCGGTCGATGCTTGCCAAATACGGGATGTAGCCGAGGCACTGTTTGTGCGCCACCCGTCGTCGAAATCAAGAGGCCCGGTCCAAACGACCGGGCCTCGCGAATTAGCGTTCCGTGAGATCGCTTACGCCTTGGTCTCCCAGAAGATGTCGCCGATCTCCTGCAGCGCCGCCTTGAAGGCGACCGCAGTGTCCATGTTGACGCCGATCTTGACCTGGGAACCGAGCTGGCACGCCTTCCAGACCTTCTCGTGGAGGTCCGGGTACTTCTCCAGGTGCGGCGGCTTGAAGTAGTCGGTCCAGATGACCAGGATGTCATCCTTCGCCTTCGTCGCGTGCTCTTCTTTGGTCAGTATCTGGCGGACACGTGTGTTCTGCGCCGCCAGGCCGGTGTCGCCCTCGCCTTCAAGCAGCAGTTCCGTCATGCGGATGCAGGTCTGCGCCGCCTGGAGGGCGTCGTGCGGGTCGTAAATGCCACAGGGCACGTCGCAGTGGGCGTTCACGATGGCGCGCGGCCGGATGCGGTTAGCGAGATTGGCGAGCAAAGACATAATGTGCCTCCCGGGCGGACCGACGCCCCTGCGCCGACAGGGGGCGAGGGTGGGGATCCTGTAACTGAGCTTGATCAAAAATGCGCGGTAAATCTAACACACATGAATTGCAGTTCCCGGGCATCCCGGGACCGCCGTCGGCCGGATGTTAAAAGGATGCTGAAACGCCTCTGGCGCCGCGTTGCCGGACGCGCGCTCGGCATCGAGATCGTCGTGTCCGGGACCAGCATGGCGCCTGCTTTCTCGGACGGCGACCGCGCCATCGTTGAGCCGCGCCGATACCGGCATGGTCAGCCCGCCAGGTTTGACGTCGTCGTCCTACGGCCGCCCGGCGGCGACAGGGAGGACCTCAAGCGGATCGTCGGACTGCCGGGCGAGCTGGTCGAGATACGCGACGGCAATCTGCGGATCGACGGCGACCTGGTCGAAGAGCCGCATATCCCGGGTCCGATGCCTGTCGACTGGCTGCACGCCTGGGCGCCCCGGGAAGATGAGTACATCGTCCTCGGGGACAACCGTGCCGCGCCCGGGATCACCGATAGCCGACGTTACGGACCGTTGAGCCGGGACGCGATCGTCGGCCCCGTCACACGCAGCGTTCCTGAAAACAACAGGGGGCAAACAAAGAGGTAAGCGCAGGGTAGCGGGGTCGCCGGCCTTATTTATGCCTCTATGCCTCCGGGTTTATGCTTCCGGTCGGCCGCCACGGACAACGGGTCTATGCGCCGGCCAGATACCCAGGGCAGCCAATAACCGGGAGAGCGATTTTGGGCAGGTACTACGACGAGGGCATCGTCCCGGACGAGCTGCGGCGTGACTTTGACGTGTATGACCGTATCGCGCAGCTCGGCGTGGAGCTGGGGACGTTTGAAGACACGGTCGTTTCGCTGGCCGGCGCAAACATCCCGGGCGCCGTGATCCACGAGAGCGGGCTCGTTTATCTCTCCGGCATGGTCGCCGGGGCACGACCCATGAACGACGACGGCGATCGCGTGGAACACGGCCAGGCGGCCGGGGTGGAGATCGCCAACGGCCATCTCAGGCGGTTGCACTGGGCGCTCACATGCGGAGGCGAGGGTGGCGACCTGAACGATGTGCTCTATACCGTGAAGGCGCTCGGCATGGTGGTATCCACCGACGTCGAGTTTGGATCCGGGCCGGCCGTGGTCAACGGCTTCTCGGGGCGCTGGCAGTCGGTTTTTGGCGGCGCGTTGAGCGAGTTCGCCGTCGACGGCGACGACCCGGGAGGCTACGCCGGGGTGCACGCCCGCACGGCCATCGGCGGCTTCACCGGCCGGTTCTCGCTCGAGGCTGAGATAATCGTCGCCATCTCTCCTGCCTTCGCAGAGGCCATCATTCGCAACCGGGGATGGATCTTCCCGCTGCCTCCGGTGATGCTCGATAAAGTCCGGGCCGCTCGCGCCTGATTTCCGGCCGGCCGGGCACGCACTCCCGGTTTTGCCCTCCCGAACGCACCGGCTTTCAAGCGACAGACAGGAGAACGGATGCACGTAGGTACACAGGTCGGCGCACGCGACGACACCGACTTCGAGGTCTGGGCGCAGCTCGGCCTCAAGAACATCTGCGCAGACCCGCCCGGCGATCCCCACGACTGGACATTGCAGACGTTAAAAGACCATCGCGAGAGGGTCGAGTCGTTCGGTATCTCGCTCGACATGGTTCAACTGCCGCTCAGCTCCCGCCCGGTGGAGGAGAACCAGAGCCGCGCCGTGATGCTGGCGCAGGACCCGGACCGGGACCGGCAGATCGAATCGATCTGCAACTTGATCCGCAATGTGTCGGAGGCCGGGATCCCTGCGGTCAAGTACAACATGAACCTGATCGGCATTCCCCGGACGGAGCGGACGTCCGGCCGCGGCGGCTCCAGCAACTCAACATGGCGTTACGCGGAGGCCGACCCGGACCAGGCCCCGACCATCGCCGGCAAGGTCTCCACCGACGAGTTCTGGGAGCGGATCGACTACTTCCTTGAGCGCGTGGTGCCCGTCGCCGCGGAGAACAGGGTCCGGCTGGCCTGCCATCCGCACGACCCGCGCACACCCGATGGCTACATGGGCGTGGACCGCGTGTTGGGGACCGTCGAGGGCCTCAAGAAGTTCGTCTCGATGCACGAGAACGAGTACCACGGCCTGAACTTCTGCCAGGGCACGGTGTCCGAGATGCTCGACAGCCCGGGCGAAGAGATCTACGACGTGATCCGGTACTTCGGAGAGCGCGACAAGATTTTCAACGTCCACTTCCGAAACATCCGCGGGCGGGTCGGCGACTTTGTCGAAGTCTTCCCGGACGAGGGGGATGTCGACATGCTTCAGGCCATTCGGGCCTACAAAGAGGTCGGCTACAAATACATGCTCATGCCCGATCACGTGCCGGACATCTCCGGCCCAAACGCAAGCGGGGTGGCGTTCGCCTTCTGCTACGGCTACATCACCGCGCTGCTGCAGGCCGTGAACGACGAGGAATGAAACACAGGCGGAGTGACATGACATCGAGTCAACCGGCACGACTTGTGAAAAATCCAGAAGAATTCATCGCCAACGTATGCACTTACCAGCGCGGCCCAAACAGCCAGCTCTTTCCTGCCCTGGATAAAGTCAGCGTAAATTCCAATAGGGCGTGGTATTACGTGAAATCTATCGATAGGGCGGCCAACGCGAAGTTCGCCGCATATTACGATCGGGCGGACTCTGGCTACACGCGGACGAACAAAGGGGACGGAAGGGAAGCCGTGCGACACCTTGAACGCAAAGGTTGGTTTAGACGTTTGCAGCCTCACACGAACGAATATGAAAGTGCGCTGAAAGCGGTACAAAGAGCAGCGGTTCGATTCGGAGCCTCAGCCAACGGTAAAAAATTACGATTCCGAATCGAACAACTCCGGTCGACGTTCGATCACGCGAAACCATGATGTCCGCGAGCATCAGTTAGCACACTACGGAGCGGACCATGCGCACCATCGACGCCATCGCGCTCATCCTGAAGAAAGAGGGCATCGAGTTCCTGAGCGCCTTCCCGACGACGGCCCTGATTGAGGCGATCGCGGAGACGGGCGTTCGGCCCGTGATCTGCCGGCAGGAACGCGTCGGCGTGCACATCGCGGACGGTTTTGCACGAGTCACCAATGGCCGCAAGGCGTCGGTGTTCGCCATGCAGTACGGCCCGGGCGCTGAGAACGCTTATCCCGGCGTCGCCACGGCGTTTTCCGATTCCGTGCCCATGCTCTTCCTGCCCCTGGGGCACCCGGTATCTCGCGAGAGCGTCATGCCGATGTATAGCTCTCTGAAGAGCTACGACTCGGTGACAAAGCACATAGAACGCATAAACACGCCGGACCGCGCAGGCGCTTCGTTGCGGCGCGCATTCGCGGCAATGCGGATGGGCCGCCCCGGCCCGGCGATGTTGGAGATACCCGCCGACATCGCCGTAGCCGAAGTCGATCCCTCGATCGTGGACAACTACGTGCCGGTCAAAACGGCCGTCTCAGCGGCGGACGAAGACGACGTCATGGAAGCGGCGAAGGTACTCCTCGACGCCGATCGTCCGCTCGTGATCGCCGGCCAGGGCGTGCTGTACGCGGAGGCGAGCGCAGAGCTGACCGAGCTTGCGGAGTTGCTGCAGGTCGCGGTCGGCACGACGATGGCCGGAAAAAGCGCCTTCTCGGAGATGCACCCGCTGTCCGTCGGATCGCTCTCCGAGGTGATGAACGGCGCCGCGCTCGAATACTGGCGTGACTGCGACGTCCTGTTCGGCATCGGCACCAGCTTCACCATCCAGGGCATGGTCACGCCGATCCCCGCGGGCAAGACCGTCATCCACGCCACGAACAACCCGGCGGACCTGCACAAGGACTACGACGCCGACCACCCACTTCTCGGCGACGCCCGCCTGGTGCTGCGGCAGATGATCGACGCCTGCAAAGAGTTGCTGTCCACCCGCCAGCGTGAGACGCCAGATACCGCGGGACGCATCTCGGCCCTGAGATCGGCCTGGTACGGCGAATGGGAGCCGAAACTCACGTCGGACGAAACGCCGATCACGCCGTACAGGGTCATCGGCGAATTTATGAAACTTGTCGAGCCGTCCGAGGCCATCGTCACGCACGATTCCGGCAGCCCGCGCATGCAGATCATGCCGTTCTACCGGTCCGATGGCCCCCGCAGCTACATCGGCTGGGGCAAGTCCCACGGCCTGGGCACCGGGCTCGGACTCATCATGGGAGCAAAGCTGGCGCGGCCGGAAAAGTTCTGCGTGAACTTCATGGGCGACGCGGCGTTCGGAATGACCGGCCTCGACTTCGAGACGGCGGTCCGCTCCAACATCCCGATCTGCACCATCGTACTGAACAACGACGACATGGCGGTCGAGGTTCCGCACATGGAGCGATCCAACGACCTCTTCGGCTCCCGCCGACTGTACGGGCGCTACGCCGACATGGCGCGCGCTATGGGCGGCTGGAATGAACGGGTAGAAGACCCGGGGGATGTCGGTCCCGCAATCCTCCGCGCCCGCCGCGCTACAGAAGAGGGACAATCCGCGTTACTTGAGTTTGTGACCAGTAGTGAGATGGCGAAGTCCAACCTGCGCGCCTTCGCATGATCGCGAATTTCCCCGGTCCCGCACACGGGGCTAAAGACCGCTTCCAGAGGAGTCCGATTTCTCCCGAATCAATACGAATTGACGACTGAATCTGCACTTTACGGTGATCCCCGCGACGTTGTTTTCGAGAAGCACGCGTTTCCGGCACGGTACCCTCTTGCGTATCCCGGCGAGCCGCGACCGGTTTAGACGGCGCGTCCGGGGTGGGCGGCGCAACGCAATTCCGCCGTCCGGCCTTTGAACAGGGAAATGGACGCACGCCATGACCAGTCAGACGTCGAGAATCATATGGGTGGTCGGAATTCTCGGAGTGATCCTTCTCGGATTCGGGATCATCTGGGGCACCGTCATATTCGACCGGTTTGAGAGGGTCCCCGACGACCTCGACCGCACGGTCGACATCGAAGGCACTTACACACTCGTTAACACGTCGATCACGGACAGTTTGCTGGCCAACGCCACCCTGTCCGCGCTGGCGGCGTCCGGCGGCGCTGGTGATCTGCTGAGTGATCCGGCGATCGCAGGCCTGCTCGCAAATCCGGCTCTTGGCGATCTGGTGTCGAACCCTGCCATCCTCGGTCTGCTGGCCGATCCCGCCGCCCTCGCTCCGCTCGCGAATCCGGCAGTTACCGGTCTTCTCGCTAACGCCGACGCGATGGCGGCGCTCTCCGACCCGGCGGTGCTTGACGCCCTTGCCAACCCGGCCGCTCTGCCCGCGCTGGCGGCGGCCAACCCGACGCTCGGCGCGCTTCTCAGCGACCCGGCCATCCTCGGGGTGCTGGCTGATCCAGCATTCGGCGCGCTGCTTTCCTCCGGCGTGGTCACGGCTCTCGTTGCCAGCCCGGATCTTATGGCGCTAGTCACCGACCCCGCACTCGGCGCGGCCCTGGCTAATCCGGTCGTTTCCGCGCTCCTCGCCGACCCCGCCGCCCTGGCGCTCGTTCTCAAACCAGAAACGCAGCAGATCCTGGCTAACCCCGCCGATCTCCCGACTGTCACAATCCCGGTCAGGTTCCACCGGACGCGCGTCGCCACCGGGACCGATGGCGACACGATGTTCATTAACGAGAAGGTCGTCACGACCAACCTTGCGGACAACTCCGACCTGGGCCTCCTGGACCCGCGGTTCGCCCCGACCGACCTCACGCTGGTGGTCGACCGTAAGACCAAGTTGTACCTGCCGGAACTGATGGAGGAAGCGGTCCGCCGCACCGACCAGTGGGGCCTTCCGTTCCACGCCCAGAAAGATACGACCTACAAGACCTGGATCGCCGTGGCAGGACAGGCGCTTCCCGCTGCGTTCGTCGAAGAGGATGAGACGAACGGCCTCGCCACCTGGCGCTACGTCGTCGACGCCAAAGACGTGCCGCTCGGCGTATCCGACCCACCGGAAGCCGGTGGGCTGCCATGGGTGTTCGACACCGTGACCGATGTGTGGGTAGAGCCGGACACCGGCGCAGCCGTCGACGCGATCGTGCGTGACACCGTGAGCGCAGTCGCCCCGGACGGCACGAAGTACCTGCGATTCGCCAACGATTTCCGCTACACAGACGCCACTATCGCTGAACTTGTCGACGAGGCTCGGGACGGTAAGGACACACTGACCCTGTACGGCACTTACCTGCCGTGGGGCTCCAGCATCGTGGGCGCTGTGCTGCTGTTCGCAACGCTCGGCCTGTATTTCAGGTCACGGCAGACGCTCGGACCCGTGAGCGTGCCAGCGGAAGAACCTGCTACCACGGTCGCCGAGGACAATGATGCATAGACCCGCAGCGCCGTAGAACGGGGGCAGCGCAACCTGTGTTGATCGCGTCTAACGCGGTGATCAGATGACCGGGGAGATTCTTCGCCTCGACTCAGAATGACTTTTCGCGGCACGCCCGGGGCGCTCCCACACCGTAGGGGCGCGGCTTGCTGCGCCCGCTACAACGCAATCCTGTCGATTGACAAAAAGAGCGCAGCGCGACCTGTGTTGATCGCGTCTGACGCGGTGATCAGATGACCGGGGAGATTCTTCGCCTCGACTCAGAATGACTTTTCGCGACACGGCCATGAAGACGATTGCACCGTGGGAGGTCCTTCGAGAACCCCGGGATACTGGCGCAGCACCATGGACAGCGGCCTCAGGCCGAGCCTTCTCTCCGGTCTCCCGTGACCATCCGGTACGCGTAGTCGAGCGCTGAGATCATGTTGACCTCGCTCGCGACCCCCTGCCCCGCGATATCGAAACCCGTTCCGTGGTCCACAGACGTCCTGATGATCGGCAACCCTACCGTCACGTTGACGCCCTCGTCGAAGGCGACGAGTTTGATCGGGATGTGGCCCTGGTCGTGGTACAACGCCACCACGATGTCATAACGGCCGGCATGCGCCTGCCGGAAAACCGTGTCCGGCGAAATCGGCCCCGTGACGTCGATCCCCTCGGAGCGCGCCGACTCGACCGCCGGGGCGACCTCCCGCGCTTCCTCCACCCCAAACTGGCCGCCGTCCCCGGCGTGGGGATTCAGCCCCGCGACTGCGATGCGCGGGCGCTCGAATCCCATCTGTTTCAGATGCTCATTCCCGGCCCGAATCGTGTCGAGAATCCGGTCGGCCTTGACACGCCGAACCGCCTCCTCCAGCGATACGTGCGTGCTTACGTGGATCACCCTGAGGGCTTCAGACCCGAGCACCATGAAGTACTTCCTGGCGCCCGTAAGACTGCCCAGCAAACCTGTGTGGCCGTCGTACATGTGCCCGGCGAGACGCATCGCTTCCTTGTTGAGGGGCGCCGTCACGATGGCGTCCACGCGCCCGTCCATCGCCAGATGCGCGGCCTTGACGACGTACTCGTACGCCGCGTTGCCGGTGTACGGGTCTACTTCGCCGATTTTGACGCGGGCCGGGTCGCAGTTGTGCAGGTCGATGACCGGGATCACGCGTTCCCCGGAGCGCGCTCCAGAGGTCGCGGCCTCCTCCGGGGTCTCGATCGCCGCCACGCTCCACTCCGGCGCCCACCGAGAGGCGGCGTCCGACATCACCCGTGCGTCCCCTACGACGAGCGGGATGGATCGTCCCAGACCGACTTCGTGCGGGAACGCTTTCGCCGTAACCTCCGGTCCGACCCCCGCCGGGTCGCCGAGGGTTATCGCCAGGATTGGCTTGCTCACGCTTCGACACGTCCTTTATTTTCGATTGGCATTTCCGGCCGGCGTTTCCGGCAGGTTTTTATGGCGGGTTCTCGCTGCCGGTCTTTGCAGCGCCCGGCCCTTCAAGTTCCGCTCAGGTAATCGATCACGTCAACGAGGGCGCTGTCTCCTCCGAACGCCCCGGCCTTCGTAACCACCGGGACACCCGCGAGCAATCCGCCATCGATAGTCCCGGCGGGGATGCCGGTAAACGGCTCGGCGTCCAACACGATACCAGCGGCGCCGACCGCCCTGAGCGCGCTCTGGGCCGTATCGCCGCCGATCAGTACGAGTGCGCCCGGACGCGTCCGCCGCGCCACCCGGTAACAGATCGCGCCCAGCTCTCGGACGAGCTGAGTGCGGGAATCGCTGTCGGCCGCCGCCGGGCCCTCGATCCGCATCAGCGACACGGCGGCGTGCCGTCCCTGACCAAGCGCATCGACAGCGCGCCTGACCGTGTCGTCCCGCACCGCACCGGCCGTTTCCTCCACCAACAGGGTCCGAGGATCGATCTGCAGCCACTCCACGGATCGCTCGCCCGCTGCGGATTCCAGTTGTCTTGCGGTCACGCTCCTCTGGCTGCCTGAGATTACGAGCACAGGCTTTCCGCGCTGCCCGGGCCCCGCGTGTTTCGGGCGATCACCCGATTGGCCGGAGAGGGCGCGCGCCAGCGCGGCCGCGGCGCCGGCCGATCCGGCAAGGATCACGGCCCCGCGCGTTTCTCCGTGCGCATGAAGGACCGCAGCGACTATCCGGTCCAGGTCTTCGTCGGTTTCGGCGTCGCAGACGGCGATAACGGGCGGCGTTTCCATCAGGTTCGATATCGCTGCCCGCAGACGATCACCCCCACGCACCTCGTCGAGCGTCACGATGGCAGGCCTGTCTCCGGTGTTTGCCTCGACGAGTTCCACGATGTCGCTGGACGACACCGGCGACAGCGGATCGCGGCCTACTTCGGACTCCGCCAGCGGGACGCCGTCCACCCGGACCTGCCCTTTGCGTACAGTCCGTCCCATCGCCGGGAACGAAGGGGCGATCAACGCCAGTCGAGGTCCCGCCCATGACACCCGATTGGCGCTGTCACGTGGGTCCGGCGGTTCCGGAGTGAGCCCGGCCCGCGCTTCCATACCGGCGTGTCCCCGCAACGTGGAATCGATCTTGTTGACCAGCAGATCGAACCCTGCCGCACGCAGTTCCTGGGCCGCCCGCGCAGCCCTGTCGAACACCGGGAACCGATCGCCGTGACGCGTATCCACGTTGAGCGACAACACCCGGTGTCGTCGGGCGGCGCCGTCCGGCACCACGCCGAACACAGAGACGTACGCCGACATGCCTGCGGCGGCGAACGGAGCCGCCGCATCAAGCGCGCCCGTTAGATCGTCGGCGTAAATACCGACGCGCGTTGGCGATCCCGGCGTCACATCCCCCTTTGCCACCGGCGCTAACGGCCCACGAAACGGGGCTTCGTCTTCTTAACGAAGGCGTCCGTGCCGATCTGGAAGTCTTCGGAGTCGAAGGCACGGAACTGCGGGCCGTCCGCCGCTTTCAGGTCCACACCATCGAGCGATGGATTTTCGAGTAGCGTCTCAAGGATCTCCTTGTGAGCTGCATGGGACACCGGGGACAGGTCGGCCATCCGGGTTGCCAATCCATACACCTCATCCGACAACTTCTCCCGGTCCACGACGCGCGTCAAAAGCCCCATGCCGAGCGCCGTCTCATGGTCAAAGACCTCCCCGCTGAGCACTATGTACGCGGCGTTGGCCGGACCGGCGATCGCAACCAGCCGGCGCATCTCCCGGTAGCCGGCGACTACGCCGATACGCGCAACCGGGACTCCAAACCTGGAGCCCTCCGCAGCGATCCGAATGTCGGTGACGGAAGCCAGTTCAAGCCCTCCGCCGACGCACACGCCTTCGATCATCGAGATCGTAGGCACACTCAGCCCGGCGACCTTCTCAAGCGCTCCCTCGAACACCGCCGCGTACTCGATCGCAGAACTGGAGTCGTGCCGGCTCGCCGCGCAATCACCTATGT
>JACZRO010000215.1 GCA_022574675.1 Chloroflexota bacterium
GCTGGCCGCGCTGCGGGTTATCGCCGGGCCGGTTCTTGAAACGGATGAACTGGCCGAAAACGAGCATCTACGCGCCCGGGAGTTCTTCCGTACGCCCGACGAAGGCGGGCCGGAGTACCCTGGGCCCGCTTTCAAGATGGGCGGCTCCCCGGCGAGACTGGTACGGCGAGCGCCGCGTCCGGGCGAGCACACCGTCGAGGTCCTGCGCGAGTTCGCCGGGCTTGAAGAGAGCGCGGTCGAGGCCCTGGTCGCGTCAGGAGCCGCCCGCAAGGCTGGGACGGCCCGCGAGGCGGTGCGGTGATGACGGGTCCACTCGCCGGATATCGCGGTATCGTGCTGACGCAAGCCTGGGCCGGTTCCTACGCAACTGAGTTACTGGGAATGCTCGGCGCCGAGATCATCCAGGTGGAGTTCCACGGCCGACCGGACTCGTGGCGCGGCGCATATGACAGGCCGGTTCCCGACGCGGTGAAGCAAGGGACCGGAGCCGGCCCCGAGCGACACCCGGAACAACATCCGTGGAACGTCAACCACCTGTATAACGCCGTCAATCTCAACAAGCAGTGCATCACGCTGGACCTGCGCCACCCCGACGGCATCGACGTATTCAGGCGGCTCGTGCCGCTGGCCGACTTCGTCGCCGAGAACTTCTCGCCGCGCGTGCTTGGAAATCTCGGGATCGACTACGAATCGCTCCGGGAGATCAAGCCGGACATCATCCTCTGCAGCCTCTCCGCCTTTGGCGGTTCCGGCCCCTGGCGGGACGTGCCCGGCATCGGCGGAACGATCGAACCGATCTCCGGGATGTCGTCCCTGCTCGGATATGAGGACGGCCCGCCGCTCAACTCCGGGCAGATGTACCCGGACGCCGTCGCCGGGCTGAACGGGTTCGCTGCGATCGTGACCGCGCTCTTACACCGCGAGTTGACGGGCGAGGGGCAGAATATCGACCTGTCGATGCAGGAGTCGAACCTGGCGTTCATCGGCGACGCTATGCTCGAGGAGCGCATGACCGGCAACGTACGCGGCCGGCTCGGCAACCGGCACATGACCTTCTCTCCGCACGGCATCTACCGCACGCGCGACGTTGGCGCCGCCGAAGGGTGGCTCGCCCTTGCCGCCGAGTCTGAGACGCGGTGGGCCACGCTGTGCCGTATCGCCGGCCACGACGAGTGGCGCGCCGACCCCCGTTTTGCTGACAACGCGGCCCGAAAGGCGAACGAGG
Source organism: Chloroflexota bacterium (assembly GCA_022574675.1). Lineage (GTDB taxonomy): Bacteria > Chloroflexota > Dehalococcoidia > Lucifugimonadales > Lucifugimonadaceae. The sequence continues at coordinate 1,226 of JACZRO010000215.1, forward strand.
ATGCCCTCGACGCCGAGATCAGCGCCTGGATTGCGGACGAAGACCGGGACGCGCTGGCCGAGCGGCTGTCGCAGGCGGGCGTGATCGCGGCCCCGGTCCTGGACGCGTGCGAGGTCGCAAGTGATGCGGCGCTACGCGAGCGCGGCTTCATCGTGGAGATCGACCACCCGGAGACCGGACGCCATCCCCATGCCGGCGTACCGGTGCGGTTCTCCGAAACCCCGGCCGTCGTCGACCGCCCGGCCCCGTTACAGGGCCAGCACACGCAGCAAGTCCTTGAACGGCTCCTCGGGATACAAGAGGACGGCTACACCGATCTATTAGACCGCGGCGTCACCGGCGCCGGACCTTCAGACTGAACGCAAACCAACGGAGCGGGAGCACCCTCATGCCGCCCAGCGACTACAAGCAGATCCTGTACGAGCAACATGGCCGTGTCGCGCGGATCGTCCTCAACCGTCCGCGATACCGCAACGCCCAGAGCCGGGTGCTGCTGGAGGAGCTCGACCACGCCTTCGGGCGCGCGGGCGAGGACGACGGTGTCGGGGCGATCGTCCTTGCGGGCGCGGGCGACCACTTCTCCGCCGGCCACGACCTGGGCACGCCGGAAGAACTTGCGGACCGCGAGGAGCGGCCGTACGAGGACGGGTTGCGCGGCAAGTACCGGCGCGGGTTCGATCTGAATATCGATACGTCCCTGCGCTGGCGGAACCTGCCGAAGCCCACCATCGCCGCCGTGCAGGGCTACTGCATCTTCGCCGGCTGGATCATCTCATCCGCCATGGACGTGATCTTCGCCGCGGACGACGCCATGTTCCTCCCGGCCAACTTCCAGTACTTCTCTGTTCCGTGGGACCTGCACCACCGGAAGGCGCGAGAGATCCTGTTCGAGAGCCGATTTATCGATGCTCAAGAGGCCATGGAACTAGGGTTCGTGAACCGGGTCATCCCCAAGGACCGCCTCGAAGAGGAATCGATGGCCTACGCAGCAAGGGTAGCGGCCAACGACCCGTTCCAACTGCGAATGATCAAGCTGGCGATCAACCAGGCGCAGGACGCGCAGGGGTTCACCCAGCACATCCAGGGCGCGTTCCCGCTTTACCAGCTCAGCTCACTCGGCGAAAGCGACCCGGGCTTCGCCCTCGCCAAACCCGAGGGACGCCGTCGTCCGATGGTTCAGCGGGCGTTTGAGAACTACGAGGCGCGCAAGAACGCGGAACAGGGCGAATCCGGGTGACGGCTGGAATGTGTGACCCGGGCAAACATTTCGAGGAGGACGCCCGGACGAATGGTTAATGCACGGGAGATTCAACCCGACGAGCTGACACCGTTGTCGACCGGCGCGTGGATCCTGGGAGCCGGCGGCGGCGGCAGCCCCTATTACTCCTACCTGAACATGCGAGAGATGTACCGGGCCGGCACGCGGGTCACGCTTATCGACCCGCAGACGCTCGGCGATGACGACCTGGTGGCCGTTGTGTCCAGCATGGGCGCCCCGCTGGTGGGCCAGGAGCGGTTGCGAGACCCGGACTTCGCTGCGAAACCGGTCCGCATGATGGAGGAATACCTGGGCCGTAAGTTCGACGCCGTGATGTCGCTTGAGATCGGAGGCGGCAACGCCCTGCAGCCCTTGATGGTGGCTGCCGTGACCGGGCTCCCGGTCGTGGACGCCGACTCGATGGGCCG
>JACZRO010000077.1 GCA_022574675.1 Chloroflexota bacterium
ACTCGCGTCGTCCGACGCCAGGAAGGCCACCGCCTTCGCCACCTCGTCGGCGCGTCCCGGGCGACCCAGCGGCACCGCCTCCGCCATCGCCTCTTGCGACGCCCGCTGCAACTCCTCGTATCGCCCCCGCACGCGGGCGCCCTCCTCCGTCAGGATGAAGCCCGGCAACACCGCGTTCACGTAAATGCCGGACCGGCCGAGGTCACGCGCCAGTTGCGCCGTCAAGCCGACGATCCCGGCCTTCGCCGCCGCATACGGCAGCCGGATGCCGGACGTGTACAACGGTCCGAAATGCCCCCGGGCGTTGGACGACGAGAGGTTGACGATGCGGCCGTAACCCCGCTCCCGCATGTGCGGTATGACCGCCCTGCAACACAGGAATGCGCTCTTCAGGTTTAGATCGACCTGCGCGTCCCACCGGTCCTCCGTCACATCCTCGATATCGAGGATGCCCTCGGTCCCGCTGCCGCCTGCGTCGTTCACCAGGATATCGACCCCGCCGAACTCGCTAATCGCCAGGGCGACCATCTCGCCGACCGAGTCGGCGTCGGTCACGTCCACGGTGGTGGCCACAGCCTTCCCGCCCGACGCACGAATTTCGACGGCTACGCCCTCGACCTTTTCGCCCTGGATGTCCGCCAGCAGCAGATCGGCGCCTCGCTCCGCAAAATCGAGTGCAACGGCGCGTCCGATCCCCTGCGCCGCGCCAGTAATGATCGCCGTCCGGCCTTCAAATGTCATTTCGCACCCCCGAAAAGCCTAACCGCTCACCGACAGCTTGCCAGCCGAGTAGCCGCCGTCCACGAAGATAACCTGTCCGTTGATGTACGCCGCGTCCGGAGACGCCAGGAACGCCACCGCGGCGGCAACGTCTGACGGCGTCCCGGCGCGGCCCATCGGCACCTGTCCCACGAAAGCCGCCTGGTACTCCTCGGTCGGAGGCCGTTTCACCTCTGAGCCGGTCAGCGTCATGCCCGGCCCGACCGCGTTGACCGTAATGCCGTGCCGGCCCAGCTCCAGGGCAAGGACCCGCGTGAACTGGATGATCCCGGCTTTGGACGAGGCGTACGCGCTGGCGCCCGGCCGGGCGTTTGCCCCGGCGGTCGACGTGATGTTCACGATCCTGCCGCCCTCGCCCCGGGCAACCATCTCCCGCGCCACCGCCTGGCTGCACAGGAAATTGCCCTTGAGATTCACGCCCATGATGCGGTCCCAGTGCGCCTCCTCCATCTCAAGCAACCCGGCCTCCCCGCTGACACCGGCGTTGTTGACCAGCAAATCCACGTGACCAAACGCCTCGACAGCCGCCATCACCATCGCACCCACCGCGGCCGAGTCGCTCACGTCCACCTCGAACGACGCCGCATGCCGGCCTTTCGCCCGCACGGACTCCGCAACGACCTCCGCGTCTGGGCCAAGGACGTCGGCCACCATCACGTCGGCGCCATCATCCGCCAGCCGCAAAGCGATCGCCCGGCCAAGCCCGTGTGCGCCGCCCGTGACGATCGCCGTTTTGCCCTCAAGTCGCATCATCCGGGTCTCCATCTCTATGTTTCAGTCCGGTCCGCGGCGCTTCACTTCGGAAAATCCGCGCAGATAGGCGACATTACCCCGGTCATCAAGTCGGGTCGATAACGTTCTTGATGATCTGGACGCGAATATCGGGATAGTCGCAAACGAGGGCTGCTTTCGCTTCTTCCGCACGGCGAGAGTAACCGCCGCTGATGACAAGGCCTTTCACGGAACTCTCGATCTCTATTTCGGCTGGCAAGTCATCCCCGAACAGCCCCATTAACTTCTTTTGACGATAGTTCTCCTTGTAACAGTCGATGTAGTCAGCGAAGTGCTCGCGTATGTGGTCCAGATAATCGGTCAGCTGCTGGCCGACCTTGTGCCTCAACTCTGGATTCTTGCCCGTTTTCACCTCGATTACGAGGAAATGGAAAGGCCCCGAGTCGGAGTCGCGGGCCAGCGCGAGGAGGTCAAGTTGCCTGGTCCAACTGTGATCCGCAATCTGGCGATCGATGACGATCAATCTCTCGCTCGCGGGATTGTCGGTCATCAGGACCTGCTCGAACGCCAGCTCCTCACTGTAGTTGACCCTCGCGATGTTGGACGCGAGGGCGCTCAAATGGTTGGACTGGAAAAACCGCGGCAGTTGGGCTGGCCTGACGTAAAACCGGATGTTGGAGGCCCCGTCGTCTGCCCCACCATATGGTTGTTCGTCACAGTGCTGGCTCATCTTGTCCTTCACCGTGCCCTGCAGGAACCTGCGGTGAATTCGGACCGAATACCGCCCCCGGCCGGAGGGTCTGACACTGGCAAGACTGCTCCCCCGGTAATAGACGTTGAAGCTGTTCTGCCGCAGTTGCAGTGTGTACTCGGCGTGTGAGGCGTTGATGAACCTGATCAAACGCCCGAAATCTCGGGTGACTCTCGCCAGGGTGGCCCGGTCGTCGAAGTACCTTCGGATAACGGGTTCAGACACGGTTCACTCCCTGGTGCCAGATGTACTGACCGGCAGCGAAAGCATTTCGCCGTCGTCGAGCGTGACCACGTTCTTAAACATGCTGCGGAACCGATCTGGATGGAAAGTGTGCATGGGTACGACACATCCGGGGTCCAACGCAGAGACGAGCCCTTTTAAATCAGACTCAACCGCGTGCCCGCTCGTGTGGATGATCGTCAGTCCCATGCCATGAGAACGGAGTACGTCCTCAAGGTCGCTTCGCTCCAAATACCCGGGCCACATCGAGTAGATCGCCCGGGCTGACTCGAGGCTTCCAAGGTGCCGGAGCATCCGCCTGAAGTAGCTGTTGTCCCGGTAGAAAAAAACGGCGCGTCCTGTGTGAGACCGCAGCTCCGGCAGTCCGATCTTCGAGCCCTTGAATCGGAAGAGATGCTTCCTGTCAACCGCGGCGAGTTTGTTGGCGTGATAACTGGTGTAGAGCACTCTCACGTTTCGCCAGTTGGCCTGCGGAATGTTTGACGATATGCCCTTGAGCCGGTCAAGCACGAACGCCGTGTACAGGTCTATGACGAACATCGCGTCGCAGCGGATCGCGGCTCTGTAAACAGAGACCAGGCGGTCCAGATTCTGAGAAGACGCAAATACGAACGTGTACGAGTCGGTCGATTCTATGACCCCCTTGACGGCATCCTCTACATCCTCTTCCGTCTGATAATCACCCTCAGGCCGCCCGAGCATGGTCCCTTCGAGTAGTAAGCAGTCGACGTCCTGAACCGGGTGTTCCAACATCCTCTCGAACAGGATTTTCTTCCGCCCGTGGCCTCGGAAATCCCCCGAGTAGAACAATTTTGTCCCACCGGTCTCCACGACAAATGCCACAGCGTCCGGAGCGGAGTGGTCAACAAGGTACGGGGTAACGCGGAAAGCGCCGATGGTCACCGCCTTCCACATAGACAGCACTTCGATCTGGCGAAGGTCTGCAGCCGTATTTAAAAAGATGTTTGAGACTTCTATTAGAGCCCGCGTTCCGGCGCTGCAATACACCGGAATCTCGGGGTGAACGAACCGCAATAGACCGTAGTGGTCCTGGTGCGCGTGGGAGATAAGAACGGCCCGGACGGTCGGTTCTTCGTGTGCGTAAAGACCCGAAACCGGCGGCAGGACCCTTTCCGCCAGTAGATCCTCCACAGGCATCTGCTCATACCGTCTCCATTCGAACGGTGACCGATCCGCCTGGACCAGAGGCATCCCGAGGTCGATTACGATGCGCGCATCGTCCAGACCGGAGCGGACTTCAACGCAACTGCCGCCGATCTCGTGTGTGCCTCTATGGATAGTAAGTTTCATGCCCGGTGCCATACCCTAACGACTACGGAACAGGTGATGCACAGGCGAGCAAATATGAAACATCCGGCCCGCCCGTCACCCCTTGGAAAGCCTGTCCACGAACGCGTCTCCACCCTTCATCACCAGCTTTATCCGCCCGCGATCGCCGAGCACCCGCACGTCCGTCGCGGCGTCGCCGTCCACCACCACCACGTCCGCCAGCTTCCCCACCTCCAACGTCCCGATCTGGTCGCCGAGCCCGACGCACTCCGCCGCCGTGCCGGTCGCCGCGGTGATCGCCTGCAACGGCGTCATTCCGCGGTCCACCAGCACCTCAATCTCCCGTGCGTTCTTCCCGTGGACGAACCCGCCCATATCGGTCCCGGCCGCCACCTTCACCCCGGCCTCCATCGCCATGTGCAGGCTGCGCTGGTGGACGTCTTTCAACGACCTGGCCCGCTCCGCCATGTGGGGCGGGCTGTTCTCGGCGTGGTACTCGTAAACGGCGAACGTCGGCACGTAGAACTGGCCCTTGTCGGCCATCATCTTCAGCAGGTCAGGCTGCTCGGCCAGGTATCCGCCGTGCTCGATCGACCCCGCGCCCTCCTCCACCGCGTAGCGCAAGCCGTCCCCTGCGAGCGCGTGGCACATCGTTGACAGCCCCTTCTCCGTCGCCTCCGCGATCAATGCCCTTACCTCGTCCCTGCCAAATGATGGGTCGAACGGACCGTGGCCGGGCCGTGATGCGCCGCCGCCGGTGGTGGCGAACTTGATCACATCGGCCCCGGCGCGCCACAACTCGCGCACCTTGGCGCGCACCGCGTCGGGCCCATCGACCACCCCGTCCGGCAGTCGCGGGTCGTTGTTGAACGGGTTCTGGTGGCCGGAGGGCGACACCCGGTCCGCATGCCCGCCGGTCCCCGACATGAAGCTGATGGTCAGGACGAGACGCGGGCCCGGGTACAACCCCTCCTCGACCGCCATCTTGAACCCGGCGTCGAGACCCCACCCGTCCCGGACGCACGTGAACCCGCCGGCCAGCGTGTCCTCCAGTATCTTCGCCGTGCGGAGGTGTTGCAGAGAATTCGGCATCGCCAGGCGCCAGCGCGTCAGGATGTCGTAGTGCATCTCCGACAGGTGATCGTGGCAGTCGATCATCCCGGGCAGGACCGTCATGCCGGAGGCGTCGAACACCTCGGCCTCAGGCGGCACCGTGATGGCGGCCCGTGGCCCGACGGCAGAAATCCGCTCGCCGTCCACAAGCACCGTCATGTCCGCGACAGGGGACGCCCCGGTCCCATCGATCAGGTTGCCGCCGACTATCGCCTTCATTCGACTTCCTTCAGAGGCTCGCCGTCCCGGGATTATCTGGCTACAGAATAGGCGCCGAATTGCATGACTTCTCCCTCACCTTAATCCTCTCCCGCCGGGACAGGAGATATTTAGGCGCCCCGCCAATCATCGGATTCCGCGCTTTCGAATCATGACAAGAAGACTCGTCACGAATATGCCCCTCTCCCAGCGGGAGAGGGCGAGGGTGAGGGGGAATTCCAGAAGCTGAACTACGCCCGATTGCCGACCAGCATCCGGTCAATGAACGGCTCTCCGCCCTTCAACCCGAGCCTGATCCGGTCCCTGTCCCGCAACACGCCGATATCCGCCAGCGGATCGCCGTCGATCACCAGCAGGTCGGCGTACTTGCCCGGCTCCACCGATCCGATCTCTTCTTCCAGGCCCACGCATTCCGCCGCCCAGCCGGTCGCCGCCTGTATCGCCTGCATCGGCGTCAACCCCTTCTCGACGAGCAGCTCTATCTCGCGTGCGTTGTCGCCGTGGACGAAACCGCCCGCGTCAGTGCCCGCCACTACCTTCACGCCCAGAGTGAGCGCCATCTCGATGCTTTTCCGGTGAGCGTCGGCCAGCGCGAGAGCGCGCTCGCGAACATGCGGCGGGCTGACGGTAGAGTGGAACTCGTACACCATCAGGGTCGGCACGAAGAAGATGTTCTTATCCGCCATCATCTGGACGAGGTCCAGCGTCTCGGACAGGTAGCAGCCGTGCTCGATCGACCCGACGCCCGCCTCGATCGCCATCCTCAGCCCGTCGCCCGCGATCGCGTGGCACATCGTCTTGCGCCCATGCGACGCCGATTGCGAGACGATCGCCTCAATCTCGTCCAACTCGAAGGCCGCGTCCCGCGGGCCGTGTCCCGGGCGCGTGCTTGCGCCGCCTGTCGTCGCGAACTTGATCAGGTCGGCCCCGGCCGTGACCATCTCGCGGACTTTGGCCCGGACAGCGTCGGGACCGTTTGCCACCGGGTGTGGGAGACGGGGGTCCGAGTAGAGAAGGTTCCGATGCCCTGACGGACTCACGCGGTCCCCAAGACCGCCGGTCGGCGATATCACGCCGAGGGAAACCATCAACCGCGGACCGGAAATCAGTCCCTCCTCGATCGCCATCTTGAACCCGGCGTCCAACCCGCCGCCGTCCCGAACGCAGGTGTACCCGGAGGCCAGCGTGTCCTCAAGCACTTTCGCCGTCCGCAGGAACCGTAGGGACGCCGGGTCGTCTAACCCCCAGCGGCTCAGCAGATCGTAGTTTTCCGAAGCAAGGTGATCGTGGCAGTCGATCAGCCCGGGCATCACCGTCATCCCGCTGGCGTCGATCACCTCGGCGTCCGGCGGCACCGTGACGGCCGCGCGCGGACCCACCTCGACAATCCGTTCGCCCTCGATCAACACGGTTGTATCGGCGGACGGCGATGCGCCGGTCCCGTCGATCAGATTGCCCCCGACGACGGCTTTCATTGGGCTCCCCTCCGGCTGAACGGCACGCCAACCGAGAACGCCCGGGAAAACCTAGACAACCGGGCGACGATGGCCCGGGCAGCTTACCCGCGAATCATCGAGAGCGCGGACGCGCCGCCGGCCGCATCGTGGGGCCGGATCTGCTCCGCCCGCGTCGTGCGACGATCACAGGCGTTGACCGCATTGAGGCTTGCCAGCCACTACATCGGCATGGCGGTCCCGTCCCCCGCCCGCACCCGGCCAACACACAACGGGGAAGGCGGGCCCGTTAGATCCCGCCGGAGGTCGGGCCGGCCTCTTCGTCTCCCCCGCGCACCTCGTCCAGGAACCGCTCGATCTCCGGAGACAGCTCCACAGACCGCGGCGGCTCGTCATCCCCGTCGCGGGAGTCGTACTCAGCCTCAAACCGTTTGACCATCTCGGCGAGGCGCGGGTTGTTGGTCATTGCAGGCGTCACCTGCGCGTACTGCTTCTCCCCGAGCTCGACCTCGGGAAGCGTCAGGTCCTTGAAATCGTAAAGCGGCGCCAGGGCCTCAAGCGCCCGCGCAGCGCCGGCGTAATCGTTGTCGAGTTGTAGGTACATCGGCAGATGCACCATCACCGTCAGCGTCGCCAGTCCGCGTTGCGTGGCGCCGACGCCGATACCGTTCGTGGCGGAGGTCGGTCCCTCGTAGCGGCTGCGCGCCAGCGTGACGCCGCCCAGGTCCGGCTCAACCTTCCAGCCCCGCGCCGACCCGGTTACGAGCAAAGGCCGCGAGTGAGGCACCGAGTCATACATGCCGCCGACCGTGATGTAAGCCGTCACGCCGAGGACCTCGAGCATCTCGAGCACGGATTCGTTGAAATCCTCGGAGTTGGAGTGCGGCTCCAGGAGATGCACGAGCACGAGGTCCGGCTCCGCGGGGCGCCGCACGATCTCGATCTTCGAGTTCGGGCTCGTGATCTCACGTTCCCCGCCCACCCATTTCATCTCGGGCCGGTAGCGCGTGAAGTCGTAGAAATGGCCGGGCCGGCGGAGCCGGGCTACCTCTTGAACCTGGTAAATCGATGCGAGCCGGGACAGGACGATAGATCCAACGTTGCCCACGTTGATCCAGGGCCGGAGCATCGCCACCGCGTGCGGGTTGCGCAACGGCTGTTCCGGCGGGTCAAAATCAAACCATCCAACTTCCATACCCCGCGTACCCTAGCGCAGACCCGTCCGGCGCTGCAACCATTACACGTTCGGGACGCGGAGATTCGACGATCGCCGTTGCCGCTTTGACCAGCCCTTCGACCCCTCCTTTTTGACCGTTGCGGGGAGCAAACTTATACTCGGCGGCCCTTCCATGACTGATATCCCGAAAAATGCCCCCGAAAACGTCCAGGGCGGTGATACCTCGAACCAACCACCCGATCGGGCATGGCTGTACGAGCGCACTATCGAGGCGATCGCGAAAGACCCGGACCTGGTCCGCCTGAAGCTCAGGCCGCTCACCCGCTTCAACACCGACGTCACCGGGCGATCGGAGTTCATCAAGATCTACTTCGGCATCAGTTGTGATTGCTCAACGGCGGCCGTGTTGAGTGTGGAGGCGGCGGCGGACAAGACACGCGACGAGTTCCGGCAGGCGCTGCCGGCATTGCTTGGGAAGCTGAAACTTCAGGCGGTCAGCTTCCGCCGGATGGACTGCGACTCGCACCTTCAAATGCGAATCCAGAACCTCCCGGGGGCGCGTTAGGCGCCTAAAGTAACTAGAATTACTCCCACGGCCACCAATCAACCGCACCACGAAAGGCCCGAATGCCCAGGCGAAAGCTGACGCAGGAACAGGCGCTGGAAGGGACCGTCAAGTTCTCCGAGCGTTACGTCGAGCGCGGCCCCTACGAGTTCTTCCCGGAACCTGAAGTCGTGGCGGAGGTGCAGAGCGGGCTCGCCGAGAACCAGGTCGAGCACGGCTACCGTTACTGTCCTTGAATGCCCCTGAGCGGCGATCCGGTCGAGGATCGCAAGAAGATCTGCCCGTGTGATCGGCACCACGAGGACATCGCCCGCGACGGGTTCTGTATATGAATGTTCTTCGTCAGCGAAGAGTTTCTTCGTGAGTACCAGGGTGCGGACGAGATCACCCAGACCATCGACGAAGCGGTCGGCGATGGGGAAGATTTGTTCGGCGGCGACTACATAACCAAGGCCGAGGCCAACACCGGGCGTCGTGACGACGCATCCAAAGACTGAAGGCTTAGACTTCAGTCAGACAACAAATCGGCCGGCACGGACAGCCGTGCGGCGAAAATCCACGGAAATTCGCGGAAATTTCAGGAGTCAAGGGTTGAGTTCAGACAACCAGATCACGGTCTTCACCTCAAACGGCTGAGGACCCTGCCACATGGTGAAACTGTATCTTTCACGCAAGGACATACCATTCGAGGAAGTCAACGTCTCCGGCAACCGTGAAGGCGTGATGCGCCTGATCGCGCTGGGGCGCAACACGACGCCCGTAACGACCATCGGCGACGAGGTCATAGTCGGCTACAAGCCGAAGGACATCGACGCCGCCCTGGAGACCGCCGGCATCACGTAACCGGGCGCTGGAACCCGGGATTACACCGGGAAAAAGACGAGGCCCCGCTACCCGGCGGGGCCTTATCGCGTCCGGCGGGATTCGAACTCTTGTACCCCCGGCGCCGGCCAACCCGACGAACACAACTACCGTGCTCTCGTGTACCTCCTCTCCGTCCGCCGCCGCCGGCCTTCCGGCGCGCGCTGGGGTGCCGGGAGCGTTCGCCCCGTTCCGCGGCAACCGCGTCCGGCGGGATTACACTCTGCGTCGCACAGACCGCCAACCCTGAGGGCAACGCTGATCGCCGACGCCAACCAGGAGAGCAACCATGCTTGAGCAGTTCCACGTCCCGGAGGCGATCGCGCACCGGGTCGACCACGACCCGCTGCGCGCCACCTGCGCCGAGCTGCTGGAACGCGCCGGCATGCCGGAAGACGATGCGCGACTCGCCGCCGACGTGCTCGTCTCCGCCGACCTTCGCGGCGTCGATACCCACGGCGTATCGAACCTGATGCGCAGCTACATCACGGGCCTCGGCAACGGCCACCTCAACCCGCGCCCCAACTGGAAGATCGTGCGGGAGACGCCATCCTGCGCCACGATCGATTCCGATCGCGGACTCGGCGTCGTGATCGCGCCCCGCGCGATGGAGATCGCGATCGAGAAGGGCAAGGCGACGGGCGCAGGGCTGGTGACCGTCGGCAACGGCAGGCACCTCGGCATGGCGGCCTACCACGCCATGATGGCGCTGGAACACGACATGATCGGCCAGTGCATGACGGCGTGCGGCCCGTCCTTCGTTCCTACGTTTGCGGCCGAGGTCGGTGTCGGCACCAACCCGATCGCCGTCGCCGCGCCGGCGGGCGAAGAACCGCCCTTCGTGTTCGATGCAGCGATGTCGATCCTCGCAGCCAACAAGATCACCCTGGCGAAGCGCCTGGGCGTTGACCTTGAGCCGGGTTGGATCACAACACCGGACGGCACGCCCATCATGGAACGCGGCCCCGTCCCGGACGAATACATGCTCCTGCCCGCCGGGAGCACCAGGGAGCTCGGGTCGCACAAGAGCTACTCGCTCGGCGTCGTGGTCGACATCCTCGGCGGACTGCTGAACGGCAGCCCCGTCGGCCCGATGGCGCCGCGCGGCAACAACAACCACTTCGTCGCCGCTTATGACATCGAGGCCTTCATCGACGTCCAGGAGTTCAAGAAAGGCATGGATGTTTACCTGAGCTCGCTCCGCAACCTGAAACCGGCGCCGGGCCGCGATCGCGTCTTCTACGCCGGGCTGCCGGAGCACGAGGAGGAAGCCGAACGCAGGGTCCGAGGGATTCCCCTCCATCCAGAGGTGATCGACTGGTTCCGATCGGCCTGCGACGAGCTGGGGGTACAGTTCAGGTTGTAAGACACCGCCGCGCTACGTACCTCTTCACTCCCCGCGCTTATTAACCGATTACTTAATAACAGAAGGAACGCCTGTGCCCAAGCTCGTGATCATGCCCCCGCAGACGGACCCACAGAGAATGTGGGCCGCCCGCATATCCGACACCCTTCCGGACTACGACGTCGTTCTGCCGGCGGACGCCGACGAGGCGAAGCGCGAGATCGTGGACGCAGACGCCGCCTTCGGAAACGTCCCGGCGGACGCCCTGGCCGCCGCCACAAAACTGCGCTGGCTCCAGTCTCCCCAGGCCGCGCCGCCGCCCGGCTACTACTACGACGAGCTGATCGCGCACCCGGTCACCGTGACGAACTTCCGCGGCATCTACAACGACCACATCAGCGCCCACATCATGATGATGGTGCTCGGCCTCTCGCGCGGCCTGCCCGGCTACATGCGTGCGAAGGCGAGTCACGACTACGACAAGGACGCCAACGACGCAGAGTTCGTCTTTCTCCCAGACTCCACGGCCGTGATCGTCGGCATCGGCGGTATCGGCGGCGCCACGGCGTTGCAGTGCCAGGGATTCGGCATGCACGTCATCGGCGTCGACCCCCGGGTCGGCGACCCGCCGGCCGGGGTCGACGAGCTGTATCCCAGCGACAGGCTCGCAGAGGTCATCGGCCGCGGCGACTTTGTCATCGTCACCATGCCGCACACGCCGGAGAACAGGGGGTTGTTCGACGCCGGGATGTTCGCCCGCATGAAGAGCTCCGCCTACTTCATCAACATCGGGCGCGGACCGACCACGAAGCTAGACGACCTGGCCGATGCGATCGAAAACGGCGTCATCTCGGGGGCCGGGTTGGACGTGTACGAGACGGAGCCGCTGCGCGCCGGCCACAAACTCTGGGACCTGCCGAACGTCATCCTGACGCCGCACGTCGCGGCCAAGGAAGACGCAGGCGGCGCCAACCTGAACGAGCGCCGTTCAGACCTCCTGTTCGACAACGCCCGCCGCTTCGCCGCAGGGGACGAACTCCTGAACGTCGTGGACAAGTCGCTCTGGTTCTGAGTACGCTCAGCGATCGAGAGCCGGGCGCAACACTTCTATCCACCCCTGCCGAACGTGATCGCCGACACCACTGTAGGTGTGTATGGCAATACGCCCGGGGCCGATCCTTCGAAGCCTCAGGACACGGCGGCGCTCTCTCATTCCGCGCCCTGAGGCTCTCGAAGGGCGCGTTCTTGTCGCGGCGTGGTCATCGCGGTGGCGAACCCGGTGACAACGCCCACCCGCCCTCGCGCCGACAACTACCATTGGGTCGCGCTCTTCGCCGTCTCCCTCAGTGTCGTCACCACCGTCGTCGACTTCAGCGGTATCACCGTCGCCCTGCCGACGATCGCCGACGACCTGGACCTGTCGCTGCCGTCGGCGTCATGGGTGATCCTGGCGTCCACGCTCACGATCCTCGCGTTCCTCGTGCCCGCCGCCAGCCTCTCCGACAGGCTCGGACGGAAGCGGTCCTACATCCTCGGCCTGTTCCTGTTCGGCGGCGGCGCTATCGCGGTCGCAATCTCGCCATCGTTCGGGTTCCTCATCGGGGCGCGGATCGTCCAATCGGCCGGCATCGGCATCATCCAGACCAACTCGTACGCCATCATCGCCACCGTCTTCCCGGCGAACCAGCGTGGCAAGGGCATCGGCGCGTACACGTCTACCGTCGGACTCGCCGGAATCGCTGGCCCGATCATCGGCGGCGTGGTGGTGGAGGCCATGGGCTGGCGTTCCTTCTTCCTGATCTCCGCCGGACTCGCGACCATCGCCACATTCGCCGCCATACGGCTCCTTGACGCTTCACGGGTCAACGCGCCGCGCAGACCGGCCAGCGGACCGGGATTCGACTGGGCGGGCGCGGTGCTGTCCGGGACGATGCTGGTGGTCCTCATCGCCGCCATCAACACCGGCAGCCGCATCGGATGGGACTCGCCGTGGATCATCGGCGCGTTCCCCCTGGCCTTCCTTCTGCTCGGCCTGTTCATCTGGCGGGAGCTCAACATCGAACGCCCGATGCTCGACCTGCACGTCTTCGCCAACATGCCTTACTCGTGGTCGATGGCGACGCGTTTCCTGGGGTTCCTGAGCGGTTCGGGCTGGCGCTTCCTGATGCCCTTCTACCTGCAGGAAGTGCGAGGCTTCCAGCCGAGCCAGGTCGGGTTCCTGGTCTTCTCCTCCGCCGTCGGCATGGCGATCTTCTCCATCGTATCCGGCTGGCTATCGGACCGGTTCGGCACGCGGCGATGGGTCGTCGTCGGGCTGGCGATTATCGTTGGCACATCGGTGTTCTACTCCACGCTCGGCGTAGCCACGCCCGTCGCTATCATCATCGCCGTCCTGTTCGTGAGCGGAATGGGCCTCGGCCTGTGGGAGGTCCCGAACACCACCTCCGCGCTGGACGCGGGCGACGACGCCTCCATGAACACGACCGGGGCGCTTGTGAACGTGACCCGCAACGCCGGCAACATCACCAGCATCGCCGTCGCTTCATCCATCGTGACCGGCGTGCTGGTGGCGCGCGGCTTCGAGCCCGACCTCGCCCTGGTCGGCGACGACACGACCGGCGCAATGGCGAACGCCTTCCTGGACGGGGCGCGATACGTCTACATCGCCCTCGCTTTCGC
>JACZRO010000216.1 GCA_022574675.1 Chloroflexota bacterium
GGCCTACGTCTGCGAAAACTACGCCTGCCAGCTACCCGTCAACGACCCGGCAGCCCTGGCCGCTCAACTAGACACGTAGGGGCGAATTTGGTATCCGCCCGCCCGCGCCCTTCGAGAGCCTCGGGAGACGGGCGCAATAGTAATGTTGTCATCCTGAGCCGGAGCGAAGGATCTCCCGGGTAGCAGAGCGCAAGAAGGTCCGGCGTGAATCGCCATCCGGCCGGGAGATTCTTCGTCGCAGGCTACTCAGAATGACGATCGGCTGGAGCTTCCGTGCACTTAGTCGTTTGCGCGTGAGGCGCCGTCAAACGGACTAATGATCGATGAAGAAGCGGCTTACTTCGCCACACGGCCAGATTAAAAATTATCCGTACGCGTCTACGGCCTAAACGCCCTCGGTGCGCGTTGAATCCGCCGTGATAACGATCTTGCTGACCTCGTTATGCGCGATCTTTTCGTAGTCGTACACCACGCCTAACCCGGGACCCTGCGGCACACTCACGTTGCCGTCCGAATCGATAGCGTCCAGCTGATCGCCGTCGTACTCGTTCGCGTACACCGCAAGGTCTGATCCCGGCAGCTTCGGGTGGACCAGCCCCAGCTCGTAGAAGTTCGAGTTGCGGATGGCGGCCATGCAGTGCCTGTGCGCCGGTCCGCCTGTGTGCAACTCCAGGTCCATGCCCATGCCCTCAGCCGCATGGGCGATCTTCATCACCCCGGTAATCCCGCCGTCGTACTCGGCGTCGGCGCGGAAAAAGTCCGTCGCCCCGGCCATCGCCATATCGGTATGCGCCTCCACAAGGTGCACGTGCTCCCCCTGCAAAAGCGGCGTCTTTAGCGCGGCCCGGAGTTGCCGGTGGGCGTTGAGCGACACGCCACCGTCCCGCATCGGGTCCTCGTACCAGAAGAACCCGGCGTCATCGCACGCACGGCCAACGCGCAAAGCATCGCCGTAAGTGTCGAACACGCAGCACGGATCGCTCATCAGCGCCATCTTCCCGCCGACGCGATCGCCTACCGCCTTGATCGTCGCGATCTCGCGCTCGATATTGCCGTCCGCCCAGGTGTGGAGCTTGAAACCCTTGTAGCCCATCTCCAGGCACTGCTCGGCGAAATCTGCGAACGCCTCCGGCGAGTTAAGGCCGCCGGGCGTCCGGTCGCCGTGATAGGTGCTTGCGTAGGCCGGCAACTTCATGCGATGACCGCCCAGGAGCTGGTAGATCGGGGCGTTGTGGTATTTGCCGGCCAGGTCCCACAGGGTGATATCCAGCGGGCCGATGCCCATGCGGTCGTTCTTCCGCAGGTGTGTCTTGGCGACGTTGTAGAACTTCTCGCGCTCCAGCGCGTTCGCTCCGATGAGCAGCGGCGCAACGGCCTGCATCTGCTCCATGGTCCCCGGCGCAACGGACATGAACTCGCCGGTGACGCCTTCGTCCGTGAAGATCTTGATGCCCAGCATCCGCCTGCTCCGATGCGATCCCCGCTCGTAGAACGGGCCGACCGCAAAGTTAAGATCGTCGCCGACGTCGTTCCACGGGAACAGGTAGCGGGTGATCTCGATCCTCTCGATGACCGGGTAGTCAGGCATCTTGGCGGTCTCCCAGGAATGGAGTCGAACGGCGCAAACGACCGCCCCTGCGGCTCCCGTTCGACGGCGCGTTGCGCAACATAACCGCAGGCGCTCGGTGTCGCCAGTGCCGCGTTGGTCGGGTCCGGCCTTACGGCCCCCGGCCATCCGCGTTATCCGTTCCCTCGATGTTGTTGCGGAGGCGCGTTACGCCCATTTCCCAGGACGATCGGACGATCGAAGGACGCCGTCATCCAGATCCCTCCCCAGAAGAAGAAGGACCTCCCGGTTCGCAAACGACGAGATTCACTTCCACAGGCCCAGCACATGCTTCGGCCTTCGGACGGGAGAATGACAAAACGATCGCTGCCGCGTCCAGATCGCAGGCCGGGTCGAATGGCGCGGTCGTGGCCCCCTGCCGGCGCACGCCACTGCCCCACCCCCCTGAGCGGCCGCGTCCCGGGCGTAAGATTGCCGGAGCGGGCCGCTCGCCGCCGCGCCCCACAACCGACCTGATCACCTACCCGCCGACACGGAGAACTGAATGTCCCAGCAGGCGCCAGAAGGCCCTACCCGACTGGAACGTGACTCGATGGGCGAACTCCAGGTGCCGGCAGGCGCCTATTACGGAGCCACCTCGCAGCGAGCACAGCTCAACTTCCCGATCAGCGACCTGCGTTTCAACCGGTCGTTCATCAAGGCCATCGGCCAGATCAAACAGGCGGCGTCACGGGTCAACCGGGACCTGGACGCACTGGAGCCCGCACTGGCGGACGCCATAGACAGCGCGGCGCAAAAAGTGATCGACGGCGAGTACGACGACCAGTTTGTCGTCGACATCTTCCAGACCGGTTCCGGCACCTCCACCAACATGAACGCCAACGAGGTGATCTCCAACGTGGCGATCAAGGCGCTCGGCGGGGAGATCGGCTCCCGCTCGCCGGTGCACCCGAACGACCACGTCAACAAAGGCCAGTCGTCCAACGACGTGATCCCGACCGCCATCCACCTGGCCGCGGCGGGCGCGATCAGGGAGCGGCTGCTCCCGGCGATGGCGGAGCTTGAGGGCGAGCTGCGAAAGAAGTCGGAGGAGTTCTGGCCGGTAATCAAGACCGGCCGCACCCACCTGCAGGACGCCACTCCGATCAGGCTCGGACAGGAGTTCTCCGGCTACGTCGGCCAGATGGAATACGGGCGGCAGCGGGTGGAGAGCGCCCTGGCTGAGCTATCGGTCCTGGCCATCGGCGGTACCGCAGTCGGCAC
>JACZRO010000078.1 GCA_022574675.1 Chloroflexota bacterium
TGGTCAGGTATTCGAGCGGGCTGTCGCCCTTCTCGAAGAAACGCACGGCGTGCTTGATCGGGCGCGGCTCGCCCTGGAGCGGCGCTCCGCCACCCTGGATCGCCGAATTCCCCGGTTCGCGTAGTTGTTCGACGACGATGCGGCCGGCCTGGTTGACCCGCTTGCCGACGATCTCGGCGTAGTTGGCGTTGGCACGTTCCGGGTCGTTGCTCTCCCAGCCCTCGTCGCCGTACCTGCGGTCGACGATCCGCCCGTCGCGCCCGAGCACCTGCCGCAACGGCAGCTCTTGCTCGCGCCACCACTGCACGTCGGTCTGATCTCCGAACGTGCAGACCATCAGCACGCCGGTGCCCTTTTCCGGGTCGGCGAGCTCGGTCGGGAAGATCGGCACCGGAACCTGGTAGACCGGCGAGATCGCCCGTTTGCCGAACAAACCCTTGTAGCGCTCATCGTCCGGGTGCGCCGCGATGCCGACACACGCCGCCAGCAGCTCGGGCCTCGTCGTCGATATAACCAGGCTGCCGCCACCCTCAATTCCGAACTCGATGTCGTAGAACGCGCCGTCCCGCTCCCGGTCCTCCACCTCCGCCTGCGCCACCGCTGTGGCGAAGTCCACGTCCCACATCGTCGGCGCCTCGACCTGGTAGATGTGGCCCTTCTCGTACAGGTCCAGGAAGCTCCGCTGGGCGATGGCCCGCGACCGGTCGTCGATCGTGGCGTACTCCTCGTTCCAGTCGACGGAGAGTCCGAGCATCTGCCACAGTTCTTTGAAGGCGACCTCGTCCTCCGCCGTGACGATGTGGCACAGGTCGATGAAGTTCCGGCGCGAGATCACGGTCGGCCGCGGCAGGTCCCGCGGTTTCGTGTTCGGGTCTGCACGTTCGATCTTCAGGGCGGGGTCGAACGGCAGATACGGGTCCGATCGAACGTTGAACACGTTCTGGACGCGTCGTTCCGTCGGCAGGCCGTTATCGTCCCAGCCCATCGGGTAGAAGATGTTTCGGCCCCGCATCCGCTGATAACGGACTATCAGGTCCGCGTGTGTGTACGAGAAGACATGGCCGACGTGGAGCGACCCGCTGGCCGTCGGCGGCGGCGTGTCCACGACAAACGTCTCTTCCCGCGGGCGCGTCGGGTCGTAGCGGTGGATGCCCCACTGCTCCCACCGGGCGCGCCAGCGCGGCTCGGCCTCCTCCGGCTCAAAGCGTCGCGGCAGCGCCGATACATCGATCGGCTTCACCCATCCCCGTTCCGTGGTTGCCATCTTGTTTCCCGTTATCGGCCTGCTATAGAGCCAGATATCAATTATCGGCGTCGGAATAAAAAAAGACCCCGTCCTCCAAAGGACGGGGCGTTTCGCCTCGCGGTACCACCTCTGTTGCCCCGGCCGGTCTGCCGCCGGCGGGGACCGCTCGATGCTGATAACGGTAGCTGCCGTCCGGCCCTATCCCATTTTCAGGAGTTCAGGCCGGCCGCTCAGGGACGACTTCCCGCGTGGCAGACGGCGCCGGGCTCACACCGTCCCCGGCTCTCTCTGGCCCGCCTTCGCGGTACTACTTCCCTTCACTGCGTTTACGTATGTGAAGGGTTTCGACGCTAGCACGAGGCGCGGGCGGGGTCAATCTGCCGAAGTTAAGTGTTGTTTTTGCCATCGATACCGGCACATCGACGTAGAGCGACCCGGAATCTCTGACTCCGGACCATAATTCCCCCCGGTCTCTAGGCCCTCACCGGACGGCGCGTACGCCGGGCGTACCGCGGGGGCGCGCGGTACGTGTGCAGATCACCCAGGTCGATGTACGGGCTGGCGGACGTTTCGTCACTGTTCTTTCGCGCCTGCGCCAGTCGCATCCGCTCCAGCTGTTCCAGCCCCTTGCGCGTGTCGCTGGCGATTCGCGCCGGGTCGGCGTTCTTGAACCGGCGCTGAAAGAGCCAGTAAGTGAAATGGTCGATGCTGCCCAGGTTCCCCCCGGCCCGTTCCGGCCCGCGCGACCTGCGTCCCACCTTGCCGCCCGTCTCCACCTCGAACTCCGTGATCAGTTCGTCATGTGTCGCTCGATAAAGTATCTCGAACGCCACATCCGATCGATCGTCGTTGGGAGCGAACCCGCGCGCGTACCGCCGTTTCCTAATTTCCTCTTCGACCGCCAGTATTATCGCCTGCTCGATCGTCACACCGTAAAAGTAATTGAGGAAAGCTGACGCCTTGGCGAAGCCGAGTCGACGGCGAAACTCCTCCTCACTGAGGCCGGCCGGAAGGGCTGAATCCAGCAACAGAGCCTCCCGTTCCTCCCGCGGGACCGGGATGTCGGGCGCCGCCAGGATTCGCTCCGCGAGAGTCCGCCAGTCGAACGCCTCGCCGGCCAGAAGATAGACGAAGTTCCGTCCATCCACCTCCTCCTTCGCCAGCGGCCACAGGGCCATCGTCTCGATGAGGGCAAGCCGCCAGTCACCTTCAGGCCGAGTGGCGGCAACGCGGAACCGCTCGAGAAGTTCCTCCGGATCGGTCGCCGCCGCTTCCGCGGTAAGCGCTTCCCCGTTCTCGACGGGTTCCAGCTCGTCCGGCTCGATGGGCTCGCCGGGCGGGGGCTCGCCATGCGGGTTCATCGGGAGTCCGCCCGTTCAAAATGGAACGCCGCTCGCTGCGGCTTTGGAGTGGCGAGGAAGCGTTCAATCTCGGCGACCGGGAGCGTGTTCAGCACGTCACGTTTCTCGGCCCAGCCGCGACGGGCGTTCCCCACGCCGTAGCGCAGCAAATCAAAATTGTCCGGTTCGTGCGCGTCTGTGTTGATGAGAAACCGTACATTGAGTTCGCGGGCGCGGCGGACGTGTGAGTCTTTCAGGTCCAGGCGTTTGGGGGAGGCGTTTATTTCCATCAGCGTTCCGTTGCCGGCGGCAGCACGGAATATGGCGTCGAAGTCGGCCTCGATGGGAGGTCTTTCCAGTATGAAGCGCGTTGTCAGGTGGCCGATGGCCGTGACGTGAGGATTATCGATCGCCTTGATGATGCGCGCAGTCATCACCTCGGCCTGCTGCGACATGCCGGAATGGACGGAAGCGATCACGACGTCCAGGTCCGCCAGCACGTCATCCGGGTAGTCCAGCGTCCCGTCGGCACGAATATCCACCTCGGATCCCTTGAAGACGCGGACCCCGCCGACCCTGGCATCGGCCTCTTCTACCTCGCGGTTGTGTGCGACGAGTCGCTCTACCGACAGGCCGTTGGCGATGCCTCGCCCGGATGAGTGGTCGGTCATCGCCAGGTAGTCGAGGCCGCGTGAGGCGGCTTCACGCGCCATCTGTTCCACCGACACATGACCGTCCGACCAGTCGCTATGAACGTGGAGATCGCCACGGATGTCGGAAAGTTCCACGAGGTCCGGCAACGCGCCAGCTTCGGCCACAGCGATCTCGCCCAGGTCTTCCCGGATCTCGGGCGGGATGTACGGCAGCCCGAGCGCCTCGTACACAGCGGCCTCGGTATCGTACGGCGTGAGCTCACCGTTCTCGCGGTCGGTCAATCCGTACTCGTTGAGCGACAGCCCCATGCGCTGAGCGCGTTCGCGTAGCCTGATGCCGTGCTGCTTGCTGCCCGTGAAATACAGCAGCAACGCTCCGAAATGGCGTTCGTTGGAGACCCTGAGATCTATCTGGGCGCCGCCGGAAACGACTACGCTGGCCTTCGTGGCGCCCTGCCCGAGCACGTCCACGACCATGGGCAGGCCGGCAAACGCAGCGGTGACCGCCTCCGGGTCGTCGGCCACGCCGAGCAGGTCAATATCGCCGGCCGACTCGCGCCAGCGGCGGAGGCTCCCGGCCACGGTAAGCCGGCGCACTCCGGGCGCCGCTTTGTACAGCTCCCCGATCGCGTGTTCAGCGATCGGCAACGCTTTGCCGATGGGCATCCGGTCCGCCTGGCTGAGGCGGGCTTCAAGATGCCTGAGGATGTTCCGGGCCTTCTTCTCTCCGACACGCGGGAGCCTGGCGAAGGAACCGTCTCGCAGGGCCGCCTCAAGGTCGTCCAGCGACCCGATGCCGAGCTCCTCTGCGGCGCGCATGGCCGTCTTCGGTCCCACCTCGGGTACCGTCATGATGTCGAGCAACCCGGGGGCGAACTCCCCGCGGAGTTTCTCGAAGAATTCCATCTTCCCGGTGGCCACTAGCTCGTGCGTCTTCGAGGCGATGGCGTCGCCGATCCCGGGGATCTCTTTCAGGGCGTCTTCGTCGCCTGCGATCAGGGCGATGGGCTCGGGAAGGTGATCAAACACCTCGGCCGCCCGCGTGTAAGCCCGGATCTTGAAGATAGACTCACCCTTGAGCTGGAGCAGGGTCGCGATGTCCGCGAATACGCGCGCAACATCCTGATTATCCAGAGGTCTCGGGTTATCGAGAGTTTCTGCGCCCGGCTCACGTTCTGAATCAGGCATGGCTTTGACTCTGCGGAGTCCCCGTCAGGCCGCCCGGCCGTGACAGCGCTTGTACTTCTTGCCGCTGCCACAAGGGCATTGCTCATTGCGCCCGATCTTCCGGTTGAACGCGGCGTCGTCGCCGTGTCCGGTGGTTACCGCGGACATGATGCTCCGTTTGTTCAGGACCGCCGAGGCGGCCCGGCCGCCACGCCCCGCGGCCGGGGCAGGACCCTGGGCGACCGCGGTCTGCGGCGCGTCCGGGTCTGGCCCGCTCAGGGTGAGCTTTCCGCGCGCGGCCACGGGCTGGACGGAGGGCGTTTGCTGAACGACGGCGTTGAAGAACGTGTGCGTGATCTGCCGGTCTATGCCCTTGGTCAGCTCCTGGAACATTTCATAGGAGCGATGGCGATACTGGACAAGCGGGTCTCGCTGGCCCACCGCCTGCAGTCCAATACCCTGCCTCATGTTGTCCATCTCAGTCAGATGCTCCACCCACTGCGAGTCCACCGCCCGCAGCACGACGGCCTGGGCGAGCCTGGTGGTCACCTCTTCCCCGAGCGATTCCACACGACGGTCCCAAAGCGTCTCGATGTGGTCGAGAAGGGTGTCCTCGATCTCCTCCGCGTCGTGGTCAAAGAGGCTTTCCGGGTCCGAGAACTCTTCCGGCGGTTCAAACATCTGGCGCAATTCACGGGCGAACGTGTCGACATCCCAGTCCCCTGGATCGCCCGACAGTTCCTGCGCGACCAACCCCTGGACCTCTTCCGCGACGCGGAAGATCACGTCTTCCTTGAGGCCCTCGTTTTCGAGGGCGCGGCGGCGCATGCCGTAGATTTCAGTGCGCTGTATGTTGACCACGTCGTCATAGTCAACCAGGTTCTTCCTCACCTCGAAGTGATAGCCCTCGACCTTGCTCTGCGCGCCGCTCATCGCCTTGGTAATCATGCGATTCTCGATCGGCACGTCATCATCGAGGCCGACAAGGTTCATGATCCCCTTGATGCGATCACCGCCAAATCGCTTGACCATGTCGTCCTCGGTGGAGGTGAAGAAACGGGTCTCCCCCGGGTCGCCCTGACGGCCGCAGCGGCCACGAAGCTGGTTGTCGATCCGCCGCGACTCATGCCGGGACGTCCCTATCACATACAGGCCGCCAAGCTCGATCACCCGATCGTGGGCCGACCGCCACTCCTCTTCCGGGATATTCAACTGATCCCGGTTGCCTCCCAGGATAATGTCGGTGCCGCGGCCCGCCATGTTGGTGGACACGGTGACGGCGCCGGGACGGCCCGCCTGGGCGATGATCGTCGCTTCCCGGGCGTGATTCTTGGCATTGAGTACCTCGTGGTCGATGCCGTTTCGTTTCAGCATGTCCGAAAGAGCCTCGGAACGCTCAACGCTCGTCGTACCCACCAGAATCGGGCGGCCGTTGGACGATTCTTGTTCGATCTCCTCGACCACGGCCCGCATCTTGGCCGTCTCGGTTTTATATACGAAGTCGGGCTGGTCGATACGCTTCGACGGCTGGTTGGTCGGCACGGAAATGACGTCCAGCTTGTAGATCTTGCTCAACTCTTCCGCTTCGGTAGCCGCCGTGCCGGTCATGCCGGACAGTTTTGGGTACATGCGGAAGTAGTTCTGGAGTGTGATCGTGGCGTAGGTGACGCTCTCCCGCTGGACGCGCACTTCCTCCTTCGCCTCGATGGCCTGGTGAAGGCCCTCCGAGTAACGCCGGCCGATCATCAGGCGGCCGGTATTTTCATCGACGATCAGCACCTCGCCGTCCCGTACGACGTACTCCTTGTCCCTCAGGTACACGAACTCCGCGCGGACTGCGTTCTCCACGAAGTGCGTGAGCTCGTAGTTGGCCGGATCGTAGAGGTTATCGACGTTCAACTGCCGCTCGATGTTCTCGATCCCGTCCTCCGTCAGGCTGATGGCGCGACTCCGGTTGTCGACGGTGAAGTCATCCTCCGGCGTCAGGCGACGGGCGAGCTGGGCGAAGCGCTGGTACTCCTGAGACGAATCGCGGGCCGGGCCGCTGATAATCAGCGGCGTTCGGGCCTCGTCGATCAAGATGTTGTCAACTTCATCGACGATGGCATACGCCAGATCGCGCTGCACGAGCGATTCGAACGAGTCGACCATGTTGTCCCGGAGATAGTCGAACCCGAACTCGTTGTTGGTGCCGTACACGACATCCGCTGCGTAGGCTTCCCGCTTCGTCGCGGGGCGGAACGGATCGGGGTCGTCCCCTCTGTCCTCGCGGTCCGGGTCAAAAACCCAGGACGACATGTTCTGGAGGCAACCAACGGTGAGGCCGAGCGCGTTATGGACCTGGCCCATCCAACCCGCGTCCCGTTTTGCCAGGTAGTCGTTCACCGTGATGACGTGCACCGGACCGACAAGTGCGTTCAGGTAGGAAGGCAGGGTCGCGACGAGGGTCTTGCCCTCGCCCGTGCGCATCTCTGCGACCTTCCCCTCGTGGAGCACGATGCCGCCGGTGATCTGGACATCAAAATGACGCATCCCGAGGACGCGCTTCGCAACCTCGCGGACGATTGCGAACGCCTCCGGGAGGATGTCGTCCAGCGTCTCGCCGTCCGCGATGCGCTCCCGGAACTCGCCCGTCATGCCTCTCAACTCTTCGTCCGAGAGTTTCGAGACCTCGTCTTCTAGCTCGTTGGTCTCCAGTAAGCGGTCTTCAAAAAGCTTGAGCGCTTTTTCGTTGGAATCGCCCAGGAACCACGTTAATTTCTTGAAAAGCGGCATGTAATCCACGGGGCCGGCCGGCCGCGCCCCGCACAGTGTGACTAGTAGGTGAACATCTCTCCGACCGACTGGCCGTTGTGAATCCTGTATATGGCTTCACCCAGCAGGTCGCACGATTGAAGAACGGTCAATTTCGGGTTTCTCTTCTCTTCGCTGATCGGCGCCGTATCCGTCACCACCATCTCGACCAGGTCGTCGATCGCGCAGATCCGGTCGGTGGCGCCGTCGGAGAAAACCCCGTGGCTGGCGGCGGAATAAAGCTGTGTGGCGCCGGCGGCCTTGAGGGCGCCCAGCGCCGATATAAGAGAGCCGCCGGTGTCTATCTCGTCGTCGAACGCCAGGACGGGCCGTCCCTGGACGTCGCCGATGACCGAGAGGACCTCGGTCATATCGTTGTTCCCGTTGCGCCGTTTTTCGACGATGGTCAGCGGTGCGTTCAGGCGCTGCGCCACGTCCCGCGCCTTCTTTGAGATGCCGATATCGGTCGCGGCGACCACGAGGTCCGGTATTTTCTTCTTGAGGAAGTAGTCGACAAGCAACGGGACGACGGTCAGCTCATCGACCGGGATGTTGAAAAATCCCTGGATCTGCCCGGCGTGGAGGTCCACCGTCACTACCCGGTTCGCCCCGGCGGTCGTGAGCAGGTCTGCGACAAGCCGCCCGGTGATCGGGACACGTGGCTGGTCTTTCTTATCTGTGCGTCCATATCCGTAGTACGGGATCACGGCCGTGATCCGCCCCGCCGAGGCGCGCTTGGCGGCATCGATGGTGATCAACAACTCCATGATGTTGTCGTTCACAGGCGCCGCAGTCGGCTGGATGAAGTACACGTCGCGTGAGCGAACGTTCTCAAGTATCCGCACGAACGTGTTCTCGTTGCGGAACTTTTTCACCTCCATCTGGCCCACAGGGATGTGGAGATAGTCACAGATGGCGGCGGCCAGTTCGGCATGCGCGCCGACCGAGAATACGGCCATGTTCCCGAGCACGTAGTTGGAGTACAAGTTTGCGATCTGTCCCGATGCGACCTGGATACGAAATCGGTCGAACACGTAGTGACAGCGCGGTCCCGGACCCGGGCCGGGGTTCCGCCCGGAGCACCGGCAAGGCCGCGTCCGGGGCGACCGGCGACTGGCGCCACACGTTCGTCTCGCCGCCTGCTGGCGGCCACAGAATTGTAGCACCGGGACGTGAAAATCCCCCTCAGCCCGGCCAGAGTGAGGGATTCAGCCGCCGGTGATTCACACAATTGGCGCGGAGGTTAGCTCGCCTTCCGCAACTCCGGACGCCGTTCCGGCGCTCCGACGCGCCGTGGGGCCACCGGAAGGTAACGGGAGAAGCCGCACATCAGGCAGCGCACGTAATCGCCGTCCATATCGTTGTTGAACTCTACGTCGCCTTTGCATTTCGGGCAGGACTTGAAAAAAAGCATTCCGCCACTCCGGATTTTGTCGCGTTCCGCTCAGGCGCGTGAGTTTGGGAAGCCGTGAGTGACTTGAACACTGCGGAGACACGAAATCCGTCGTAGGTGCCAACACCAACGTGGGGAATGCCGGTCACTCTTGCGAGATTGCCTCCATATCGGCCTTCCGGCCGCCGAGTGCGTAACGGCTCGGGTCGTCGGCGCGTATCACGATCGGCCGGCGAATCAGCCGGGGCTCCTCAAGCATCAGGCCGATCAGGTCGGCGTCGCTGAGATCGCCCCGCTTATCACGGTGCTGCCGCGCGCTAGGACTACGCCACGAAAACAACTCGTCCATGCTGATTATCGAGGCGAGTTCCTCAAGCTCCTCTCTGGAAAGAGGGTCTTTGAAGAAGTCTCGCCCGTCCAGCTCAACCCCTGCCTGCAAGAGCGCCGCCCCCGCTTTTTTGCAGGTGCTTCAGCGCGTCCAGTGGTAGAACCGCACCTTAACGGTCATCGAATCTTCCTCGCTATCTCGGGCCGTCCCGGTTCGTGGTAGCAGATTAGCCTTGTCGGCACGTTCGGATAGCATCGCACAGCGTCGCGGGCAGCCCGGGGTGAGTCGCCCTGATCTCCGGGGGAGTGGCGACGCCTCTGTTCCTGTCCGTGCAACCGTTGCTTCGCGCCGGCCCCGGGTCAGCTCGATCCCGTCCCGCCGCAACGCCCGGCGCGCCTGACGGGGGAACAGTCCGCCAAGGCCCGTATAATTCACCTCACTGACCGGACAGAATGGCTCGCCGTAACAACCAGGCCTACCCGCGGCGCCAGTTCACGGACGGAGAGACTTGCAAGTATTCCTGGCCGCTCCTCGCGGGTTCTGTGCGGGGGTTGTTCGAGCCGTGGACATTGTCGAGATCGCGCTGGAGCGGCACGGATCGCCCGTGTACGTAAAGCACGAGATCGTCCATAACCCACACGTCGTCGCGGACCTCGAAGCCCAGGGTGCGATCACCGTCGAGACGGTGGAGGAGATACCGGTGGGCGCGGTGGTCGTTTTCTCCGCCCACGGATCGCCCCCGTCAGACTATGAGGCGGCCGCGAAGCGCTCCCTGCGAATTATCGACGCCACCTGCCCGCTGGTGACACGCGTTCACAATGAAGCCAAGAAGTATGAACGCGAGGGCAAAAAAATTATCCTCGTCGGCCACCGCGGACACCAGGAAGTTAAGGGGACCACGGGCCAGGGCGAGATGGTGCTGATGGACGACCAGGAGAACCCGCAACCGCCGCCATGGGACCGTGATCAGGAAGTGGCGGTCCTGACCCAGACGACGCTGTCCGTGGACGATACGGCGGCTATGGTGGACCGCATCAAGTCGGCGTTCACAAACGTGACCGTGCGGAACGACATCTGCTACGCCACGACCAACCGCCAGTCCGCGGTGAAAGAGCTCGCCGCCCTGGTCGACGTGGTTCTCGTCGTCGGTTCGCAGACAAGCTCCAACTGCCGCCGCCTTCGAGAGGTGGCCGAACGGGCCGGGGTACCGGCGCATCTCATAAACGGGCCGGAGGAACTCGATCCGACGTGGTTCGAAGGCGTGACCCGCGTCGGCATCAGCAGCGGCGCATCGACACCTGAGTCGCTTGTGCAGGCGGTCTGCAACGCGCTGGAGCCGGAAGATGTCCATCACCTCGGCCTGGCGAGTGAAGACATAGAGTTCACACTGCCCGGCGACATGCGGGACGCTGTGCCGCCGCGGCGATCAAGCGCCTGGGCGACCGGCGACACGCGCGCCTGACGGCGGGAACCGCTCGCCGGCAGGAGTCACATTTGAAGATCACCGACGTCGAATGCCTGGTGTTGGACGGCGACTACCCGTTCGTGATCGTCCACACGGACCAGGGGATAACCGGCTACGGAGAGTGCTTCCGCCGATCGCCCGAGGTATCACGCATCGCGATCGAAACGGTGTTCCGTCCGCTGGTGATCGGCCAGGACCCATTCCAGACGGAGGCGATATTCGACTCTATGCTGCGGGCAGGTTCGGTCAGCGGCCCGCCCGGCGCTCTGCTCACGGCGGCGTCCGGTATCGACATAGCGCTCTGGGACATCAAGGGCAAAGCGCTGGGCGTGCCCATATACGATCTGCTCGGGGGAATGCGGCCGGGACGGGAGAAGATCCGTGTTTATGCCAGCTCGCTAGTCCGTGACATGTCCCCGGTGGACGAGGCGAAACGCGCCGCCCGCTTCCAGGAACAGGGATTCACCGCATACAAGATGCACTCGGCGGTGCCGGGAGCTATCGATCACCCCGCCGACCGGACCGTGGACTCGGTCCGCGAGATGCGTGCGGCGACGGGCGACGATTTTGAAATCCTCGTAGACGTCAACAGCGCCTATTCCGTGCATCACGCCATCGAGATCGGCAAGCGACTCGAGGATTATGGCGTGTTCCATTTTGAGGAACCGGTCGCACTGCATGATCTCGCCGGGCTGGCGCGGGTCGCGGATGCGCTGACCGTCCCGATCGCATCGGGAGAGAACGCCTACACCCGGTGGATGTTCCGGGACTTGATCACAAGAGGCAGGCCAGACATTCTCCAGCCGGACGTGGTCAAGATCGGCGGTATCTCCGAGCTGATTAAGGTCGGAAATATCGCCAACGCCTTTGGCGTGCCCATGACCGTCCACAACACACAGCCGATCATCTCCACGGCCGCGCATCTTCACTGGGTAGCGACCCGGAACGACGTCCCGTACGCCCAGGAGTACAACATAGAGCCGGTCTCGATACGGGACGAACGCCCGATCCTCAAGACTCCGTTGGAGGTTGTGGACGGGCACATCACCGTGCCAACCGGGCCGGGCCTCGGGTTGGAGTTCGACGAGGCCGAAATCCGGCGTTGGGCCGGGATGTCAGGCCGCAGCTCCCTCTAGCCTGGCCGGCGGGTCAGCGCCGACCACTTCGATTCCGTCCGGGAATCTGGTATAAACCGGTACCGTAACGGATAGGTTGGAATTGTGGTAGGAGTTGAAGTCCGTGGTCCTGGATACGTCAGGTCCTCGGTGCCCGATCTGTGGGACCGAACGACGGACCGACGGCAAACCATTGCGAGGCATTGCCGGCGTGGCGTGGCATATCTGTGCCTCTGCGGTATCCCATGACCGTAGACACCGGGATTACATATCAGCCAAATTACCAGGCGTTTCCATCACACGCACCAACATTCCGGCCATCGCCGGAGAGTTGGAAGAGAACGTCAGCGCTGACCAACCGACCACATCGGGCTTCATTGATCCGAGCGATAAACTCAGACAATTAATCGACAGTTTTCGCTCCGTCGAATACGCCGAAGACTCTGATAAAGGAAATACCGAGCTTCAAACAAAAGCGGACATAGCACTTGCTGCGGCCACCGTTGAGCGTCGACTTTGGGGACACGTGAAGAAGCGCCTCATTGACGAATATGGCTCAGACGATACTGAGTGGTGGCGCCAAGGAGTCAACCCAAACATTCGCAAGAAATGCAATGAACGGATGGAGGACTGTGATTATCGGGAAGACCCGTATTGCTACACGGATCTAGTAGACTTCAGCACAATCCTAAACAAGCAATGGACGCTGTTCGAGGAAGATTTTCGCGCTCTCAAGCCGTCCTATGTACAGAAAAAGGAATTCTTGTCGGATTTCGTACGGTTCAACGAACTTCGCCATTTGGTACACGGCAGTCGCCATACTTCTCCGACTGATGACGATCTGGAATTTATCCACGCGTTTGTGGCGGCAGTCGACACGTTCGCACCGATGAACGATTAGTTCCCGGTTAGCGATCGCGTTCCGGCGGCTCCCGGTCTTCCCACTCTTCGCCTGCGGCGTCTTCAGGCTGGTAGCCCAGCAGTTCCCGGGCGCGGTCGATCGAGAAAATCTTCCACTTGTTGTCCGACGTCACGTATGTCACCGCGTAGCGCAACGAGTCCGGAGCGTCGATCGCTTTCGACACCGCCTGGGCCGTGTCACGGTGACTAAGCCAGAGCGACAGCGCGAACGGCGAGAAGGTGGGATCATCGTCTGAAAGCACCCAGCCAATGCGCAGATGTATCGAACTCAGGTGATGGTAGTCGTCGTAGTAACTGCCAAGCGCCTCTCCGAACGCCTTGGAGACCCCGTAGTAACCGTCCGGCCGAATTCGGTCGCTCTCGTCGACCAACCGATATCCCGGCTCAAGCTGATCGAAGCGGCCATCAACGATGTGCTTCCAGGGCGCATCGAGATAGAAACCGCCCTGCGAATGGTTGGAGCTTGCGAAAACCACGCGCTTCACGCCGGACCGCTTTGCCGCCTCGAAAACGTTGTACGTCGCCACGATGTTGTTGCTCAGCGTCGACGTCCAGTCGCTATAGGACCGGCGGTCGGCGGCGAGGTGCACGACGGTATGCTGACCCTCGAAGGCCGGCATGATGGCGTCCAGGTCGGAGAGGTCCGCCACGAAAGAGCGAACATCCCCGGCTTCTCTCAAGTACAGC
>JACZRO010000079.1 GCA_022574675.1 Chloroflexota bacterium
ACAGCCCAACATGTAATAGGCACTCAATCGAGTGCCACCGTCTCGGTCAAAGGCGAAGGATTAGTGTTCGCAACCGTAGTGGGATATGACGCTGACCGTGATGTCGCGCTGCCGACCTTCCAGAACAGCTTCAATGGGACGATCGCGGAAATTCCGAGCAGCAATATCGTCTTCACCCCGGTTGCTCGATCCATAGATGCGCTAGGTTCAGACGTCACCGTCATTGCGTACGTTTCCGACATTTCTGAGACGACCCCGATATCGACGTTCGGACGCATCGGTGTGATTTGGTCAATAGTCCCAGGTGACATCAGACAGCTCCAGATTGATGCCGCAGCGACACCCGGCATGAGCGGAGGAGGTGTGTTCAACAGTTACGGGGAATTGGTTGGCATTCTGCTCTCGAGGTCAACGTCGTTTGACGGAAACGTGCGTGCCTTGTCTTCATCTGAGATAAGAGAGGTCATCGCGGACCTTCGCTCGGGCGTGAAGCGGTGACGCGGCTGCACAAAGTACCCATGAATTTATCCGTTCGGGTGCTTCAGAAAACTTGCCTCACCTCCACAAGTACCCTGCGCGTCTTCCCGCTCTCCGCACTGGCTTGGCTAGCAAGTATCCGTGCTGCCAGCGCGTCCGGGATGTACCGGCAGCCTCCCGTGAGCCGCTCACAGAAGCGGTGTCAATCGAGGCAGGGTCACGCCACGTAACAAATTGGTTCCAGTCGCGCCGGGTGATCGCGGACTCCGGGTAGCACCGTGACAATCTCGTGCCCTCTGCGATACGCGAGTACTACGCGACGCATTAAGCTGGACAATGGAATTAGAGGCAACCAGCGTGGCTTCCCGGCCTGGCTGACGCGGCCCCCAAATCACAGAAAATCAGGACTCTCAGACTGCACAACAACTCTCAGCCCCAGGCGTGCAGTTAGGCAAAGCGAGGCACATCGTGTTCGGTCTCAACCGTAGCCCGGCTGGGGTTCCCGCTCCGGAAGATTGCCTGCCGGGACGCGATACCCCGATCCCTACTTCATCCGTGCACTACGTGAACGGCCGCCCGATTGTCGGCCCGTTCCCCTCAAACATGGAGTCGATAATCCTGGGAATGGGCTGTTTCTGGGGGGCTGAACGGCTGTTCTGGCAGGTTCCTGGGGTGTTCACGACGGCGGCGATATATAGCGGTGGAACCACGCCCAACCCGACGTACGAAGAGACCTGCACGTCCCGGACCGGCCACACCGAAGCGGTGCTCGTTGTGTTTGATCCCGGGGAGGTCGATTTACGGGCCCTGTTCAAGGTCTTCTGGGAGAACCACGACCCGACTCAATACATGGGGCAGGGCAACGATGTCGGCAGCCAGTACCGGAGCGCGATCTACGCGACCGGTGAGGCCCACCTGCAAGCGGCCAATGAGAGTCGCGCCATCTACCAGGAAAAACTGAACGAATCTGGCTTTGGCGAGATCACCACGGAGATAGCGCCGGCCGGAGAGTTCTACTACGCGGAGGAGTATCACCAGCAGTACCTGGCCAAGAGCCCGAACGGCTACTGCAACCACGGCTTCTGCCAGGTCTCGTACGACTGATGGAGAAAGCCGCTTCCCGGACGGTCCCGGCGGTCCCGGCTGAGAAGCCGGAGGGAACGTAACCGGCGCTGCGACGCGACGCGCGTGAGCAGATCGGCGATATTGCGGTTACGGCCGACGAGTTGGACGCCCACACCGTGAATTAGCGGCAACGCCCGGTCAGACGGATCGTCGCAGGTCTCGTATTCGATCTCGACGCCGCTCACCGAAGCCCGCGGCAAGGCGCTCTGGCCTTCATGGGTTTTTGGCAGACGTTTTGGCCGGCGATCAAGCGAACCGGTCACTACGGCGCGCCGGTCTCGACCGAGCAACCGCCCACCAGCACGATCAGCCTCGGCGCGGGTTCGCTTTCGGTGGCGACGTGCTCACACAACGTAGCCCCGTCCGGGCCGGCGACGCGTATCCGTGCGCTCGTTTCGCCCGTGATCTCCACCAGCTCGGTCTGGTACATCGTGTCGGCCGGCACCGCGGCGGTCCGCGTCAACCCGGACTCCAGGGGCCGTTCATTGGGCACCTCGATGATCTCGATACTCACCGGCCCGCCGGTCCGGTTTTCCACGGCCAGCAGATCGGGGTCGCCGCCGCAACTCACTGCGATCACGGTCACAAGTGCGGCGAACGCGCTCAGGCACTTTTCCGGCATCAAGCCGGGCTTTCGCCGTAAACGCATGTACAGGCGTCTCCCGGGTTCATCGGCCGACCATCCTCGGTGACGCCCGCCGTGGTTAATAAACAACATGCCGCAGCGCAGACCGCCCCGGCCCCGGCATCAAAGGGTAACAACGCAGATCCCCACCGCGGCTTCCGCAGACGTGTGTGTGCGCACGTGCGCACGGTAAATGCACCGATGTTTTGGTTGAGCGCGGCTCATAGTCTTACGAACGAAGGTGTTTTGGTTGAAAGGCGCAAGACGCCAGAAGCCGGGAACCGTACGACGCGAAAAGCTGACGCTTTCCGCGTCATACGCGCGCGCCCCCACGACCGGCGCCGGGGGTGGGCGTCGTGGTTGACGCGTTGATCGGTCCCTACCGGCTGCTGAGCCGGGTAGCTTCCGGTGCGCAGGCAACGGTGTACCGGGCCACGGATACGCGGAACGGGGAACTCCGGGCCGTCAAGGTCCTGGACCCGCACCTCGCTAGCGATCCCGCGCAGCGCAAGCGACTCGAAAGAGAAGCGCGTCTTGCCGCGTCCCTCGATCACCCGAACATCGTCAAGGTCCTCGATATCGGCGAAGACGGCGGAAAGCCGTACATCGTGATGGAATACCTGTGGCGGAGTCTGGACTCGGTCATCGACGACGATTCCCGCATGACCGAGCAACGCGTCGCACAGATCGCCGCCGACATCGCCGCCGGCCTTGACGCCGCGCACAGCGCCGGGATCATCCACCGTGACATCAAGCCGCAGAACGTGCTGCTGACCACCGATGGGGTCGCGCAACTGACCGACTTTGGTATCGCACACGCCCGTGACCTGACCGCGCTCACCCGCACCGGGGCGCGGCTGGGCACCCCGCACTACATGTCGCCGGAGCAGGTCGATGGCAAGCCCGCGGACGAGCGGTCTGACATCTACAGCCTTGGCTGCGTCATGTATCACATGCTCACCGGCTCGCCGCCGTTCAGGGCGGAGTCAGCCATGGCCGTGATGCGCATGCACCTGGATGCCGCCCCGGCTCCGCTGGAGGCTCGGACAAGCAGGGTTGCCCCCGGCCTGGTGCGTATCGTTGAGCGCTGCATGGCGAAGAACCCGGCAGACCGGTTTTTGACGGCGGCCGAGCTACGCCGGGCACTGACCCACCTTGGCTCCGGGGATTTATCGGACTCCGTGAACTCCGCCACGGGCGGCGTCGCGGTACAGCGATTTGAGATCGGCGACGACGACGACACCCCTCATGAGCAGCTGACGACGCGCGAAATCGCCGCCGCGATGCTCCAGCCAGACGCCGACCTGTCGACGGACAAGGTGTGCCGGAACTGCGGCCTGGGCGCGGAGTCGAATCGACTCTACTGCCTCCGGTGCGGCTTTTCAGAGTGGCGCGCCTACGGCGAGCCTGTACTCGCACCGTCGTTCACCATCGCAGGCGCGCGGCGCCTCGGCCGCAAAGACCCTGTGCCGGAGCAGGCGCTGTTCGCCCGCGCCGCGTTGCTGATACTTCTCGCCACGACCCTGTCTCTTGCGCTCGCTGCGCTCCTCGTGTGGAGCGAGCGGGGCGACGATGACACCGTGTCAGCGGGATTTGACGATCTCGCGACTGCCGCCGCCAACCTCGATCTGCCGATCGTCAAGCGGCTCAAGACCGTGTTCGGCGGTGGCGAGACCAGGGTCGAACTCGATTTCGTGGAAGCGGAAGTGATCGGTGTCAGCGTCATCTCCTTCAGGGCCAGGTTCGGAGGCATCGAAACAGCGATCACGATAAATCCAGCCCCGGAAACCTCTGACGATCCGCCACCTGAACCCTTCTACCGGCAGTTCAGCGTCGACGTATTCGCACAGCCAGAGATCGGCGCGGAGAGATTCATTTTCCGGTTCGGACTTCCCGAAACATGGCTCGCCGAACATGACATCGAACTGATGAAAGTCCGGCTGTGGCTGGACGCGGCGGACTGGACCTCGCTCGAGACCTTTCACATATCCAGTAAAGACGGCGTAGCCACCTTTATCGGATTCTCACCGCGCGCCGGGATGTTCGCGCTCGGGGCGCTGCCCTGAGTTGATGCGCCCGGCGCCCCTTGTGCGCCCGGCGCGACCGGGAGCCCGGCCGTGCCCGGGGCTGGGACTAAGGCCGCACCACGCTCCCATCGGCCCGGCGCGGCGCGTCCCACGCCCCTCCATACGCCCGTTCCTGGAACGGGAACTTCGCGGCCAGCTCCTCGTCAACATCTATCCCTAGCCCGGGCTTGTCGTTTGGCCACATGTAACCGTCATGGACCACCGGGCTGCCCGGGAACACCTCGCGGGTACGCTCGCCGAAGATCGAGTATTCCTGGATGCCGAAGTTACTCGCGCTCAAGTCCAGCGCCAGATTCGCTGCGTGCCCCACCGGAGACGTGTCGCCCGGCCCGTGCCACGCCGTCCGGACGGCGAACGCCTCGCACAACGCCGCCAGCTTGCGGGCCGGCGTCAGCCCGCCGATCTGAGAGATGTGGACCCGCATGAAATCGAGCAGCCGGTCCTTCACCATCGGCGTGATCTCGGCGGGATTGTTGTAAAGCTCTCCCATTGCGATCGGCGTCGACGTCTGCCCGCGCACCATCCGGAAATACTCCTGGTCCTCGGGCGGGAACAGGTCTTCCAGGAAGAAGAGCTGGTACTGCTCGACCTCCTTCGCCAGCCACACGCCGAGGATCGGCGGAATCCGTTCGTGGACGTCGTGGAGCAGCTCCACGTCAAACCCAAGACTTGAGCGCAGGTGCTCGAACAGCGAGAGGGTTGAACGTAAATACGGCTTCGGCTCGAACACACCTCCGGGGTGCGCGTACTTCAAGTCAGGGTCGCGCTCGCCGATCCTCTCTGTGATCCACCTGGGTCCTTCATCAGGATTGGTGGCGCTCGTTTCGATGTTCGCCGAACCTCGCCCCCCGGTCCCGTAAGTCGCGAAACCGCCCGGCGTCTCGATCTGGACCCTGATGTGGTGATGGCCCTCCGCCATGAACGACCGCACGCTGTCCGCGACCTCCTCGTTATCGGCGCCCTTTGCGTGGACGTAGACAGCCGCCGCCTCGCGCGCCTTCCCCCCAAACAGATCGTGGACGGGCATCCCGGCCATCTTGCCCTTGATGTCCCAGAGCGCCTGGTCGACGCCCGACATCGCGTTGTTCAGGACCGGGCCGTTTCGCCAGTACGACGAGACGTAGCTCGACTGCCAGATGTCCTCGATATCGGCCACGTTCCGTCCGGTCAGAAACGGCCGCAGGTAGTCGTCCAGCGCCGCCTTCACCGCCGTCGGCCGCTGCGTGAAGGTCGCACAGCCAACGCCGTAAAGTCCGGGCTCCGACGTCTCGATCTTCACGATGACGAGCCGTATGCCGTCCGGCTCCGTAAATATCGTCCGGATGTCCCTGATCGTGACCTTGCTCATCTGTCTTCCTCGATCGTCCTCGTTATTTGGGTTAGAAGCTTGATCCGCCGGTCCACTTCCCTGGGTGACGGCAGAGTGACAGCCGTCGCGGCTCGCCTCCACACCTCTTCCCGGGATGAGAGGCGCAGCGTTGCCGGGCGGGACCACCCTACGCCTCATCCTTCCGGGGAAGGGCCGTCGCGCCAGGATACGGTCGGTCACGGGCCCCGGCGCCCGGTTCGCGGTTGATCGCCACTCGCTCTTCCCGGAGTTCAATCGCCTTTCCGCGGCGGGCGAAACCAGCGCAGTCCGTAAGCGCCGGCGTCGCAGATGGAACGATTCGGGCGGGCACGGTCATTCCTCTCAAACGTTCCCCGGGCGTCATTGAAAGGTTTTCGCGCAAACA
The DNA here is from genome assembly GCA_022574675.1 of Chloroflexota bacterium. Lineage (GTDB taxonomy): Bacteria > Chloroflexota > Dehalococcoidia > Lucifugimonadales > Lucifugimonadaceae. Next base: position 6,048 of record JACZRO010000079.1, read on the forward strand.
AACCTGTAATGCATTTGTGAAAATTCTCACAACAACATCATAAATACGGAACAGTACTTCACAACTCACTCATCGCAAGGGAGGCACGCTGAATACAGCAATCAATGCCGGATCGCTGAGATGGTCTCCGCGAGGGAGGCCCGGCAACGATGAGGAGGTACGTTCATGAACTCGTGGCAGACAACCACAACAATCTGGCTGGTGACCGTGGCGGCAATTGCCGGTGCGATGACCGGGACCGTGGCCTGGAGCGCCGGCGTGTTTGATGGACAAGATCAAGCCGCGCTGGCGAGCCAGGAGATGCCCGAGGAACATGGGCATGCGGCGGTCGTGGCGATCGAGACAGGTGGCGCCGCGCACGAAGCGGATGCTACGCACGAAGCGCAAGAAACGGATGCGGCGCACGAAGACGAAGTGAATGCGGCGCATGAAGCGCACGAGACGGATGCGGCGCACGAACAAGAAGCGGATGCTGCACACGAAGCGCACGAGACGGATTCTGCGCACGAAAAGGACGCAACAAGCGAGCACGGTCACTCCGCTGGAATGGTGGATCCCGACGCGCCGGAGGTCGAGCTTGAAGCCGTCGAGTTCGGGTACAACACGTCCAGTTTCGAGATAGAGGCCGGCCGGCCGGTCACGATCGCCCTCCACAACCAGGGCGTGCTCGAACACGACATCACGATCGAAGGATTCGAGCATCTCGGCGGTGCGCATGCACAGCCCGGCGAGGAGGCCGCCTTTACCGTGACCATCGAACAGCCAGGCGAGTACCGGTACTACTGCACCATCCCCGGCCACCTGGAGGCGGGCATGGAAGGCGTGCTGGTCGTCAGGTAGGCCGTTCGGATTGAGCCTCAGTGACCGTCCCGAAGCCCCCTGCCTCAGATCGGGCAGGGGGCTTCTGCGTCGCGGGACTAATGTTCGGATCGGGCCGGGGCCAACCCTGAACCGCCCTCCAGCGTTCGTCCCGCTATGCGACCGAAGACGACCGAACGCCAATGGCCGCCCATTGACGCGCGGGCTCGGGGGCGGTTACCCGGCGCGGCGCAGCCCCTACTCCCACGGCACCTCGAGCAGCTCGTCGCCCCAGATCACCGGGCCGTCGTAGACGCTCTTCACCTCGTGCAGCGCCTGGGCGTGCCGTACGGGCTCGTCCATCTCCGGTCTCTGGTGCACGAGCACCATCCGTTTGACGCCGGCGTCGCGCGCCGTTTCGCCGGCGCCGTAGGAGCCGGTCTCACTGGTCTCCGTCGCCTGCCCCTTCTGCTCGCTGCTGAGGCGGATGCACTCCATTACCAGCAGGTCGGCGTCCTTCGCAAGGTTCGTCAGGGAAGCGCAGGGCCGTGTGTCGCCCGAGAACACTATCGAGCCCTCGTCCGAGTCGATCCGGTACGCAAGCGAGTCGAGATAGGGCTGGACGTGCTCGACCCGGGCCGCCGTGATCTCCCAGTGCTTGCCGGTCGCCACCGTGCCGGGGCCGATGTCCCGGGCGTGGATCTTCGGCGGCCGCCGCGGCAGCTTGCCGCCGCGTTCCACGTAAGCGCCGAGGGACAACGGGTGGTTGGTTCGCGCCACGATGTCGTGCCAGAACGCCCCGACGCCCTCGCCGAGGAGCCGTTCCGTCAGTTGTTCCGTGAGGGTGGGGCCGTACACCCGCAACTCGTTCTCCTTGCCGATCGACATGTCGAACCGGGTCAGCAGGAACGCCGGGTAGTCGGCATCGTGGTCGGAATGGTGGTGCGTGAAGAACAGGTGATCCACCTGCGTCGCCTTGAACCCGGCCTTGTACAGCTTGTAGGTGGCGGCGAAACCGCAGTCGAACATCATCCACTCGCCGCCGATGCCGACAAGGAACGACGAGCCCCAGCGGCCCATGTCGGGCGCCGGTGTGCCCGAGCCGAGGATGATCACGCGTGGCGCCATGCCGATGCTCCCTGGGGCAGGTATGGCCCCTCCTGTTTCAGGAGGGGGTTCGGGGGTGGTTATCTGGTGCGGCGAGGCGATCGATCACGACCACCGAAACGCCGATTGCGAGTCTACAGTCGAATACTCTTCTGCCGGACGAAGCAGGAGGTCGGATCGCCGCGACAACCTTGACGCGAGCGATACTCCCACCAGATTTACGGAAACACAGACGCCGGTCGCGGCGGCGGCCAATCAGAGGAGTTCCAGTTGAAAGCGTGCACATGGCTCGGCGGCGGCAACTTCGAGTTCGGGGACGTCCCGGACCCGGCTGTCGGACCGGACGATGTGCTGATCCGCATCGGCACGGTCGGCGTGTGCGGCACGGACGTCCACATCACACAGGGCCTGTTCCCTTCTACGCCGCCAAAGATCCTGGGCCACGAGGCCTCCGGCGAGATCGTCGATGTCGGGCGGAACGTCAGCCGGGACCGCATCGGCGAAAGTGTCGTGCTCAACCACAGCACGTCGTGCGGGGAGTGCGAGAGCTGCCTTGACTGGACTGTGTCTCGATGCGAGCGCAACACACAGGTCGCGGCCTTCTTCGCCGAACTGGCATCCGTCCCGGACCAGTCCGCCATCCCGGTGCCGGACGGGTTGGACGTCGAGATAGCGTCTATCACGGAGCCCGCGTCATGTTGTTTGTCCGGGGTCAGCCGCCTCCAGATCGACGACGGCGCGATCGGGTTGGTGATCGGCGGCGGGATTATGGGCCTCATGACGGCCGCGTTCCTGAAAACGCACGGCGTCAAGACCGTCGCAATCTCGGAGCCGGTCGGCTTCAGGCGTGATTTCGCGGCGCAGCTCGGCGTGGACGTCGTTCACGACCCCGCAGAATCCAATCTCGAAGATTTCGTAGCCGAATTGACGAAGGGCAGGGGATTGCACATCGCCGCCGAGGCCGTGGGCAAACCCGAGCTGGTAGCGAAGTGCGTCGAGCTCGTCCGCCCCCGAGGCCAGGTCTTGATGATCGGCGTGTCACCGCAGGGATCGCCGCTGCCCGTCGACCTGTACGACATGCAGTACCGGGAGGTCGTGCTCCAGTCAGCGTTCGGCCGCGGGGACGTGTTCAACCGGACGCCGGGAGAGCTGATGAAATTGAACCTGGACGGCGTGATATCCGCCCGCTACGCGCTCGAAGAGGTGCCGCAGGCGATCAAGGACTCCGGAGAGGGCAAAGGGGTCAAGCTCGTAATCAAGCCCAACGGGTAATCGTGGCGTCCCGGCACCTGTGACGTGTTCGATGGCACATGATGGAGGATGAAATGGAGACAATCACCCGGTTCGATGAAGTGATCGAGAAGTTGCCGGTGTTCCTGAACAGCCTCCGGTCGAGTCCGGCCTTAAACAGAAATAATCTCGGTCAGGTCCCGAAACGCGGGATCTACGCTTTCTACGAGGAGGAGGTCCCCATTTACGTTGGGCGGTCCGATCGCCTGAGGAAGCGACTTTTTGAACACAGCCAGCCAGGTTCGACCCACAACTCGGCCACATTCGCGTTCAATCTGGCCGTGGAGGAAGCTGACAAACGAGGAATTCAGCTCCCCTCGTTGCCGAGGGAGACATTGCAACACGATCCTGCGTTCCGAGAGCTTTACTCGCGGGCCAAAGAGCGTGTTAGCAGAATGGACATTCGAGTTGTAGAGGTCACGGACCCTATCGACCAGACGGTGTTCGAGGTTTACGCCGCCCTGGAACTGGAGACCCCCTACAACACTTTTGAGAATCATTGAACGGAACCGGCCTGGGTTTCATGGAGGGTCGATGAAACCTGGACATAGGTGATGTCCGCCCCGGTCGCTCACTGCCACTGTGCCCCCTCTCCCCACCGCGGGAGAGGGTTGGGGTGAGGGGGGCCTTCCGAGGTCCGGAAGGCCAGTCCGCGAGCGCGCTCTCACAACATCACCGGCGCACCCCACGGCTCGCTCATCAAGCCCAATCACACCGCCCTTCACGATGGCATCGCCCCTGCCGGAACCGCACAATGGACGGTTATGGCCGAGAAAGCCGGTGGTCCCGGGACATACGTAACGCCGACCCCCGCCGTGCCCGCCGTCGCGCTGCCGCACGTCATGCGCCAGGGCCAGTTCCTCCGGTTCGTGTCCGCCACGCTGTCGTGGAGCACCGGCCACATGCTGGTCATCATGACCAACAGCTTCCTGGTGTATGACATGACGGGCTCCGGCCTCTGGCTGGCGGCGCTGGGCGCTGCGATCGCCGTCCCGCAATTCATCTTTGCCGGGGTGGGCGGCGTGCTTGCCGACCGCGTGTCCCGGAAGATCATGCTCGTTTCCGGCGCGTCGATCGGCGGGGCGACCATGTCCGTCCTGGCCGCCCTCGCCTTCGCCGGCGCCCTGGAGCCGTGGCACATCGTCGCCTCGGGCGTTGCGTTCGGCGCCGCGCTTGGCAACGACTGGACCGCGCGCCAGGCCTTCATCACGAACATCGTCGATCGCCGCCAGCTTGTTCGCGCCGTTTCGTTCGATCAGACCGCGTTCCACGTCTCACGCGTCACCGCCCCGCTCATGGGGGGCTTGCTGCTTGCGACCACCGGCGCAGGGGGCGCATTCGTGCTCGGCGCGATCGTGTTCATCATCTCCGCGTTGCTGCTTTTGTCCCTCCATCCGAAGCAGCACATCGAGGACCGGCATCCGCGCATCTGGGAGGGCATCTCGGACGCCCTCCAGAAACTCCGGGCCGACCGCGTGGTGGTCGTCGTGATGGTGTTCACGGCCATCAACGCCGTGTTTCTTGGAGGGTTCGTCTACCTGGCCCCGGTGTTTGCCACGGATGTGCTTGGCGGGGGTTCAGTGGAGCAGGGCGCGATCCTCACCGGGATGGGCATCGGGGCGGTTGCCGGGGCGTTGTGGCTGGGCGGGCGTGGAAGTGTGCGCCGGGCCGGGCTGGGGATGCTGGTGACGAACGCGGTAACGGTAGTCGCGATCGGCGGGTTCAGCCTATCGACGATGCTCGCCGCATCGATAGCGTTCGCGACCGTTGCGGGAACGGTCAACGCCATCCACATCACACTCGGCACGGTGGCCATCCAGACACGGGTGGAAGACGAAATGCGCGGCCGAATCTTCGGCGTGTACGAGATGGCCTGGGGCTTCTTCCCCGCGGGCGGGCTCGTGTTCGGCGCCCTCGTCGCTGCGATCGGACCCGAACCGGCGCTGATGGTCGGCGTGATCGGGACCGGGCTCGTCACGGCGATCATCTGGCTGGTCAGTCCGGCGACCCGGGCTTACACGCTCCGCCAGTGATGGCGCGTCCGCCGGCAATGACTAACTATCAGTAAGCACCTTCTCAAAGATGTAACGGCCGAGATCGAGATTCCGCTCAAAGCTGAACCCATCGAAGTCGCCGTTGTACCCAAGGAGCGGAATGGCCCGCTCGTGGAGTGAGGCGTGCGAGCGCAGGCGCGCCGGCATCTCGACCTCTGACGGGTCGCCGAAAACTACGTCAGGCGCCGCGTTGGCGACGATGTCGCCCAGCCGGTCGTAATACAGCCGGTATTTCGTCGCCGCCTCGGACCGTTCCAGCGCCTCCTCGACCCCGTCGGTGCCGTGCAAGATCTTGAGCGCTTCGCCGACTTGTGAGGGGTCGTCCAGGTAGACGAATATGCAGCCGCCCAGGTTCGAGTGGTGCGCCGTGTACCGGTCCTTGATGATCGGCACCGGGTTGGCGCGAATCCCGTAACGGCCGAGCGTCGCTTTCAGGTCCACCATCCGCGTCTTGGACGACATCCCGTGGTCAGCCGTCAGCAATAGCGTGACGCCGGGGTGCGCCTCCACGAGGTCGCCGATGGCGTTGTCCAGGATCGTCAGGTGTTCCTGTGACTCGGGCTCGTCCGGTGCGTAGGTGTGCATCGCGTAGTCGGTCGTCGTGATGTAAACCACGTCGTACGGCTCATCCGCCTCCGACATGATGAAGTTGCCCGCGCGCACAGCCCAGCCGTTCACCTCCAGAGAGTAGATGTGCGGCGGCTCGCCGACGCCCGCCACCACCCAGTCCGGCGGCTGTTCCGACGACGCATGTACCGTCGAACCATCGGACAGCAGCGTGCGCAGCTTGTCCTTGGATGTCACCATCACGGTGCGCTTGCCCAGCCGCGCCGCGCGCTGGAACAGGGTCTCGGCGAGGATGTACTCGCCGGACTCCATGTAGATCTCCTCGCCCGTTTCGCGCACCAGCCGGTAGTTCGAGCTGATGCCGTGGACCTCCGGGTAGCTCGCCGTCACCAGCGACACGTTGTTCACGTTGGTGACCGACGGCATCATGCTCTCGCCGATCTTCAGGAAGCCGCTTTTGGCCAGCGCCCGCAGGTTCGGCGTCTCGCACGCTTCAAGGTACTCGGGGTCGAAACCGTCGATGCACAGGACGACCGTGGTCATTGCTCTGCGTTCCTCATGGCGTTACCGGGTGGCGCCCGGACCGGTCGTGGCGGCACGCAGCATACCCCGGGCCGAGTGGCCCGGTCTGACCGGCCGGAAGTCGCCGGTGGACCCCGTACGGTCCCGGGTGCGGTAGTATCCGCCGCAGCATGACGAATGAGCGGATGCAGAGGCGGCTCGAGCGACTTCTCGATCGCATTGACGCGGCCGAAGAAGACGAGGACTGGCGGTCGGTACAGCTGATAGCGGAAAGCGTTCTGGAAATCGATCTGGAGAACGCCGAAGCGACGGCGTATCTGTCAACGGCGCGGAGATGGCTGACGTCTAACGAACCGCCCGCGTCTTCAGAGAACGTCCAGACCATTGTGTCCGCGGACGCCTCCGCTGCGCCCCCTCTCCCGGCGGGAGAGAGCCTGCCCCGCACTCGATACGGGGGCGAGGGTGAGGGAGAAGACCGGCCCGTAACCGCTTCTGATTACGTCCCCACCTCCTTCGCCAGCGGCCGCTACCAGGTCAGCAAGTTCCTGGGCGAGGGCGGCAAGAAGCGCGTCTACCAGGCCCAC
>JACZRO010000080.1 GCA_022574675.1 Chloroflexota bacterium
GGAACGCGTGGCGAAGGGGAACACGGACGCAAACGCGGGCCCTGGTATCGGCGATTCTTGACACCTGTGAGGCCGGGATGCCTGCGAGGTTGGGCGACCATTGCCTGGCTGCCGCAAACCCGCAGCGCCGGTCAGAGCGTTCGGGCGGCCCAGTCCGTGATCGCGGCCCCGGCGTACAGGGCGATCAGGCCGCCGACGGCCAGGCTTGGGCCGTACGGGATCAGGGTGCGGCGGGCGCCGAAACCGCGGGCCACGAGCGCTCCCATTGCGATAACGCCGCCGATGAGGACGCCCAGGTACAGACCGACGAGCAGAAGCTGGATCCCAAGAACGGCGCCGAGCAGGGCGGAGAACTTGACGTCGCCCCAGCCCATGATGTCCCGTCCGGTCCGGTCGCCGAACCAGGCGAAGGGGAAGAACACGGCCAGCCCGACCGCGGCGCCGGCGACGCCCTCCCATATCGCAAGATCGGGACGGAGGGGCAGTACGACTATCGCCACTACGAACGCCGGGTAGATGATGACGTCCGGCAGGTAGAGCGTCTCGAGATCGATGAACGCGAGCACCAGGAAAACGGTGCCGAAGGCGGCGACTGCGGCGAACTCCGCCGGGCTGTCGCCGAACTGTGACCATGCCAGCCCGAACAGCAACGCGGCGATCGCAGCGACCGCCACGCGACGGGCCTGCACCCGGAGCGGCACGCCGTGCCGAAGTGACGGCGGCTTGAGTCCCTCGACCGGGGGAGTTCGTTCGATGGCGAGGTTGGAGAGCGCTCCAACGAGGAGTCCCAGCGCGGTTATGACCAGCATGAACGGCATGTGTGGGTAACGGCCGTTATGCGGCGGGCACTGCGTAGACGTAGCCAAACCCGCGCCGCGTCACGATGAGTTCCGGTTTCTCCGGGTTGAGCTCGATCTTGCGCCGCAGGTGGCCGACGTGCCACTTCACGAGGTCTTCGCTGTCGTACTCGGGTCCCCAGACACCCCGAAGAAGTTGCTGGGGCGGCACGGGCTGGCCCGCTCGTTTCACGAGCAGGGTGAGGATCTTGTACTCGGTGGGCGTCAGATCCACGTCTTCGCCGCGAACCCGGACGGCGTAGCGTGTGAAGTCGATCTCGACGCAGCTATCCGTATAGCTCCCTTCGACGTCGGCCGATCTGGACCTGCTGGAGTGGCGCAGCGCGACCGCGATGCGAGCCGTCAGCTCCTCCATCGGGGTGTCCTTGACGACGTAGTCGTCCGCGCCGCGCTCGAAGGCGATCAGTTTTTCGCTGGTGTCGTGAAGGGCGCTGAAGATGATGATCGGCACGTCCGACATCGCCCGGATGCGCTCGCATAGATCGAGACCGTTCACGCCGGGCAGTCGGATGTCGAGCAGCGTCAGGTCCGGTCTGAACGAGTACAGCCCTCGCAACGCATCGTTGCCGTTGTCGATGACCATCAACTCGCAACCGGCTTCTTCCAGCGCCGCCTCAATGGCGACACTGAACGCGGGGTCGTCTTCGACGACGAGCACCCTGGTACCTGTGAGCGTTGCGGCGCCGCTACCGGGCGGTCCCGCTGTCTCACGAAGCGACATTCGTGTCATATCTCCCAGGTCTGACGAGTCGGAAAGCGTCGGACACTCAGTCCGCCGATAACCTTTGCTCAACGTATCAGGGGACCAAGCCCCGGTGATCCGGGTTACGCCGCCGCGCGTGTGCGTATACGCACCTACTCGTGGGATGTTGATCCCGGCGCAGTCCTCCGGGCGCGGAGCGCCGCCGGGCGGCAGATGCCCAGCGGCGCATGCGCCAGGGAACGGGCGGCGACTTGAGGACTACGGACAGGTCCCCTGCGTAACGAGGCCGCTGGCGTCCCAGGTGTATGCACATCTGGTCGGGTTCTGCCTCAGGTAGCCCGGAGACAGGATCGGGTCGGATGCCGTGAAGTTGTCGGTCTCAATGGCGTTGGCCGCCACGGTCAGGCTGGCCGTGTCCGCCATGTACAGGTCCATGGCGGCCTGGGCGGTGGCGGCCTCGGTGTCGTTGGCCGCCTGGTCGCCGGAACCGGCGAAACGGCCGACGTTTGGCACGACTACCGCAGCCAGTGCCGCAAGGATGCCGATCACGACCAGCAGCTCCACAAGGGTGAAACCTCGCTGACCGCGGGCGGCGGTGCTGCGCTTTCCAAGCATTTTTGTTCTCCCCTTACACGGTTGGATCGATATGCGTCGAATGATGGCGACGCCCGGGATGGGCGCGAGTTGAGCCGTCGTGTGTGTTTGGTGTGGTCGCTTTTCGGGGGCCGCTCCGGACGCTCGTCGCGCCGCGGGCGCCGGTAGGGCAGGCGGTAATCGGTAGGTCTGCCAGCCGCCCGCAGCGGCGGATTTCAGCGGCGTATCGGCGCCGGATGGATACGCGCCGGATGGTTCCGGCCCGAGTGGCTCGACGCTGGGCGGGTTCCAGGCGGGTCTGGGGAACGGCCACACCAACGCCACACCGGCATGCCACCGGCCGCCAACTGGACGACCCCACACTGGCCCAATCGACCCTTGACCAGGAGCCCGGACCACATGGTTGCCGGCGCACGGGGAGCACGAGAGTTGAATCAGATCCGGCTTTTCATCGTCGATTCATCGTTCGACGATCCCGCGCCAGGATACTGGCAGGACGCCCTCGCCGCTGTTCGGGACTCCGGCCGTATTACGGTCGTCGGCTCGGCCTCATCACCCGGCGAAGCGCTCACCCAGATCCAGCGGGTGTCCGCGGACCTGGTCGTGATCGATCTCACCCGGCCGACCACGGAGACGGCGGTTCTCCTGGACGCCCTGTCGGCCGTTCCGTTCTCCGTTGATTCTGGCGATTCTTTTACTGGCGATCTCTCGGGAGGCGGCGAAATCCCGGTCGTTGGCCTTTGTGACGTCGTCGACGAGGCGCACCTGGCGGTTTCTATCAGTGCGGGCGTGCGGGCCTGCGCCGGGCGCGACGACCCCGAAGCGCTGGCGGCTGCGATCATCGAGGTCGCCCGGGGCGGCGCACCGATTCAAAGAGACCTTGCGGGCAAGCCGGCTTTGCTGTGGAACCTGGCGCTTGAGTTAAGACGACGCCTCCGCGGCACGTGGGATTCATCGAACGATCGGGCGAGGGTGCGTGTCTCCAATGGGTCGTTGAGGGGATCTTTCGGCGGCTCATCCCGTAGTAACTGCCCGATCAGCACCCGTGAGATCGCGATCCTGGAGATGGTCGCGGACGGGTGTTCGTACCGGGAGATCGGCGAGACGCTGACGATAGCCGAGCGGACGGTGAAGAACCACATGGCCAGGTCGCTGGAGAAGCTCGGCGCCCGCGGGCGGGCCCATGCCGTGCGGGTCGCGCTTGAGGCGGGTTGGATATGCACCGGGCCGGCGGCCGGGTCCGTCGGACTGCGGGCGGCGGCATGAGTGACGTAACCGGGACTTCCGACGGGGCCGTCGTTATCGACGAGGCGACCGAATCTCCGGCCGATCACGGCCAATTCTCCGATCAGGCGGGCGAGTCAGGGCCGGTCCGGCCCCGCCTCAGCCCTGATCCGGGGTCCCCGGACTCCCCGGACTCCCAGGAGCCCCCGGATTCCGGGCAGGCCCCGGTATCTTTCGACTGGTCCTCGCTGAAACCCGAGGACACGGCGACGGGGCTTATACCCGAGAAGCTCGCCCGTGCCCACCGCGCCTTCCCGGCCAGGGTCGAGGGCCGCCGGCTGACGGTGGTGATGGCTAACCCGGGTGACTACGTCGCCATCCGCAACCTCGAAGCCCGGGCGCGCATGGAGGTCCTGCCGGTGCAGGGCGACCCGGCGGACATACTGCGCGCGATCGACGTCCACTACTCGGCGCAGATGCCGGAAGACGTGGTACAGGCGTTGGACGCACGCTTTGCGTCAGGATCACGCCAGGACGACGGTGAATCGGTGCGCGAGATACCGCTTGTGCGGGATGAGCCGTCCCCGGGAGCGGACGACGACGATACGAGTCCGATCATCGCCGCCGTTGACAGCCTCATGGCGCAGGCCGTCAAAGCGCGTGCGACGGACATCCACATTGAGCCGTATGCGGACCGCGTCCGGGTCCGGTTCCGCATCGACGGCTTTCTGCAAGAGATAAGCGGGTTTCCAAGAGCGTCCCACGGAGCGCTGCTTTCCAGACTCAAGGTGATGTCCGGCATGGACATCGCAGAGCGTCGCCGCCCACAGGATGGCCATTTCTCGCTCAAGGTCGGCAGCTCCAACCTCGACGTCCGCGCCGCGACGGCCGACACCGTCTACGGCGAGATGATTGTGCTCAGGATCTTGAACAAGTCCCTGCAACTGTTCTCCCTTGACGATCTCGGTCTGAAGGAGGAACCGGCGAACGCCATGCGGGAGATGCTCGGCGCGCCTTACGGGATCCTGCTGGTGGCCGGTCCGACCGGCGCCGGCAAGACGACGACTCTTTACGCGGCCCTGAACGAGCTCGACAGCCGGCAGTCCAATATCGTGACGATCGAGGACCCGGTCGAGTACCGGTTTGAGGGCGTCAACTCGCTCGAGGTGTCGGAACGGGCCGGGCTTGGATTCGCGGACATCCTGCGGGCCGTCCTGCGGCTCGACCCCGACGTTGTCCTGATCGGCGAGATCCGGGACCGGGAGACGGCGCGAACGGCGGTCCAGGCGGCGCTCACCGGGCACCTGGTCCTGTCATCCGTTCACGCCAACGACGCCGTCCGGGCCGTGAGCCGCATCGTGGACCTCGGCGTCGAGCCCTTCCTGTTGTCGTCCGCGCTCCTCGGAGTTGTGGCCCAGCGAATGGTGCGAAAGATCGACACCCACTGCCCGGTCCTGTACTCACCGGACCCGGGCGAGGCGACGGCGCTGCGGGACCTCGGGTACGTGTCAGACGGAGCCGACGTGCAGCTCTACCGCGGGGACGGCTGCCACTTTTGCGGCGATACCGGGTACCACGGGCGCACCGGGCTGTTCGAGGTTCTCAGGGCGACCGACGATTTTCGTGACCTGATCATGGCAGAGGCCGGATATACGGAGCTGTTGAAACAGGCCAGGTCGGACGGGCTGCTGACGATGAAGCGGGACGGCCTGATCAAGGTGCTGGACGGGACCACCTCTCTGTTTGAAGTACTGCGGAGCGTTCACACGGCATGAGTACGAGCGCCAGGCGCGGCTCAAAGAAAAAGGCGCGCCGGAAAGCGAAGGCCCCGGCCGGCCCCAGAAACGGCCCCAAGAAGCAATTTTTCGGGCTTATCACGCCGAGCACAAAGATCAAGACGCGCGATGTCGTTGCTTTCGCCCGAGAGTTCGCGACCTTGATCGAGGCGGGCGTGGCGGCGGTGCCTGCGTTGGAGCTGATGAAGGAGGCGCGCGCCGGACGACCCTTCGAGTCGGTAATCCAGGGTCTCATCGACGACCTGAACTCCGGCCGGCCGCTTGCCGAGTCCATGGCCGGGTATCCGAAGGTGTTCAACCGGTTCTTTGTGCGCACCGTCTCCACGGCGGATCGCGGCGCGCCGATCACCGGCGCCCTGCGGCAGGCCGCCGGTTTCCTGGACACGGCGGACTCCGCCGTAGCGAGCGCGCGCAAGGCGATGGTCTACCCGATGATCGTGCTCGTGCTCGGCCTCGCCGTCACCGTCATGATGCTCACGGTGGCACTGCCGCCGATGATCGACCTGTTCAACAACCTGGACGCGGAACTCCCGCTGCCGACACGGGTCTTGATCTTTATGTCTGAAAGCCTGACCGCGCATCCGTTGGAGATCGTCATCGGCCTGGCGGTGATCGTGGCCGGTGGGGTCCGTTACCTGAAGAGTAAACGCGGGCACGCCGCGTGGCACCGCGCTCAACTTCATATCCCGGTGCTCTCGTCGGTGGTTGTCCAGAACGACACGGCACGCATAGCGGCCGCGCTGTCCTCGCTGGTCGACGCCGGGCTTTCCCTGCCGGAGGCGCTGGAAGTGGCGACGGAGACGGCGTCCAACGACATGATCCGGGCCGCCCTTGTGTCCACCCGCAAGCGCCTGCTGGCCGGTGACGGCCTGGCACGCCCGATGGCGGACACGGGAGTGTTTCCGACGACCTTCACGCAGGCGCTCCGCGTGGGCGAGAACACGGGAACCCTGGACGTAAACCTGCGCCGCATGGCCGAGTTCTACGCCCGGTCTGCGGACGACACCCTCAAGTCGTTCGTCGCCCTGCTTGAGCCGCTGTCGACGGTGGTGATAGCGATGCTGGTCGGGTTCATGGCCCTCGCCGTGATCATGCCGATGTACTCGGTGCTCGGCACGCTGGGCGACTGAAGCTACGAGGGAGCGGTCGTCCGCAAGCAACGACCCGCCCACCGCCGGCGGTGGCAGCGATCCGGGCCTGGCCGTTATCGGGCGGATAGTCAGCCGCCCCTACACGGTGTGGTGGCTGAAACGGCCCTCTCTCCGGGTGTCGGAAAGGGCGGATAGTCAGCCGCCCCTACGGTGTGGCAGGGGGATAGTCAGCCGGCGCCGGAAAGGGGCGGATAGGCAGCCGCCCCTACGGGTGGTCCAGGGGGATAGTCAGCCGGTACAGGAAAGGGCGGATAGTCAGCCGCCCCTACGGTTGGCGGGGGGCCAGTCTCCCGGCGCGTCGGGCCGGGTCACACCCAAGGCACACGACCGGTCACCTGCGGCCCATCCTTCCCCGGGGATCATGACATCGCCGGTTCCTGAGAGACCGGCGCCCGGCCTCCGCCGGCCAGTAGGAATCGGGGGCAAGGCAAGGGGAGAGATGTCATGCACAGTGTCATTCCGAGTGTCATTCCCGGCATCGTGAGCGGACTGTTCAAGCGATTGACCGGCCGCCGAGCGGTTGGTTCTCGCCGCGCATCCAATTCTCGCCCTTCGCGCTCACAGCGCGGGTTCGTGCTGGTGGAGGCGCTGGTCGCCCTTGCCATCATGGGCTCCGCCACGGCGGCGACTCTGGCATCGCTTTCGACGGGCACGCTCCTGACCAGCCGTACCGCCCTCCGGGGCACCGCGGACTGGCTCGCTACCTCGCAGGCGAATCTCGTCCATGAGGCGCCGTTCCAGGCGACGCCGGGCACGTACGCCAATGTCACTACGCCGACGGATTTCGTCATCGCCAACGCGACCTCGGCCATCATCGGCGGCGACGATCAGATACAGGCGGTCACCATCACGGTCACCTACCAGGGGCTCGTGCTGTTGACGATGGAAGTCCTGAAGGCCGATCGATGACTTTCTATCCGATTCGCGCCGATGTCCGCGTCGGCGCCGCATTTGCGGGTCCCCGGGGGCCTTTCTTCCCGGATACGCCTCGGCCGGACGCGCGCCGGGAGGGCGGTTTCACGCTGATCGAGCTCATGGCCGGGATGGCGCTCTCGGTCCTGGTCGGGACGATCATGGTCTCGAGCATGTTTGAGCTGAACCTGGCGTCCCGGAACGGACGGGCGCAGCAGGCCGTAACGGTGCAGATCCGCGCCGCCGCGCTCTGGCTCGAGCGGGACATCGCCCGTGCCGCGACATCAAACGTACCCGACCCGGGTGCGCCGCTCGCCTCCGCTCAGTTTGACTGGACCGACGACACCGGCCCCCATTCCTGCACGTATGCGCTCGATGGCACCGATCTGATCAGGACATGCGACGGCGTCCCCGGCTCGGTCGCCAGACATCTCTCTGGCCTGCAATTCACGCGCTCCGGGGCGCTCCTCACGGTCGACTTCACCGCCACGGCGCCGGGACGCCCCGATGTGTCGGAGGCGGTATCCATCAAGCTTGCGATGAGGAGCGGATGACGTGTTTAGCGCTTTCTCATTCGTGACCCGCCTCGGCCGTGCATGCGCCAGCAAGTTCGCCCGCGCGGGCGGCGCTGCCCGCCAGCAGCGAGGCACCGCCATCCTGGCGTTCGCCCTCGCCGGCCTGACCGGGACGACGGTCCTGGCGATTCCTATCCTGGCTCGCGCCTCTAACGACCTCCACGTTGAATCCACGACGGCCGCTCGTTCATCCAACGCCGCCGTCTCTGCGGCCGAACACGCCCTGTGGCGCATCGAAAACGACCCGGACTTTCTTGCGTCTATGACCGGCGACCCGCCGACGGCGTCCTACACGCTGACGCTGGCGGACGGTGTCACCGAGATCACCATCACATCGTCGTCCCTTGCAGCGGATGGCGACGGCGTCTCCGCCTACCTGTCCGTGATCCCGAACCAGATTCTTGAGGAAACGCCCTCGACGGTCACTTTCACGCTCCGGATCGTCAACGACGATCTTGAGCCGCACGTCGTGACCAGGGTGGACGCGGACCCGCGCCAGTATTCACCCGCGTACCAGTCCGGTTCCACGACCGGGATTACGACGATCGACCCGATCTACACGGGCGGCCGTTGGCGCTGGGACATCGTGCCGGGAGTCACTGTGCCGGGCTTTGGCGGCGAGGCGAGTCTGCAGTGGCGGATGACGGTCGATGAGGACGACGGCAACTACTGGACCGGCGCCTCCATCCGTGTCCAGGGAGTCGGCTCCGTCTCGGCTCCGATGTCCGCCAGCATCCGTGTCTACGACACCGCGACGGAGATCGACATCGTGTCGGTCGTGACGCCGTCCCAGGTATCCGCAGGCTCCCTGGAAACGTTCCAGCACACGATCACCCTGACGAACAACGGCGTGGCGCCCTACACCGCCGAGTGGGTCAAATACGCCGGATCACGTGATCTTGATTACGTCCCGGGGTCGACGAGCGGGATGTCCGGTTCCGATCCGCAGGTCAATCACGATGTGATCAACGACCGGTGGGTGCACACATGGGACGTTGAACCTACCGTTCTCATGCCCGGTGTGCCGCAGCAGCTCACTTTCTCAACGGAGGGCGCCCTGCTTCCCGGAACGATCTTTTCGGTCGCGTCGATGCGGACCGTCGAGGACGAGGGCAGTCCGCAGAGCGCCCCGACGGTGACCACCGGCGAGACGGCGCCGATAACGGCCACCAGATCGTTCACGATCCACGTCGTATTCAACGATCACGTCATCGACGTCGAGGCCACCCTGGGCTCTACGGGCGTGACCGTCGTGTCGTGGGTGAGATCGTAGATGGCGACTTACACCGATAGCGAATCAGGCACGCCGCAAAGTAGCGCGCGTGAGCAATTGAGCGATCTGCTGATCAACATTTTCTCCCGGTCGCAAAGGCTCATGACGCCGACGGTGGGCGTGATCGCGGGGATGCTGATGGTCCTGGTCCTCGCCGGGTTATACGCGCAGAGCCGATACAGCCTCAACGTTGTGAACGGACAGGTCGAGGAAGCGCGCCGGGCGCTTTCCGCTCCCGGGCCGGACATGCCGCCGCTCGACGAGCAACTCCAGGCATGGGAGTCGGCGCTGGCGTCCGCCATCAAGGCGCGGGTGGCAGCGCCGTTGGACTCCGAGTTCGTTCAGACGGTCCTCGGTGCGGCGCAGGACACAGGGGTCAGGCTCGTCACGGCTTCAGCGCAGCGGGACATAACGGTGGACGTGGCCGGGCTGGAGTACGGCGCCTCGCCGTATCTGATCAGGGTGGCCGGCGAGATGCTGAATATCCAGGCGTTCGTGCGCAAACTTGAAGGCGGGCTGGTAGAGGCCCTCGAAGTTACGTCCGTGGTGGCGACCCGGGACGCTGAAGGCTTTCTACTGAGCATCGGTGTGGTCGTTCGCAATGAGCTGCCGGCGGACCCGGATCAAGAGGGTGAGCCAACGGACGGGACTCCCGCCGGGTCGTCATCCGTCGACTCCCGGGCAGGCGCGGGTCCATGACCTCCATGACCGGGCCGCTCAGCGCGCTCTCAAAATCTATGCGGCAGAACCCTGGCGGCCGGCAAATTTCCGGAGACCCAGGGCCTGGACAACCATCGCGGATGGATGCGTCGAGAGGCCGGGTACGCGTCGCAATAGACCGGCTCGGCGCTCAAATCCGGTCCGCCGGGCGCGCTATCGCCTGGCAGGAGGCCGGTGGTTCCGGGACTCGTCTTCCCGCAGAGGGGCTGGCTGGCTGGCCGTTCGGAAGCGCCGTCTACCGGGCGCGCAGGCGGGCCGCCGGGCTCGCTCGCTCACTGGCACGCGCCGCCGCCGCTCCACTGGGTGATATCACATCGGTCGCGGTGAATGACAGTTCGCTGCGCGTCATGGTGACGCGCGGCAACCGGGTACTGCACTGGTCTGCGGCCGACATCCCGCCCGGCATCGTGGACGACGGGTCGGTGGTAGACGCCGGCCGTTTTGCTCGTGCGCTCCGGGCGGTCGTGACGTCTTTGCATGAAGGCAGCCGCATGGAACGCCACAGGGCCGGCGTGATCGTGTCAGGCCGGAACACGATCCAGGGCCGGTTCGTGCTACTGGATAACGGCGAGGAGGGCATGGAGACCGCCGTCCGGGCGCTTGCCGCGGAGCGGATGTCCATAACTACCTCGGAGGTACAGTTTGACTGGGACGCTCAGCCGCTGGAACCGATCGAAGACGCCGACGATCAACCGCCGGCACGGCCCGTCGAAGACGAGGAAGACGACGGCGGCGAGCCGTTCGAGGTGTACGCCCTCGGAATTTTCCGTAATGTCCTGGAGTCTATTCTTCGCCCGGTAAAACGGTCAGGCATGACGACCGTGGCCGTGTCGCCCAAGGCTCTCGCTCTCGCCGCAGCCGTGGCGCAGGAATCGGCCATGATCGTCGACATCGAGCCTGGAACGGTTTCGGTCGTGATGGTGAGGGACGGGCTGCCGGAGGTGGTGAGGGACATGCGGCCCGCCGACGACCTGAGCGACGACCAGTGGAGCCGCGCTCTGATGGCGCATATCGAACGAACGGTCGAGTTCCACGACATGCTCAACCCCCAGGCGACCGTCGGACCGGAAACCCCGGTGTTCGTGACCGGCCGCGAGGCAGACGCGAACCGGGTCACGACGGTCCTCCAACAGCGGCGGTACAACCTCGCCCCTCTGCCGGCGGCGCTCAATGCGCCGGACGGTTTTCCGATCGGCGAGATGGCGGCCAACGCTGGGATGGCGGTGTTGCGCGGGCGCAAGTTCTGGCAGAAAACGCTCATTCCCGCGGTGGAGCGCCCGCGTCTCCGGTTTGTTCCGCCGGCGTACGAACCCCGCACCCTTCCGATCAAGCCGATCGCTGCCGGGGCTGCGGCCGCGGTGTTAGCCGTCGGGATCGCGGCCGGGTACGGACAGGTCTCCGATATACGCGGCCGGAGCGACGATGCCCTCGCCACTCTCTCCGTCCTTGAACGCCGTCTTGACGTTCATAGCAACCTGTTCAGGCAACAGGTACGCGACCAGGCGCAGGTCGCTGCCGTCCGGCGGGATGCGGAGGCGGTGCTGAGCGCATCCGAGGCGATACGCGACCGCGACGGCGGGTTCTCGCGGACGCTGGATACGATCGCCGGGAGCGTTCCGCCCGGGGTGTCGCTGGAACAGGTGGACGATGATGGCCTCCTCGTGACAGTACGGGCGACCGCATCGACCTACGACCTGTTGCTGGACTTCACCCGCATTCTTGAAGGGGTCAACGGCATCGTGGACGTTCGCGTCAACTCGATAGGGGCGACCGGACCTTCACGAGCGCAGGCATCGGCAGGGGAAGAGTTGTACGGGCTTCTTCCCGGCCTGTTGTCCGGCGACGAGGAGATACCGTCGCCGGTGCCGGGCTCGCCGGTTGATCCACTTGCGGACGGACCCGGCGCGATACCGATGTTGGAGCTGGAGCTGACAAGGTAACGGCTCTCCGGGCGATGCCGCCGCCGGGCTACACTGCCGGGATGTCTTCCGAGACGCCGGAACAGCCGGGACAACGAGACGATCCCGCGGTGACCGTCACCTACCTCGGCCACGCCGCCTTCCGATGGATCGCGCCGGACGGCACGAGGGTGGTGATCGACCCTTACCAGGATCCGGACGGACGTCCGGCATGGTTTGAACGTGCCTTCCCGGTTATCGAGGCCGACCTCGTGGTGTCGACCCACGATCATTTCGACCACAACGCGGTGGAGCGTGTCCTCGGATCCCCCGCGGTGCTGACCGGACCGGGCGAGTTCGAGACGCCCGGGATCCGCGTAACGGCGGTCCCGGAGGTGCATGCCGGGAAGTGGGTGATGCCCAACAGCCTGGTGGTGGTGGAGTCCGGGGGTGTCAAGTTCGTCCACTGCGGTGACAACCGGCCGGACGTTGACGCCGGGGCGGCGTCTGCCGTGGGCGCGGTTGATGTCGTGATGGCGCCTGTCGACGATTCCCTGCATCTGCTCAGCCGGGAAGAGGTGTGGCGGCTGGCGACGACCTTCTCGCCGCGTGTTGTCGTGCCGATGCACTACCTGGTCCCGGGCGTGGTCGCGCCCTCAAGCACCCTGCTCGGGATTGATGACTGGCTTGGTTCGCTGCCGGACAACGTTCCCGTCCGGCGTTTGTCCGGCCCGGATACGGTATTCACGACCTCTGACCTGCCATCTCCCGGCCGGACAGAGGTCTGGGTCTTTCCGGACCCGTCTTAGCGGCTATCTAAACCGCCCCTCTCCCGGCCCGCAGAGGCCCGCCCGAGGAAACGAGCTCCCCCGGGGGGGCCGGTCGAAGGGTGAGGGCTGCCGCTCACGGGCGGCGGGCGAAGCGCGTTGGCAGGCGCAAGAAGTGCGTTCGCTCCTTGAGCGTTGTG
>JACZRO010000217.1 GCA_022574675.1 Chloroflexota bacterium
GGGCCGAAGGGCCTGAAATCCGTGAAGCGATGAAGGGCCGCATAGTGCCGGCGTCCGTCCACATCAACCAGTCTCTGTTCAAGGAGCGGCAATGAGCTTCGACACCATCATCTCCGGCGGCACCGTGATCGACGGCGCCGGGACGCCCGGCGTGCGTGCGGACGTCGGCATCTCCGGAAAAGAGATCGCGGCCATCGGCGACCTGTCGAAGGCGCAGGCCGGCCGGGTGATCGACGCGACCGGGCTGACGATCACCCCGGGCTTTATCGACGTCCACGCCCATTCGGACGGCGCGCTCCTTGTGGACGGCCAGCACGCCAGCGGCATCCGGCAGGGCGTCACCACGGAGATACTGTGCCCGGACGGCCTCTCGTACGCGCCCCTGTCGCGCGACGACTACCTCATGTACCGGAAGTATCTGTCCGGGATCCTCGGTTTTCCTCCCGAGGACCTGGACATGTCGTCCATCGACGCTTTCCTCGGCAACTACCACCTCAAGACCTCCTGCAACGTCGCCACCTTCATCGGCCACGGGCCCGTTCGCATCTCCGCGGTGGGGATGAATGACGTTCCTCTCAGAGGGAACGACATGGACCGTGCGAAGGGGATGCTGAGGGAGGGGCTGGAGCAGGGCGCCCGTGGTTTTTCGACCGGTCTGTCCTACTATCCGTGCGCGTACAGCGACACCGACGAGCTGGTCGAACTTTGCAGTGTGGCCGCCGAGTTTGGCCTGCCGTACAGCACGCACCTGCGCAACCACAACACCGAGCGCGGTTACGCGGGTGGGGGCGTCCTGGAGGCGCTCGAGATCGGCCGGCGCTCGGGCGTCCCGGTCCACCTGGAGCACTACCGCACCCAGCCGCCCAGTATCGGCGACATCGCCTCGATCATGGACCCGGTTGACGCCGCAAAGGCCGGGGGAGTCGACGTCACCCTTGAGGCGTACGTCTACCCGGTCGGGTCGAGCTTCCCGCACACCTTCGTGCCCGGCTGGTTTCACGAAGGCGGGTTTGACGACATGATGGACCGCCTGCGGGACGTCGAGACTCGCAAGGGCCTGGTCAAGTTCCTGCAGGAAACGCCGATCACGCCGATGGGCGGAAACATGTTCACCGCCATCCCGGAGGGTCCGAACTCTGACCTCGTCGGCATGACGTTTGAGGACGCGGCGGCTGCGCGCGACACCTCGATCGAGGAGCTCGTGGTCCAGCTGATGGCGGACGAGAATATGGCCGTCGGCTTCCGCGGCATCCCGCCAACCAGCGTGCGGGTGTGGCGGGCGTTTGAGGAGGACGTGATGAACCTCCTGTCCCGCCCGGACTACATGATCGGCAGCGACTCGATACCCGTCGCGCCACCCCTCGTCGGGCTGGTCCACCCGCGCGCCTACGGCTGTTTCGCGCGCTTCATTGGCCGGCTGCGCCGGCGATTCAACCGCCCGCTGGAGCAGGTGATCCAGCGCATTACGCAGAACCCGGCCGAGCGGTTCAAAATCACGAAACGCGGACTGCTTACTAAAGGTAACTTCGCCGACATTGTCGTGTTCAACGCCGATACCGTGAACGACCAGTCGAGCTTCGAGGACCCGGCCGTTCACCCGTCAGGGATCCCGTACGTGTTCGTGAACGGAAAGCTGGCCGTAGAGAACGAACAGGTAACCGGCGTACTGGCCGGCGAGGCGGTGCGCTAAGGCGCTGCGCTCCATAGATGCCGGTCACCCGAACCGGGGTATTGCGCTTACTTTCCTGCGTTCAGTTAAAGCTGGCCTGAAAAGGTATAGTGAGTATTCGCTAATGTATGTATAATGCGCCGCCGCGGTATGGAAGTGAATGTTCACTTTTCATCTTGTCGCCGTGCGACTTCCTGTACCGGACGGATATCTCGAGGAGGAAATATGAATCTTCATTGGAAAGCCCATAAGCGCCTGTTGTTCGGGTCGCTGCTGGGTGTGGCACTTGTCGCCGCCGTAGCCTGTGGCTCCGACGATGATGACGGTGCAGCACCCGCTGCAACACCTGGATCTGCTGCGACGGCAGCGCCGGCAGATCCGGCACAGCCCGCCGCAACGTCAGCTCCAGCAGACCCCGCCGCAACGGCTGCGCCGGGCGACGCTCCTGCGACCGCCGCACCTTCGGCCCCCGCAGAGGCGACCACGTCCCCGGCCACGGGAGCCGACGATGTTGTCCCGTCCGGTGAAACGACCATCGCCGTCAACGCGATTAACGCCGGGACCGGAACCCCACGGTTCTGCTCCGCAGGCTGTGCCGAGGATGTTTACATCACCGGCATCATGGAGACCCTGTTCAGGCCCATTTACGGGGACACCCTGGGCGCACAACCTGAGGAAGGCATCCTCGCGAGCTCGTTCGAGCTCGACCCCAACCTGAAGTGGCTGGACTTCACCCTCCGGGAGGGCATCCAGTTCCACGACGGATGGGGTGAGTTCACGGCCCAGGACGTCGTGTTCTCGTACAACGACGCCAACCGCAACACGCAGCCTGAGTCCATCCACGGACAGGCCGGCGACTTTGCTCCGCTGATCAAGAACTTCGAGATTCTGGACACCTACAAGGTCCGGATGAACTACGAAAACTACGACAGCCGGGGCATCCGACACCGGTTCAGCACCTTCTGGCAGACCGCTGGAATCGTCTCCGCGGCCGTCTTCGACTCGGAAG
>JACZRO010000218.1 GCA_022574675.1 Chloroflexota bacterium
GAATCGCCGCTGCGTCCCGGGTTCGTCGTAAGCGACATTTTCGGAGAACGTCGCGCCGTACGCCTCCCAGTCGGTGTTGTTGAACGCTTCGACACTCGCCCTCAACAGTTCTTCCGCGCTCGTAGCTGCCATGTCGTGCCCCCGTGGCTGTGGTCCCCCGTCCGGCATCGTTGTCGCTTCAGTTGCGTTTGCCGGAGAGTAAACGTAGTTGAACGCACTATAACTGTCAATAAAAAGTCTGTTAAATACGAATATCGTTATTCTCGTCGGGCATGAGTGCGTTTTCCGGTGATGCGGACGCGCCGGCCATTTGAGGGCCTCGGGGCAGGGTCTGGTGACAGCCGCGCCGCGCGGCCTTCCCGGGTACTCTCCAGCAGGCTGACGTTGCGTTCCACCGGTAGCGGTAGCCTGCGCGCGGGATTTTCGGTTTTCGGGTGGTATCGCCCGAGTGGGCGCATGTACGCGGGGCTGAGGACCAGCGGACCCGGAGGTAGCGCGTGGCCGGGCGTGCGTAAGTCGCGCGTTCGAGGTGTGAGCCTTCCCTAGAAGCGGCGACGTAGTACAGGATAAGTTGGTAGACAGACCACCATACTTGACGCACGAGAAAGCGTCGATACACGGCGTGGCGCATAACGGGCTTTCGGCCGGAGGAACTGATTGGCGTACCAACCGATCGAAGATTACGGAATCATCGGGGACCTGCACACCGCCGCTCTGGTGGGCGTGAACGGCTCGATCGACTGGTTCTGCGTCCCGCATTTCGACTCCCCGAGCGTGTTTGCCGCGCTGCTCGACGACAAAAAAGGCGGCCGTTTCAAGATCGCTCCGACCACCGAAGGGGCGACCTCCAGGCAGTTCTACTGGCCCGAAACCAACGTCCTGATCACGCGTTTCCTATCGACCGACGGTGTCGGGGAGCTGGCGGACTACATGCCGGTCGGGACTGCTGCGAGAAGCTCCCACGGCCACCACCGGCTGGTCCGCCGGGTCACGTGCATCCGCGGGACCATGACCTTCCGGATGGAGTGTTCACCCGCGTTCGACTACGGACGGGCGGAGCACACCGTCTCGATCAATTCACACGGGGCCGTATTCGAATCCCCGGACCTGAAGATGGCGTTGTACAGCCCGGTCCCGGTCGAACAGGCCGGTGGAGCCCTGTCCGCCGAGTTCACGCTGGAGGAGGGGCAGGTAACCGAGTTCGTGATTGGAGAGATCCGGTGCGATCACGACGACGCCGGGTGTGTCAATAACGACGACCCGAAGGAGCTGTTCCAGCAGACGGTGGATTACTGGCAGAGCTGGGTCGCAAAAATTACTTACAAGGGCCGGTGGCGGGAGATCGTGCAGCGGTCTGCGCTTGCGCTGAAGTTGCTGACCTACGAGCCGACGGGCGCTATCGTGGCGGCGCCGACCACCAGCCTTCCGGAGGAGATCGGCGGCGTCCGCAACTGGGATTACCGGTACACCTGGATCCGTGACGCGGCGTTCACCGTGTACGGTTTTATCCGCATCGGCCTCACCGACGAAGCGGCGCGGTTCATGGAGTGGATCGAGGCGCGCTGCTCCGAGCTCAACCCGGACGGATCGCTCCAACTGGTGTACGGAATTGACGGCCGGCACGAGATGCCCGAGGAAGAACTGGGCCACCTGGAAGGGTACCGGGGGTCGGCGCCGGTACGTATCGGCAACGGCGCTGCGAAGCAGTTGCAGTTGGACATCTACGGCGAGTTGATGGACTCGGTGTATCTGTACGACAAGTATGGCTCGCCGATCTCGTACGACTTCTGGAACCACCTGCGCCGTCTGATCGACTGGGTAGCCGACAACTGGCAACGCGAGGACGAGGGGATATGGGAAGTCCGCGGGGGCAGGCGGCACTTTGTCTACTCGAAGCTGATGTGCTGGGTGGCGTTGGACCGCGGCATCCGGCTCGCTAACAAGCGGTCGTTCCCGGCGGACCGGGACCGCTGGCTTGACGTGCGCGATGAGATCTACGAGTGGATTCAGGACAAAGGCTGGAACGAAGAGATCGGCGCGTTTGTGCAGTCCGAGGGCAGCGACGCCCTGGACGCGTCAAACCTGTTGATGCCGCTGGTGTTCTTCATGTCGCCCAGCGACCCGCGGATGCGCAGCACGTTGAAGGCCATCAACCGGCCCCTGAACCGCGGAGGGCTGGTGTCGAACAGCCTGGTCTACCGGTACAACCCGGAGCACGCGCCGGACGGGCTCGCTGGCGCAGAGGGCACGTTCAACATCTGCACCTTCTGGCTGGTGGAGGCGATGACCCGCGCCGGGCGGACGGACAAGGCGATGCTGGACGAGGCGCGGCTCGACTTCGAGCAGATGCTGGGTTACTCGAACCACCTGTCGCTTTACGCCGAGGAGACGGGGCTGCACGGCGAGGCGCTCGGCAACTTCCCGCAGGCGTTCACGCATCTTGCACTGATCAGCGCGGCGTTCAACCTGGACCGGGCGATGGGCGGGAACGGCGGCGGCGGTTAGCGGGCTGTGGGCGGGGACGGTGGCCGGGGGTTATCGCATGCACGGCGCGCAGGGGTCGATTGGTCGACCCCCGGGCGGATAGTCAGCCGCCCCTACGGTGTTTCGTGGCAGGCGGGTCGCCGGCCGGGAGATCCTGCTCCTTCTTCGGGGAGAGAACGGGATGGCAT
>JACZRO010000081.1 GCA_022574675.1 Chloroflexota bacterium
CCAGGGCCAGGGTCGCCTTGATCAACTTATTCATGCGGGACTCTTTCGCATCTGCTCTTGAGAAGGCGGCGGATTGGTTCGCCGGTAGTCGCAACATCATACCGCCACGGCGCGGGCGCGGTCCCGGGCCGGGACGGCCGGATTGGAGTCGCAATGTTTGACGTCGTCATCAAGAACGGTCTTGTTCTGGACGGCACAGGCGCGTCGGAATACCGCGCCGATATCGGCGTGCGGGGCGACCGGATAGTCGCGATCGGCGACCTCCCCGAGCTCTCGGAAAACCCTGACGCCTCGGGGAACGGTCCCCGTGTGATTGACGCCGCAGGCTCCGTCGTGACCCCGGGCTTTATCGATCTTCACGCACACAGCGACCTGTCGTTCCTTATCGACCCCCACGCCGACAGCAAGCTCCGCCAGGGCGTTACGTTGGAGCTGGTAGGCAACTGCGGCATGAGCTACTGCGCGCCTTTGAATGACCGTACGCGCGAGACGTATGACGGCTGGCTGTCCCGCATGGGCGGCGATGACTCGGACAGTGAACCGGGGTGGACAGACTTCGGTGGCTTCCTTGACGCTCTCGAAGAAGCGGGACCGGTGATCAACGTCGCCACGCAGATCGGCCACAACCAGGTCCGGAGCGCCGTGATCGGAGAGGACGCCCGCGCCCCGTCTTACGAAGAGTTGGAGGCGATGCGCCGGATCGTCGCCGAGGCGCTGGACGCCGGGGCGATGGGTTTCTCCACCGGCCTCTACTTCCCGCCCGGCTACTACTCGCTTACCGACGAGGTGATCGCCCTCAACCAGGAAGCGGCTGACCGCGACCGGCTGTACTCCAGTCACACCCGGTCCGAGTCGGACGAGCCGCCCGGTTTGTTCGTGGCGCTCAACGAGGCGATCGAGATCGGTCGACGCACCGGCGGGCGTGTCCAGGTGTCTCACGTGAAGGCGCACGGGCCACGCGTCTGGGACCGCTCGGCCCGCATCCTGGAGACCATGCGTGAGGCGCGCGCCGACGGCGTTGACGTTGCGGGCGACCAGTACCCATACACCGCCTGCGGCACCCCATTGTCGGGCGCCATCTTCAACCGCTGGGCGCACGACGGCGGCCGCTCCGCCCTGCTGGAACGCATCGCGGATGCCGACCTGCGCCCGCGGCTGAGGTCTGAGGCCGAATACGCAATGGTCCGCTTCCAGGGACCGTCCGGGTGCGTGATCTCCGGTTACGACCCCGACCACTCGCTGGAAGGCCAGACGCTGGCCCAGGTATCAGAATCGCGGGGAGCCGATCCGATCGACACCGCGTTCGAGCTGCTCCAGGCGGGCGAGGTCTCGGTAGTACTCACCTCCATGTGCGACTCGGACGTCGATACCATCGCCGCCGGTGAGTTCATCTCGGTCGCCTCGGACGGCATGTCCCTCCGCACGGAAGGCCCACTTTCTGCGGGCAAACCCCATCCCCGCAGCTACGGCGCCAACGCGAGGTTCATCGAGCGCATGGTGATCGAGCGCAAAGTGGTTGGCCTGGCGGAAGCGGTCCGCAAGATGACCACCCTGCCCGCCCAACGCCTCGGGCTCAACAGCCGGGGCCGGATCGCGCCGGGCCAGTTCGCCGACATCGCGGTGTTCGACCCGGCATCCGTGCGTGAGCACGCCACCTTCGCGGAACCGCATCAGTACTCCACGGGCGTATCGCACGTCCTGGTCAACGGAAAGCTGGCGATCGACGGAGGAGTCCCGACCGGGACAACGGCCGGCCGCGTCGTGCGAGACCACGCAGGCTAGCCGGCCCAGATGACTTGCAAGGATGACCGGAAGGGCGCCAGAAACCCTCGCCAGGAACCTCCGGCCGGTATCGGCATCGTATCCCCCGGGGAGCGCCGCGCCCGCGTACGGGCTCGGCCCGTGGCACACTTCCCCCGACCTTGACGGTACGCTCCCCGGACCCGGCTAACGAGCACCCATATTGATCTTTTACGAAGACCCGGACGAGAAGTCTTCCTGGATGATGCGGGCATTCCGCAACATCGTGACGTGGTGGGCCATGTTCGTCGGCCTGTTCGGTGTAGGCATCATCTCCCTGCTGATTCTCGGGCCGCCCCTCGGCGCGATCTACAACGTCATCGTCACCGGCGGTTGCCGGGGCGACTCACCGCGCAACGTGACGATCGACGCGAGAGAAGCCACGGTGTTGCGCGTCATCGGGGATCGGGGCGACCTATCGGTGGTCGGGCGACCGGGCCTGACCGAAATCCAGGTTCGCGGCGTCGCATGTGCGAGCCACCGATCAAAGGACGATGTCGACTCCATCGTCTTGAACACGTCTTTTGAGGGCGGCAAAATAATCGTGGCCGTGATCATCCCGGCTTCCATCGAAGGTGGGCGCCTGGACCTTGAAATACTTGTCCCGGAAGACTTGCCACGCGTGGAGATCGACGACGCGCACGGCCCGGTCTTCGTGACCAACGTACGCGAGTTGGAGGTGACCGTCGGCAACGGGGTCCTTGAGGCGACGCGCATCGGCGGGAGCGTCAATGTGTCGAGTTTGCGGGGCTCGATGTCCTTGAGTGACGTACTGGACGATGTGACCGTCGATGCGATACACGGATACGGCACGGTGGAGATCGACGGGGTCGGAGGCAGCGTCGTGCTTGGCGTCAACCGCAGCGGCCCCGCGAAAATCGCGAACGTGGGAGGAAACGTGATCGTTGGCAACGCCGGATACGGCGACCTGTCCGTGAGTCGCGTGGCCGGATACCTGCTCGTGGAGGAAAACCCCGGCGGTCAGCTCCAGACCGACCGGATCGGAGGCTCGGTACGGCTGCCGGGCAATTCGGATGGAGACTCCTGACGGTGGCCAACCTCGCGTTCGAGCACGTGAACGTGATCGACGGCCGCGGCGGCCTGCTCAGGGATGCCACTGTCCTGGTTGATGGGACACTTATCACGGCCGTCGAGCCCGCCGCCGAGGCGCGGCCGCCTGAACCCGGCACACAACTCATAAACAGCGCCGGCATGTGGCTCATGCCGGGCTTGATCAACTGCCACGATCATCTGTGCAACAAGTGGCTGCGCACCACGCCCGCCGGTGACTACACAACCGGGCGTCTCAACCGTTTGCACCAGTCTCCCGGCGCCCACGCTCTGGAGGCGGCGGCAAACGCAGCCTGGGAACTGCGCCAGGGTGTCACCACGGTCCGCGAACTTGGTGGGCCGGGCATCTCCGCCGGCCCCGAATTATTTACCAACGTCCACATCCGTGACGCCATCGCGGCCGGCCTGCCGGGTCCCCGCGTACTGGCCAGCCGTCTGATGATCGCCATGACGGGCGGCCACGGAACCCCCTGGTACGGCGTGCGAGAGGCCGATGGCCCGGAAGAGGTCCGGAAGGCGGTCCGGGAACAGATCAAGGGCGGCGCCGACTGTATCAAGGTGATGAGCACCGGGGGGTTGGCCAACTATCCGCACGAGCGGCCGGACGTCGACGAGTACACGCTGGAGGAGCTGGAGGCCGCGGCCGGGGAGGCGCACCGATTCGACAGGCTCATCACCACGCACGCCATGTCTGACTCGGCCGTCAGGTGTGCCATAAACGCCGGCATAGACAACATCGAACACGCCTTCCTGGCGACCTCGGAAGGGGTGTCCGCCATGGCGGACGGCGGGGTGTCCTTTGTGCCGACGGCCCGCGTATCCCTTGTCATGGCGCGTCACGCGCCGCCTGAGCTTGCAAAATTGCTGGCGGACGCCGGCCACCGAGACCGCATCCTGGAGGCCGTGGACCTCGGTGTTCCGGTCGGCGTCGGCACCGACTCTCGCTTCACGGTGTTGGAGGAGATGGAGACCCTGGTCGAGTACGGGGTGCCGGTGCAGACTGTGCTGCGCGGCGCGACCGGAACCGCCGCAACGATCTGCGGGCTGGACGATTCCGGCGTCATCGCGGCCGGGAAACGCGCCGACCTCCTGCTGTTGCGGTCGAACCCGTTCGAGGGGCTGAGAACGGCCTTTGAAGGGCTCGACATGGTCGTCAAAGCCGGCGAGATACTCGTCGCGTCCGATCACGCGGATGCCCCGCTGCGTCCGCTACGGCCACCCGATCCCCTCGTCTGACTCCGCGCCCTGCCCGGCCCCGTTCGGTGCGTCCGCAAACCGGCCCGCGGCTTCGATCGTTACGTGGAGGCCAGCACGCGATCAGGGTGTTGCCCACGACACGAACGAACGCCCCGCCGGTCCACGATGTAGTGATCGTGGTGAGGTGGCGTCTGGAACGCGCCGGGAACTGCCCGGGGCGTGAAGGACCAGGAGGCCGTTGTAGTGACCATTGCTCCAGACCGTAACGCTTCCAAACGCGAGCGTTACGAAACATTAGAGACGACGTCCGGCCGCGAATACGTGGCCCCGGCCGGCAAGGCCCTCGTCATCACGGAGATCGTCGCGACCGGGCCCAACGGCACAACCGTTTCTGTCGGTTATTCGGATCGTAACGTCGAAGACCCGCTTCGCCCGCCCACCGGCGCGGTGGAAATCTGGTCCGCAACATTCGAGACCGATACGGCGCCGGCAGGATTCAACGTGAACCTGCGGATCCCGGGCGGAAAATACGTCTGGGCGTGCGCGGTGGAAGGCGCCTGGGCGATGCCCGTAGCCGGACTCGAAGAAGCAGCCTGACGGCCGTCCCCTCTCCCGCCCGACGCGGCTAGCCGGCCATCGGACGTTCCCCCTCCATCGGTAGAACCTCCACGTCGGCGCACTGCGGCGCACCACGCGTGGCGCGTTACCCGGCCGGCCGGTGCCTCTCGATCAGCTCAACCACGATCGGGTCAAACTCGTCGTTCAACTGGCGTTTGGAATCGGAAAGAGCTATCGCGAGGTGGGCCTGTTTCAGCAGACGGTCATACTCCCCGCTACTCCCGTGCGACCGCTCGAGATCTTCGAAAAGCGCATCCAGATGGGACTTCTCGAACAACGATTCACTCCCTGCCTCTTTGTTGCCCCGTCATTACCGCGTGACCGGCGCCCACCCCCGCCCCTCTACTCGTCTCCGACGGTGGTATCGCCCTGATCGAGGAGTTCCTTCAGCTCACCAGCGAACACGACCGACTCTTCTTTTGTGGCCCCACTGTTCGCTTCGACTTTCTTCTTGAACTCGGCGAAAAGCCATTCGTCTTTCGTCCCGTGAGGGAAATCGAATAGTTTCCGGTCAAACGACGGGAGCTCGCCCGGGCCGAAGTAGCCCTTATCCCGAAGCGTGAAGCCTTCAAGATTGTCCGTCCGTTTTCCCAGCACCTCGCCCGTCTCGACGTAGTGCTCCATCACGGGCTTCATGCCGTAGCGCTGGATCGGGCACACCTTCATGCAGATCGCGCAGCCCTCGTAGGTCGACATCACGGGCCTGCATCGGTCGTAGATCAGCTTGTTCTTCTCAACGCCGCGCCACCACACCTTGTCCCGCATGATCGCCCGAGCCGGGCACCTGTCGGCGCAGATCAGGCACTCCTGGCAAAACTTGTGGACGCCGTAGTCCACGGGCTCGTCGTAGGTCAACGGGCCGTCCGTCGTGATCACGGCCAGGCGGGCGCGCGATCCGAAGTGCGGGGACAGCAACTGCCCATTGGCGCCGAGTTGGCCGAGGCCCGCCTGCACAAACATCGGCAGGAACGGCGCACTGTTGTCGTTCGGGCTGTGGACCTGCGCGTGGTATCCGAGCGACCGGATGAAATCGGCCAGCTTGAGACATTGCGCGTTTTCGATCTCATAAGTACCAAAGTGGGCGTACTCGGCCTCCAGGCTCGGGAGGCTCTGCGTCTGGGCGTAATCCTGTTCAAGCGCCACGCAGATGGCGTGCTCAAACTTCACCCATCGTTTCTTGCTGACGTATGTGTACCGGCGGTCGTAACGGGTGAACCCGACATCGCCGAAACCGAGCTCGTACGCTTTCTTTCGAATTTCCTCGGTGATATCCCTGCCGACGGGCTCCGCCGTCGGCTCGATCTCACCCGTGACCGCGGCGGCCTCTACGAGCGGCTTATTGGCCGCCTCATGAAGTTCCCGGTACGCAAACACCTCGGGTGTGTAGACGGTCCAGGACCATTCGCGGTCCGCAGCCTTCTCCACGTTCTGGGTTTCCAGCGGGTACTCGCGGCTGTAAAACGCGACGTCTTTTTCGCGTTGCGGAATCCCGGGAACCCCGGCAATGTCCTCAGCCACCGGGATCTCGACGACCGGATCCTCGAGCTTGATACCGGCGCGCCGCACAACGTGATGGACCTTCTTCGGCATATGGGCCTCCCTACTCAAACGACGTGGGCACTATATATCGCGATCGAACTGCGCGTGCGGCCACGGGGGCCGATTACGGGGAAACACCGTTCGAAAGTGCGCCAACCGGCCATAGATACCGACGGGCGGCACGCTGGCGACGAGGATTGGCCAGAGCTAGGCTCCCAGGGGAAGGCTCAATGAAATCCACTTGATCTGTGGAGTCCCGGTTTGCGACGAGTTCGACGAATCCGTGTGAAGCGCTCAAGAGGCCGTCGCAGGGTCGCGTCCGATTCCGGCCATGGGGGTGCGCAGTCTGTCACTCCCAAATCCCCTGCCCTTTACGTAGCGGTCCCCGGCGACGGGCATAACCCCCCCAGCGTGGTCAAGGTCGATGCCTCTGAGGCTCGTCGGCGTCCGATGCTACCCGTGAACGTGGGATTCCGCTCCTCGGTCGAGGTCGGGGTTCTGGGGAGGCCCAGGTTCCGGGAGTGGTTGTGCGCCGTTCTCGAACGCACCACACTGGTCAAACTGGCTTTCGATCGCGAGGGCCCAGTAACGGCGGACCTCGTCGCCGAACTCTCCACGACGGGCGTGGTACTTGTCGATGGCGAATCCGGCCGGCAGATGGCGCTCAGGGCTCCAGTGCGGAACCCGAACGACGCCCTCGCCCGCGTTAACGTTGTACTCATCGCTGACCCGGCTGACTTCGAGCCGCCGCACCAGGTGGCGGCCGTAATCGGTAGCCACTGGTCCCTCCTGCTGGCAACAAGCGCAGAGAATCCACTCCGGCTTGGAAGGGCTATCCGGAAAGCCGCCGAAGGGCGATCGACCATCGACGCCGGAATCGATCCGAAGATGGTTCGCATCGCCGATGATCTCTCGGCCCGGCGCAAGGCCTAATAGTCCCACCGTCCCGCCCCTCAACGTCGGTCAGCACCGCCCCGGAGCACACCGTGCGCTAATATCGGCGTCCGGCCGCGTCGCGATCTTCCGCCGCGCCTGGCCTCAGCCCGCCCGATCCGTCTAACAGGAGAATGGCTCGTGCTTTACGTCTCCCGATTTGTCTCGGATCGCGATCGAGACCCCGAGTTGTGGGTCACGATCTGGCAGGCCGAGGCTCCGCCGACTTTGAACCTCATCGGCGCCTATAACCTGGGCGGTGACGAGCGCTTGTTTGTATGGGAGGGCGAGACGACCGCAGACCTCCAGTTCATGGACCGGTTCAACCAGGTCGGACGGCTGGAAACCTCTCCCGCGTTCGATCGCACCACGGGCTGGCAAAAGGCGTTCGCCGGGGACATCGATGGATTCGAGGCGAACATGCGATCGCGCGGCCTGAGAACCGATAACGAGATAGAGGCGGCGGTCGACCTTCGCCGGCGCGGGCTCACCGCCCCTACCCCGGAAGCGGCGCGGCGACGCGCACGCGAGTGGGTCGCAGAACGGGAGCAGATGGACGCGCTGGATTAACTGCGTGCCGTGCCCGTGAAAGTATCGGCGCGGGGCGGGCTGCCGCGCATCGACTGACGCGGGAATCGGGCTGGTCAGTGCGTCGGCGCTGGCTTATCCAAAAAGGTGCGCGCGAATTGCATGAAGGCGTACACGTCGTCAAACGTCGACACCAGGCCGAGCGACACGCGAACCGATCCGGCGCTCTTGCCGCCCTCCCGTTCCAGCGCCTCCAGGAACTGCTCGAACGTCATACGCTCTGCGTTCGAGAACGCCCGTTTCAACACCTCTTCGGTGAGGCCGTGGGCGATCTCGCCGGCTCCCGGGTTGCAGAAGCAGCCGGTGCGCAACGAGATCATGTGGCCGTTCGCCAGCGCCTCCACGTCACGGTGATCGACCAGCTTCCCTTCCGGGTCGTAGAAGTTCAACGCTATCGTGCCGCCCCGATCTGTCATGTCCGTCGGGCCGTAAATGCGCACCAGCGGACCGCCGCCTGCGTGCCGCAACGCCGCGAGCTCCCGAAGCAGCCATCCCGCCAGCGCTGCAACCCGCTCGTGGATCATCTCCAGCCCAACGTCGTTTATGTGGTCGAGGCCGATCTGGACCGCCGGCAAGGCCGCGTAGTTGGGCGTCCCCTCCTCGAACGCCGCCTCACCCTCCGCAAGGTAGTGCCGTCCGGCCTGCACCGAGGAGATCGTGATCGTGCCCCCGGCGAACCACGGCCGGTCCAGCTTCTCCAGAGCCTCGCGGCGGGCGATCAGGGCGCCAACGCCCGTCGGGTAGCCGAAGATCTTGTAGAACGAGATCGGAACGAAGTCCGGCTTCCATCGGGACAGGTCGAGCCGGTTCGTCGGGACGAAAGCGGCGGCGTCCAGCAGCACGTCCCAACCGTTCTCGTGGGCGACGTCTATCCACTCAAGCGAGTGTTGCACGCCGGACATGTTCGACTGAGCGGGGTACGCGAACAGCTTGTTGCGCGCCGTCGATTCCTCCCGCAACTGTCGCCTCAGACCGGCCCCGTCCAGCCTCAACTCGGGCGGCACGACCGGTACGTAGGTGAACACGGCGCCTTTGGTACGGGCGAACTCGCGGATGCCGTTAACCGAGTTGTGATTGTCGAACGTGAGCAGATACCGGTCACCGGGAGCGAACGGGTACGCCTCGCCCACAAGCTTGATCGCGCCGGTTGCATTGGAGGTGAAGATCGCCACGTACTCGTCCGGGTCGGCGTTGAAGAACCGGAGAACGTCCCGGCGGCATCCGTCGATGAGCCGTCCGCTGGCGTCCGATGTCGGGTTGGTCGAGTGCGGGTTGCCGAACACGGTCGACTCAAGCATCTCGGCGTGCGCCCGGACCTGCGCCACGTCGTAAAGCCCGCCGCCCGTGTAGTCCAGGTAAACGTGGCCCTGCTCGTCCAGCCTCGAGTATCCGCGGGCACGCAACGCGTCGAGATCGGACGTGGCCCTGAAGGCCGGGAAGTCTCGCAGGAACTGCCGGCGGGCGGCTTCCAGCCCGGCGTCAACCACGAGCGTTCTCGCCAGATATCTCACGGATGACCATTATCGATAACGTCCTGACGGTTCTTCGAGCGGGATCCCCGGGTTCCACGATAATGGGAACGTCGCGTTCGTGCCCCCTCCTGCGCAAAAAGAAACCCGGACACCGGCGGCGCCCACCACGCCGCAGGGACGGGGTTTGCCCGGCCCGGACTTCGTGCCAGAGGCTCCGCTGCACCGCCGTCATTCTGGGGAG
Organism: Chloroflexota bacterium; assembly: GCA_022574675.1. Classification (GTDB taxonomy): domain Bacteria; phylum Chloroflexota; class Dehalococcoidia; order Lucifugimonadales; family Lucifugimonadaceae. The sequence goes on from JACZRO010000081.1 coordinate 9,460, forward strand.
CGACGCGACGAAGCGTTAGCCGGGCCTTCCGAAGTTATTCTCCGAGCTCGCAAACCGGGAAATCCCACGTCCGGACTCGGGATAACGCGAGATGCTACGCGCGCCGATTCCGCCCCGCTCACCATGCAGCCCGCCATGCCGCGGCCGGCAATTCACCCCAGGATTATCAGCGTCAACCCCGCCACAATCAGCAACGCGCCGATCAGCCTCTCACGAACTCGACTCACCACGTCCTCTTCATCCCCGCCCGGCGGAATCCCACGCATCCGCAATCCTTGCTCGTATCGCGCCCGCCCCGCGCGGGACGACGGGCGTCCCAACCGCGCCATCTGATGTGGGAACACCAGTAGTGGCGGCCCGATCACCAGAAGTAGTATCCCGAGCGCGATCATCGTCCGACCTTTCGCATGCCCTGCCGCCGACGCTCCCGGCGGTGCGCATGGTCATCCACCCACGCACGGCCTGCTACCGAATCATCGTACAAAACATGTGCAAAATACGTGCGAACCTGTACGCCAGCTTCGGGACGCCTTCTGACATTACCGGGACTCCACAGGCCCGAAGCGATCTGGCCCGGCCCCGGGCCGATAGGCGGGCAAAATCAAGGATGAAGTCGGTTGCCAGAACCGTTCCCACGCCTCGGCGTATCCATCCCATGGTTGACCGAGGAGCAGATGCGGGAGGTCGACCGAGCGGCGGTCGACGACTACGGCGTTGCCATCCTCCAGATGATGGAGCACGCCGGGCGCAACCTGGCCATCGTCGCAAGGGCCACGTTTTTCGGAGGCTCCGCCGCGGGAAAGAACGTGCTGATCGCGGCCGGTCCCGGTGGCAACGGAGGCGGCGGACTCTCTGCGGGCCGGCAACTGCACAATATGGGCGCCAACGTCACCGTGCTCCTGACCGCGCCGGTCGAGAACCTGGCCCGTGAAGCGGCTACACAGCTGAAGACGTTGCAGGCAAGTGGCGTTCAGATTGTCCAGTCCGGCGAGCTGGACTTTGGCCGGCAGGACCTGGTTGTCGATGCGATATTCGGCTACAGCCTGCGGGGCGACCCGCGCGGTGATGCCGCGAGCGTGATCGACCGGATCGTGGAGTCCGGAGCGCCGGTTCTCTCAAACGACATCCCGAGTGGAATCGAGGCAACCTCTGGCCGCGTCCGCAGCCCCGCCATCAAGGCGTCGTCGACCATCACAATCGCGCTGCCCAAAAAGGGCCTCGCGGAACCCGCTGCGAGGGCGCTTGTCGGAGACCTCTACCTCGGCAACATCGGGATCCCGCCCGATCTTTTTCCAAGAAGTTTCCCGGGGATGGAGATGGCTAACCCGTTTGAGACAAGTGAGATCGTGCGAATCTGGTGACCGGCGCTTCGGAGTTCCGGACGCTGTGTGCGTGTTGCGGATCGAAAACTGGTTACGGGGTGAGATCGTGAGCCACACGTTGGCGGTGGCGAACCTTGGACCCGGATGGGGTCTACCTGCCTGCGTAGGCCGCCGTCTCATTGGAGGTGTCGGCGTAAACGACGACGCGGGTGATCTGCCCGTCTTCCACCGTGACGGCGTTCGCCCAGATTGTGTCAAACAAACGGCCGGATGCCCTGACCCGCCACCGTTCCCGTCCGAGCACGACCGTTATCACACCGTCGCCGATCACCCGCTCGATCGTCATCTCTTGCAGCTCGGCGACCTCGCTGAACCGGGCGAAGGCGGACAGGAGCATCTCTTTGCCGATATGCGTGCCTGTCGCCGGATGGTCGGGCGGTCCCGGGACGATCCACTCCACCATGTCCGCCAGGTTCTCGAGAAAGATCTTGTCGTCGCCCCGCGCCAACGCCCGGTACGTCGTACTCACGATCTGCGAGCTTTGTGAGCCCGCGTCTGAGTCGTCCCGGATGCTGTCTGCTGGGCTCACGATGCTGCTAACTCCATCCCGGTGCGTTGACCGGGGCGATGCCCCTGGGCGATATCAAGGCCTGCCCGCGCAAAGCAGAACGGCGGCCCATTACGGGGCCGCCACTTCATGAATCGCTCAAACCTCTCCCGGCGCGTCGGCCGGGTATCTCCCGGTCTACTCCAGGAAATCCCGGAGTAGCTTGCTCCGGGCGGGATGCCGCAGTTTCCGCAGCGCCTTGGCCTCGATCTGACGGATACGCTCACGCGTCACTGCGAACTCCCGGCCGACCTCTTCAAGCGTCCGGCTGCGGCCGTCTTCCAGCCCGAACCTGAGCTGCAATACGCGCCGTTCGCGCAGGCTCAACGTGCTGAGGACGTCATCAACCTGCACACGCAACAGGTGATCGGTCGCGATCTCTGCGGGCGCTGGCGTGTTGCGATCTTCTATGAAATCGCCCAGAAGGCTGGAACCCTCATCGCCGATCGGCGTTTCCAGGGAGACAGGCTGCTGGGAGATCGTGAGGATCTCCCGGACCTTGTCGGCGGACATCTCCATCTGCCCGCCGATCTCCTCAGGGGTTGGCTCCCGCCCGTACTCCTGGACCAGTCGGCGGCTGACGCGCAGCAGCTTGTTGATGGTCTCGATCATGTGGACCGGAACCCGTATGGTCCGTGCCTGGTCCGCGATCGCGCGAGTTATCGCCTGCCGGATCCACCACGTCGCATAGGTCGAGAATTTGTAACCCTTGCGATAGTCGAACTTTTCGACCCCGCGGATCAGGCCAATGTTGCCCTCCTGGATCAGGTCCAGCAGGTTCATTCCGCGCCCGATGTACTTCTTTCCGACGCTGACCACGAGCCGGAGGTTGGCCTCGGTGAGGTGGCGTTTGGACTTCGTGCTCTCTTCACGCACACGCAACAGGTAAGAGTGGAAGAGGAACTCGTACATAG
>JACZRO010000082.1 GCA_022574675.1 Chloroflexota bacterium
CTGGTACTACGAGTCGTCGAAACACATCATCCGGATCGAGGAGATCCACGCGGCACAGGCCGAAACCGGGGCGGGCCTCGATGGCGATAGTCAAGTAGCAGACCTTCGACAGCAAAGCCGGGGCTGACGCGGCGGGAGTCCAGGCATTCGTGACGAGTTCGACTTGTTGTGCCTCCCGTTATCGAATGCCGCTTCGCTTACCGCGCTACGCGCCAAGCACGCCGCTTACCGCCGCGCCGACCAGTGCGACTATCTGCCCGCCGAGCAGCACTATCACCCAGCGCAGGTCCGTCTCGATTCGGCGCAGCCGGTGATCGTGATCGTTCTCCACCGTCCGCCTCAAAGAGCGCAGGTCCGCCCGCATTCGACCCAGCTCGGCGCGGTCCATCGGGGGCCACCGGCGTTCGCGTGGTGCGCCGGGACGGTCCGAGCTCGCCCGTCTTCGCGCGCCCCGGCGGCCGTCCTTCACGGGCTCGCCCCGGGCCGCCATCAAGGCACGTCCCTTGCCGTCACGCTGATCACCACTCCGTGGTAATCGACGCCGGCAAAGCGATGCTTGCCGATTCCACCGGCGCTCACAGTTACGCAGCCCGGGTCTGCGTTCAGCAACGCGCAAATACTGGACGGCCCCGACGCCTCCAGGAATGGTAAAACCGTCGACTCCTGCTCGGCGGCGTCCCATGAACCGGCGAGCAGCAACAGGCGAAAGGTAAAGGTGAGATCGGTGTAGTTGGCGCTGTGCAGCGCTACAACGATCGCCGGGAGCTCCTCGACGGTGGGCGGCAAGTGGTCGTAGACCTTCAGGCCAGGGAGCGTGTCGAGCGCGTCCACGATCGTGGTCCTGATTGACGCGAGGCTCACAACCGGCCCCTAGATCCCGACGCCGACCGGAAGCCGGCGAAGGGTCGATAGCAGCCGTTCGGCGTCGGGATCGATCGCCGCCCGGGTGTCCGGCGACCCGAGTCCGTAAGACCCGGCCGTCACCGCCAGGGGACTGTCCTTGCGGGAAAAAAGCCGTCCCGCTATCAGCAACGCCGCCTCGCCGACCGCGGCCGGGTAGCTCGTCGCCAGGACATCGGAGCCGTCCGCGTGCGAGACCGCCGAGCTTCCGTTCACGCCGCGCGCGACCGTCAGATCGTTGCCGGACACCAGGCGCACGAACACCTGCTCCTGGTCAATCCGTAACGTGGAACCTGGCTCGATGAGCGATCCATCCGTGACCGTCACCTGCGTCGCCGTAGAGGAAAGCGGCGCGCCCACGTTCAGGTCCGTCCCGGTGTCCTGGAGCACGCAGCGATACCCCCAGTCACCGTCGATCTCGATCGCCCTCCGGCCGACGGTGAATTGAGGCCTGGTTCCGGCCGGGTCGGCGACGACGCTGGAGTACGGCCGTCCCCATGGCCTGTCTGGACTGGCGTTGAGCGGGTAGAGAAGGTACTGATCGGCGCTCAAAGTGAGCTCGAACACGCGGTCGCGGTCGGCGTCCTCACGGATAGCGATCACCGCGGCCAGGTCCGGTACGGACACCTTGCCCGGGTGTTGGACATCGAACTGGCGGGTGCCGGACAGTACGAAGAAATGCCGGTTGCAGTAGCGGTCGACGGTCCGGCTGGCTCCGTACAGGGCCAGCCAGAGCAACGGCTCCTGTGTGGACCCCGTAATGCCCGATCGCTGCTTCAACGTGTCGATGCCGGCATAGGTGTTGAGCACGCCGACGGGCGCTGCAGTGGTGGTAGCCATGCTCAGGCGGCTCCCCCGGGAGTTTCAGGCGCGCCGGATATATCAGGCTGTCCGCCCTCAACAATGTGCAGGTCCGTCCCACCGCCCACGACCGCGCTCAAGCGATCATGCTCTGCGCGCGCCGCGTCGAGGTGTGTCGCGCTCGCCGTCACATCGTCCGCCCCGAGCTGGCGCGCGAGCCAGAGTCGTTCTGCGATGCCCAGCTTGATCTGCCGGAGGTTTCCGGCGACGGCCGCCATCGCCAGTTCACGCGCTTCGGCGGCGTCAATCGAGCCGCCGAGAAACTCCCGCAAATGTTCTTCGTACTTCATCCTGCCCCCCTTGCGCCGCCCGCTTCGTCTCCGCCTGGCCTGTCATAAGTGCGCCCGCCCATTCGTCCCGTCTCGCCACGAAACTGCGGCCCTCGCCTGCGTCGCCTCGCCACTTCAGGACATCCGGTTTCTGCCAGAGTCGGACCGACCCCTACCTCAGTGGGTCGCTCGCATCCACCGGATTTGCCGCGTCTCGTTGGGCTTCCCGATACGCCTGCACCACCGCCCGAAGATGCCGTCCGGCGTACGCCTTCACATCGGCGTTGGTCACGTCGGCCACGTCCTTTCCCTGGTGGTAGGCAAGGGCCTCGCGAAGTAACGTGGCGTTGGCCGTTGAGACGGTAAAACTGATAGTCGGCATGTCTACGCCCCCGCGGCCAGGAGCCGCTGTTCCAACCCGGCGATGCGGGCCTCGAATTCGTTGAATCGGTTGGCGACCTGAATGAGTGCGCCGTGGTGGAGCATGGCGAGCCTGGTGGTGTTGACCATCGCCCGCGGCTTCCCGTTCTCGAAGTGCCACGAGTCCTTGCCGATGATGCCGGTCGCTTCCAGCATGTGCCGCCGCCCGGTCTGCGCCGCATCCTCACGGAGCAGCAATTCATTCTCGATATCGGCGATCAGGGCGAGGTCGTCGTGGGCGTCGTACGTCGTCCATTCGACGTCGGCGTGGGCTGAGCCCTCGGCATCGAAGATGAAACGGGCAGTCGTGCTACTGGCAAAGACAACCATGTTCCCATCTGCGCCAACCCCGGTAACGGTGGTTCCGCTTTTGATCTGAGACCCAACCTGAAACACACCAAGGGCAGCGGTCGTCTTTGTGGTGTCGGCAGGATCCACGAGACGGGCAAACAACTGTATGGCCCGGCCTGCTTCCCCGGTAGCTTTGTAACCGCCGATCTCCAACCCGCCCCGCGTTCCGTTGTGCTTTTTGAACGCTCCGTAGGTGTCGGTCTCGTCGATGGCCGTCATGCCGTGGTTAATATCGGACGATTTCAGGGTGAAGATGTTGTTGTCGTTCGCTCCCTGATTGATCGTCAGTCCGACCGTCTGTTGCAAATTGGCGGTCTCGCCGATGAACACCCCACCCGCCGAGTTGATGCGCATGCGCTCGGTGCTGCTGCCTGCCCCGTCCGCGGTCGTCTCGAATATCAATCTTCCCGGAGTGTCTCCAGCCCCGGGAGAGCCGTCCACAAAGGCGCGGATACCAGCGGCTCGACGGTTCATCTCTGCGCCCGCGTCATCCGACGCATAGAACCAGATACTTCCGACGTTATCGTCGTCAGACACGAGTGCGTTCGCTCCAAGCGCACCGCGGGACTTGCCCAATATGAGGTCCGGACCAGTAGCGTCCGCCGAGTAACGAATGAGTGCCATGCCCGCGTCAGCGTTGGCCGTTCCGAGTATCTGAAACTCCTGGGCAGCGAAGGTCGTTATCTGCGCCGTGTGGCCGATGACGAGGCCGTCGCCGTCCGTCACGATCAGATCACCGCCGTCAATCTGGAGCTGGGACGACGCGTGTGTCAGCATCACGTCGCCCGCTCCGAAGTCGATCTTCTCGCCCGAGTCGAGCAGCAAGCTTGCGCCACTGACCTTGAGATCGCCGGCCCCGACATCCGCAGGGCTCACGACCAGGTCCGATCCGTCGTAATACAGGCGAGCGTCGCCGCCGGTGCCGAACTTGATCGACACGTTGTCCGGCACGAAACGCGGATTCACGCGGTATTCCACCCCTGAGCTCGTCACGCCGCCACCCCCGCGTAATCCACCTTGTCCCCGTTGTTGGCGGCGTCCACATAGAAGCGCCGCAGGTCGATCAGTTCACGGAATCGAATGGTCAGCTCATCGCCCGGGTTGATCTCGTATCCATCGCCGGCGGTAACGGAATCGTCGCCGATGTAAACCGGACCAGCGTTCGAACCGCGCGCCCGGAAGCTCACTGCGGACACGGCGCTGCCGGACGCGACCACCTGGGCTCGCGTGCCGGCCGTTGCCACCGTTACTGTCCCGATAGGAAGTCCCATCTCACCTCAACTCCACACCGGCGACGCCGGTTGTCCGATCTGCTTGCACACTTGCCTGGTCCGAGGCCAGCGCGGCCCGCCCCCGAATCCTGGTTCGTCAAATGTTTTCCATGCCGCTACGCGTACTCGAGATACCAGACATCGACCCCTTCGCCGGACGTGCCGGCGTCGACGAAGATGTCGAAAAGGTTCAGGTTCGGATGTCCGCGCAGCTCGATCGCATCGTCCGCGACCAGCCCGGGGTCGCCGCTGGAAACGGCCGCATCGCCCAGGTAAACCGTCCCGGCGTTGGCGGACCTGGCCTTGACCCTGGCCCACCAGACAAGCAGGTCCGTAGCGCTGAGACGCTCGGCGGTCCCCGCCAGCGTCACCGATTTACTGAGTGTCTTCAGTGGCATCCACACGCCTCCGCTTGATTCGTCTCCGGGTTCGTTTCCGGGATCGTTTCTGGGTTCGCTTCTGGATTGGTTTCCGAGTTCGCCTCTGAGTCGTCACCTGACTCGCGGAAGCGGGAACGCGGCCCCGGCCGTTCTCCCGGCCTCACCGTCCGGCCTTTTCTACGAGGCCATACCGGCAATCGGGGCCGCGCCACCCACCTACGCCACGCCGGTGATGTTGTACTGGAGCGCCGTGTGCGTCGCCGTCGATCGGTCGCCGCTGCGCTCGTCAAACGCCACCCGCATGCTGACGACCATCACGTTCTGGCGCTTCTGGATGTCGCGCTCGGTCTCTATCGAGAGCTCCCTGCGGAACCCGATGCGCCACTGGCTGCGGTTCACCACGAGGATCCGGCCCGTGTCCGTCGCGTTGCCGGCGTCCGTCACTTTGCCGTCCGTGTCCGCCAGCCGCATCTGCTCCGACACGATCACCGGGTGGCCGTACAGGACGCCCAGCTGGCCGGTCAGCAGGGAGGCGTTCGGGCCGAGCTTGTCCACCGTCTCGACCTCATCGATGGCAAGCGACGCAAGGTAGGTGTTGACGTCCACAATGAAGGGCGATTCAGTCGGCCGAACCCCGTACTTGCCGATCAATTTCAGGGCCTGGTTGTAGCTCGCCGCCGTCACGGCGCCGTTCAGTGAGTTGCCCATCGACGTGTTGTCGACGAGCGGAAGATGCAGCAGGCCGTCGAAGCCGATCAGCCACTGCGCCTTGCCGGCATCCGTCGCAGAGATGGTGGTGCCGTCCGCGTTGATGTTGTTCACGGTGGTCGTATCGCCGTTCAACAGAACGTCGTCGATCACCTCTGCGGAGTTCCGGACGAGCGAGCGCCGGACCTCTGGCAGCATGGCGATGACCGCGTCCTCTTCAAGGGTCAGCGACCAGGGCACCTCGGCGACGAGTTCCTGTGCCGTGAGTGTCTGTTTCGCCGTGCCCAGCGCGGTCTGCGTGCCCGCCGTGTTCTCCGCGCCCGGGTACCAGTTCACGTCGCCAAGTTGAAGCGGTATATCGAACGGTGAGGTCGGCATGTCGATGCGGCTAAACAACGACCCCACGACGGTGTCCAGGTTCACGTCGCGCCACAGCTCGTTCGCCTCCGCCGTCGGCACGAGCTCTGCGCCGGAGCCGCTCGTGACAGAGTCCATCGCGGCGCGCAGCCGTACGCCCCATTCCTCGACCGCCGGCCCGCCACCGTGGGCGCGTGCCGCCCGGTGCAAACTGCGGACAATGGCCAGGTCCAGCGCGTCGCAACCAACGTACGGGCCGGATTCGACCACGTTCCGGGCATCACCCGCGAGGAGGAGGGACCGCCTTTTCGTCTCCCTTGCCGAACTCGCGAGGCCGGACACAGCGTCGTGGAGCCGTGCCCTCTCCTCCGCGAGCGGAGCGACGTGCTCTTTCACAAACGCCGATACCTCGGCGATCTCTTTGCTGATCGTTTCCAGTTCTTGTGTCGTCACGGTTCAGTTGCCCCCCGCCGCGTCTGCTTCCGATGATTTCCATTCGCCCCCTGCCAGAGCGGCGAGGACGGTCCAGAACTCCCTGATCTCCTTCTTTGCCCCCGGTATCGCCGACATGAAATCCGGCGATGCGGACACCGCCGCCGGTATCGCGAGAGACGGGACCGCCAGCGAAGCCGGGCGCAACTCCTGCCCTTGCAGCTCGTCGCGGCCTTCCGTTCCGCCGGATACCTGCTCGCGACGCCGGACGTCACACATCCCTTCCCTGACAAGCGCCTCGGCGTTCACCGGAACCGGAGCGGCGCTAATCTCGAGCAGTTCCTGGCGCTTGAACAGGACACCACGGCGTCCGTCGCTGCCGGTCCGCGGCTCCATCTCTATCGCACGGAAGCCCACGGATACCCCCCGCATGAACCCGGCGGCATAGAGCGACCGAATCTCCTGCGCAAATGGGGTCGGAGCGAACTCGATCGTCGCCATCAACCGGCCGCCGGCCGGCCCGTCCTGGACCCAGGTGCGCACGCTCCGCCCGATCGCCGGACGCCGGTAGTCATGCGCCCAGAGGAAGACCGGGTTCTCCCGGTACGCCGCCAGTTCCCATCCCGACGCCCTGATCACGTCACCGGCCCGGTCCTCCAGGTCCGTCGACGCGACCAGCGTCAACGACCCGCCGGTCAGTTCAATCTCAGCCTTTCCGGTTATCGGAGCATCGGCCTCTAACGCCCGTACCGAAAGCCATTTCGTGATCATGCGAGACGCGTCCCGCGCGTCCCCTCGTTCCGTGATCCCGTCTCTGCCCGCCAGCGTCACTTCCGTCAATCGCCCCTCCCCACCTCACGGTCCGACACCCCTTTGGCACCCCTGCCCCCGGACGCGGTGGGCTCAGGGGCAAACATTCCGGGGTCCCGCTGTGGTCGTTCCCGGCCTTTCGTCACACCTATCGCCTGGTGGTTCTGGTGTGTGACTATATAGAACATTTGTTCTAATTACAGATTACGAGGCCCGGCTTATGCCGTCAATACCCCCAGGATCGCAATACAGATCGGCCAGATCGGCGGCGAGATGGCGTCCGGCACGGTGTTAACCTTTCGCCGACACCTGATCTCAGCAACAAGGGAGGGGTCAAATGCCGGTCATCACTATCGAGGGACGGGTTGGGGCAGGCGGTCCCGCGGTCGGCCGGCTCGTCGCAAGCACCCTCGGCCTGGATTTCGTTGACCGGCTGCTGCTGGCGGAAATCGGCCGCCGCGTCGGGGCCACAGTCGAGGCGATGCAGGATTCCGAGCGACGGGTCCCCTCGCGCGGAGACCGGTTCATCTCGTTCATCCAGAGGACGCTGGAGCGTACCGGCAGCGCAGGCGCAGGCGATCCCTACTTTGGCCCGGGGATGGAAGTCCTCGTCTCACGGCCCTACCGCGAGCTTGAGGCGGCGCCGGCGACGCGCGCCGAGGAGCTCCACGAGAAGCGGTTCATTGAGACGACGGCCGAGGTGATCCGAGAGATCGCTGCCGCCGGAGACGCCGTGATCCTCAGCCGGGGCGGAGGGGCCATTCTGCGCGAAACGACGGGCGTGCTCAGGATCGGCCTGCTCGGAGAGAAAGAGGACCGAGCGCGTCGCATCCAGCAACGCGAAAAATTACCCGACATTGAAGCTGCCAGGGAGTTGATCGAGCACTCAGACTCGGCCCAGGCCAGGTACTTCCAAAATGCGTTCGAGTCCAGCCCGGTGGACCCGTTTCTGTATCACTTCATGTTGAACACATCGGAGGTCAGCCTGGAGTACGCCGCGGGAGTGATCGTGTACGCCACCCGGCAGATGGACGATCAGGGACTGCGGGAGGCCGGGCACCACGCGATCGAGTCAGAGGAGCCGCTGGCGCAGCCACAGACGGCGGAGTGACCCTGCGAGCGTAAAGCGGCTTCCCGCCCTGAGGGCGTCATAGGACGAAGGTGCGGCAAGGCCAACCCGCGGGAACCTGCGCCGGCTACCTCGAAATCCCCGCCCGCAGGTCCGGCAGGGCGCGGTGCACCTCGTCTATGGCGATGGCCAGGAAGGTGCCGACGACACGCTGGCCCGAAGACGTGGCGACGACCACAGCCCGGCTTATGCCGATGACCATGCCGTTCCGATCGAGAACCGGTCCGCCGCTGTCGCCGGGGTCCACCGGGGCGTCCATCTCGATTCCCTCACCCAGCTCTGCGTCCACCGTGACGACGCGCGTCAGAACTCCCACGTTTGCGCCGGCCGGCCCGATCCCGGCGCCGTTCGCGACGGTGTTCGAGTACCCGATGGCGAGCACCGGGTCCGCGATTGCGCTGTTGTCTATGGAATCCGCCAGCACGAGGGGCGTCGCAGTGATGGCGCCCGGGTTGACGCGGATCAGCGCCAGGTCCCGTGGAGCGTCCGACGCCACCACGGTGCCCGAGATCGAACCACCCTCGGCGCCCCACAGTGCGACGGTGCTGTTGCCGGTGATCACATGCTCGTTCGTAAGCAGAAGCCCCGGTTCAAACAGGAACGCCGTCCCGGTCTTGCCCGGGACCACCACGAAAAATACGGCGCCGCGGGACTGCTGGTAGATGTCACCGAGTAACGCAGATGGCTGCGGGGTAGCGGTCGGCTGTGGCGTCGCAGTGGGCTGCGGCGTGGCGGATGGCTGCGGCGTTGCGGCGGGTTGAGGGGTGGGGACCGGGGCGGGAGTTGACGTGGGCTGGGGCGTCGGCGCGGTGGCCGGGGTCGGCGTCGGCTGCGGAGTGGGGGCCGGCTGCGGCGTGGCCTCGGCGCCCGGGGTGGCGGTCGGCGCCGGGGTCGAGGTCGGCTGGGGCGTCGGCGTTCCGGGGATCGCAGCGAGCGCAGTCGCCAACCCGGCGTCCACGCGTAGTTGCACCTCTTCCTCGGACAACCCCCAGCCACACGCCGTCAGGGCAAGCGCCACGGCGACGGCGAGCACCGTCCCGGACCGTCGAAACGATTCCCTCAAGATCGCAGTCCGACGCGCCCGTCGTAATGCCGGCGGCGCATGATCTCGCGGGCCTTGGAGTGGCCGAACCACACCATCTTCCCGGTCAACGAACTGGTCGACTCCGAGTGCATATCAAGCTCGGCGAAGAACTTCATGAAGAACAGGCTGGCCCCGCGCACGGTCATCGGCTCCTGTTGCGCCACTGCCAACGGGGCGAAGGTGACTTCAGCGCCAAGCACGTCCGCGCCGACGTCCGGGTCCGCAGAGTCCCATGTGCACATGGCGAACAGTTTCGTTTCGCCGGCGAGACCGTCCTGGAGCGCAGCCCAGCAGTCGGCGGCGGAGGGCGACGCGTCAGCCCGGGCGCTGAGGAAAAGGCAGTTGTATTCGCCTGCGGACTCGACCGCGGAGAGGATGTCGTCCGCGCCTGCGACCTCGACCGGCGATCCGCCGACAACCGTTATGTTTCGCCTGACCAGGCTGGCGGCGATCCTCTGGCACGCCTCGGCCTCCCAGCCAGATCTGTCGGCCACGGCATCCAACACAAGTACATGCGGCCGGCCCGGTACGATCACATCGCTCCAGAAAAGCGATGGGCCGCTCCCGCCCTTCAACCCGGACACCCCCTTCCCGGGCCCCTGTTTGCCGGGCGCCTGATTCAAGGACGCGGCGAACCCGCCGCGCCCCGGGCCAGCAGCGCGCCCCGGGCCGACCGCGTGCCCTGAGCCCGTCGAAGGGCGACCAGGCATCAGGCCAGCGCCTTTTTCAGGGCGTCGACATCGTCATCATCCAGGAAGTATTCCAGGATCGTGACCTGCCCCAGCTTGGACAGCGATACGACCAACCTCAATCGGCCGTCGTCGGTACGTTCGAGCTCCATCGTCTTCGGCGGATGCTCGGACGAGAACAGCTTCTCCATATGCGGGATACCTCCCTCATTGTCTTAGTATGCGGGCTCCTGATACCGATTCAGGTTACTCACAGGAGTTGGAATTGCCAGACGACGAGAGTGTCGCAGAGGAGCAATCGGTAAACGAATCCGAGTCAGATCCCGGCTTTGAATTCAAGATAGGCGCCTCCGCCTGGTTCGGGATGGCATTCACCTATGTCTACATTCTGAACCTGGACGCTCATCTGTTGCTGGACTCGCCGAGTAGTGAAGATCAGTACCTCTTACCGCTCATTGGCGTCGGGATGCTGTTCGGTTCAATACTTCTCCACGAAATCGGTCATGCGATCGCATTCACGGTCGCCGGATTCAAAGTGCGGACGATCGCGTTGGAAGTATGGGGCGGATACACGGCTGCCGAGACGGGTATTTCGCAGTGGCGGTTGCCGCTCGGCAAGTACTTCTGGACATCATTTGCCGGCCCAGGTGTGAATCTCCTGATCGCCGTCGTGGTGTGGACGTTCATCCTCGAATCGCCCGATTGGACTGAAGCACGGGATCTCATGATGCTGTCAGGAACAATCGGCCAGTTCTACTGGGCGTGGCTGCTCGCGATCAACCTCTACCTCGCGGTCCTGAACCTTCTGCCTTTGTATCCGATGGACGGGGGGCATGTTTTCAGGGCAATTCTCATGTTCTTCATCGGCGGATTCTTTTTGCCGACACTGATATCCGGGGCGATCAGTATCACCGTCGGGGGGCTCGGGGCAATTTACGTGGTGTTGGAGATTCGAGAGGGAGGATGGGCTCGACTGGAGGATCTGTGGGTCGTCGGCCTGTTCTCGTTTGCTGTGATCTGGGGCTCCCTCGGGGCGTTGTTGACCCTCGCCGATCCAGACGAACCAGCGATCGAAGAGGGGTGATCGTTTTCTGACGATTTCAGCGGGCGACCGTTATCCGTCACCCTCACCGTGTTCCGCGGCCCAGCGCCGGTACCGCTCTTTGGTTTCTTCAGATATCGGATAGTACCGGCCCGGCGGCGCTTTCTCCTCATCGAACAGGCCGATCGCGAACACCTCGGCCCGGTCCTGATCCTCGATCCGGTCGATCACCCCTTCGGCGAGCTGTGACGGCGCGATCACCGCGCCATCGTCGTCTTCCACCATCACGTCACCGGGGAATACGAGCGCCCCGCCGCAGTTGATCGCCCCGTTGGCCTCGTACACCTCGATCCTGAGCAGGTTTCCGGCCGGCGAACGATGCCCCGCGAACACCTTCAGGCCGTAGTCAGAGGCGACATGTCCGGGTCGCGGATGCCGCCGTCGGTGATGATCCCCCCGCGCCGTTGCGCCGGAACTGCCGCCACACTGCGTTGTAAACCCTGGCGGAAGTAACGAGCCGAGAACGCGGAAGAATCTGATCGCTGATATGAACGCGGGATTCCATCTGTCGCCGTCATCTTTTGTCCTCATTGGAGTCCCAGAGGGGTTAAGACAGTTTGGGAGGGCGTCATTATCTCAGGCGGTGATCGCCTTCACAGCAATCGGCCGGTGTCGCCGCTACAACTCGCGTTCGACGCGCGGCGGCGCTAATAAGGGCAATAATATACTAGGCTCAGTAACCGGGGGGCGTCACTAATTAGGCGGTGCGCCCTCGTCGGCCTGGCTGCGCTCTTCGCGGCGTTGCCTATTTGCCGCCTGCATGGTCGCAATTTCCTCGTCCACGTCCTCTTTCGGGGCATTGAAGACCGAGCGCATCACGCCCTCAAACTCCTCAACGGGGATAAGTGGAAGTTGCTCCCGCTCAGGTTCGCGGAACCTCCGCATAACGACTGTGACATTCCCGTAGTCCCATTCGCCGATTCCCCCGCCCACTAGTTCCGGGCTATCGTGCGCGATGTCTTCCAGCCATCCCAACTTGCTCGTCCATGCCCCCGACCGGAGTTGGAGTGCGACATGCGTGGGGTCTCCTTCGTCGTCCGAATAGAGCGCGACCTTTTCAAATCCCTCTTCCAGGTCGGTCGTCTCACACACCTCGTAACCAAGGCTCTCAAAGAAGGCGACGACCGACGCCATCTCCTCGGCTTCGGGAAGATCCTCGGACCAGACAAAATCGTCGCCATAATCGCCGGGCCAGACATTCTCAGTGTCGATACCGGCTGCCCAAGCGACACAGTTGTATTCCTCACTCGCATCACTTGTAACCCGATGATTGGCGTTGGTGAGGCGAGGATACTTCCACATCAGAGGATTCACTCTAGGTAGCCATGTTTTCTCGCCCAAGTGAACCACTGCTGCTTCAGGAGTCGGGGCTTCCCACGTGCCTCTCGGGTTGTTGGTGATGCGCCGGTGATCATCCGAAGAGCCGGATACCAATACCCGCCCCGCTCCTGCAAGTCACGAAAAATGTAACGGAGGGCAGGCTCGCG
>JACZRO010000083.1 GCA_022574675.1 Chloroflexota bacterium
GGGTCGGGCTCAAAGACGGAGTCGAAGACCGCGTCGTCGTCGAAGTCCAGCGACTCGAAGAGCAGCAGTTCTAAGAGCACGCCGGCCGCCACACCCTCCAAGACTTAACCGGCCGGCGGAATTCTGCTCCCCGGCGCCCGTCCGCGAGGTCACGCGCCTGTTCACTTATCCCGATAACATGCGCCCGCGCCGGCGACCCGAGCCCCGGCCGTTTCAGGCCAGCGATTCCCGGCGATTCCAGGGAGAACCCGTCTTGCGAGCAGTAGTTCAACGCGTTAGCCATGCGTCCGTGACGGTCGACGGCACTGTGACCGGGAGTGCAGGGACGGGGCTCGCAATCCTGATCGGCGTGACGCACGACGATGGTCCGGACGATGTCCGCTACCTCCGAGACAAGATCGCCAACCTGCGCATCTTCCCCGGCGATGACGACGATGCCGAGTTCGAGCGTTCGGCGCTGGAGGTCGGGGCGGACATCCTGCTCGTTAGCCAGTTCACACTGTACGCGTCTACCCGCAAGGGCCGGAGGCCGGGCTTCACCGAGGCTGCGCCGGGCCCGGTCTCGGAGCCCCTGTTCAATGAACTGGTCGCGGCTTTCAGGGAAACCGGGCTGCGGGTTGAGACGGGCGTGTTCGGGGCGAAGATGCTGGTGGAGCTGGCGAACGACGGCCCCGCTACCTTCATCCTGGACACGGCAGACCGGAACACCCCTCGCCGGGGCTAAACTGCGCTCAGTTAGCGCGCCCCGACGGCGGGCCCGCAGGAGCGGATCCCGGCAACCCGACGCTGAGAGTGTTTCATCCATGCAACTCGAACCGCAGATCGAACAGTTCATCCACGACCACCCGCAGGGCGTCATGACGACGTTCCGGCGCAACGGCATGCCGCAGCTCAGCATCGTCACGGTGTACCCGCGCGACGGCGGCGTCGGAATCTCGATCACGGAGTCGAGGATCAAGTTCAAGAATCTGCTCCGTGATCCGCGCAGCTCGGTACTGGTCTCTCACGAAGACTGGTGGTCCGGGTATCTCGTGTTCGAGGGCAGGATGGAGATGGCTCATTCCGGCAATACGGACCCGGAGGAGCTACGGCTGGCGCGTCAGAACATTTTCAGCGCCACCACGCGTCGCCGAAGCGCCGACTGGGACGACTACGACCGGCTGGTGGACGCCGATAAGCGCGTCGCCATGATCCTGCGGCCCGACCATGTGTACGGCTCAGCGCTGGCGCGTATGGATGCGGCGAGGGCCTAGGGGCGTAGCTTGCGGGGGCGTTCCACGGGCGGGCCGCTGCACGCCCGCGTGCGCCGCCCGTTGTTACCGGGGCGACCAGAAGGCCACGAGCCCCGGCCCGAGCGACCGGGCTGGAGTGATCCCGTCGATCGCGACCACCCACACCTCCGCGGCGCCCGCGGCGCCGGGGACGATGGTATCGGTGTCGCTCGCCGCCGGGTCTTCGAGCGAGCCCGTCAAGACCAGGTAGCGGCTATCGGGCGACCACAAGTTGTGGGACCTCTCGTACTGGCCGGCAAAGGTCTGGACGAACTCGGACTCTGCGCTGAGGATCATGGTCGCGATGTGGACCGACCCACCGGCCACCACGTCGACGATCTCCCATCGCGTCCGCCGGGGATCGTCCTCGTCGATCAAGGCGAGCGCCAGCCGCTGACTGTCCGGCGCCCACCACAGGGAGCGCATCGGACGGCCGAATTGCAGGATACGTTCTGAGCGATCCCCGTCGGCGGAGATTTCGATGACCGCCAGCTCGTCAAACAGCCCGAAGGGCAGGCCGGGGTTGGTCTGCCGGAGCAGAGCGAGCCGCCCACCGTCGGGTGACCACGCGAACAGCGCGCCGGCCGGCGTTTCGGTTACGAAGCCTTCATGCTGTCCGAGCAGTCTGAGCTCTGGCCCGGCCGGAAGGTCAAGGATCACGGCGGTGCGGTCCGCCGTGGGCGACAGGGCCGGGGCGAAAAACGTCGTCGGCGCCGTCAGCTCGCTTCCGGCCGGTTCCCCATCGACGACGTTGTTGAAGGTGATCAAACGCTCGCCCTGGTGTACGACCAGCGTCGTGGAGTCGCGCGACCAGTCGAAATAGAGCGGCGCGCCGGTGACGAGATCGACCCCCCGGGACCCCGGACGGGTTGCATCGAACACGGTCAGCAAAATTCCGCCTTCCGTGCCGACGATGGCGGCGAGGCCGCTACCGTCCGGTGAGAACGCCGTGTAGTGCGGCGCGCCACCTCCGATGCCGTTGGTCGCCGGGTCGTCCTCGTAGACCACAGTAGGCTCACGCTCCGACCCGTCCGCAGCAGCGCTGACGAGGGCCACCACGGAGCCGAACCGGTCCGGGGGCTGGATACGGCTGAACAGCAGGCGGTCTCCGGCGGGAAACCAGAGCGGCCATAAGTACCGGTCGCCGGGCGTGGCGAGGTCGGTGTCTTCTCTTGCGCCTTTCGGGTCCGGCGAGACCCGGACCGGGTTGGAGCCATCCGGCGACACCGTGAATATCTCGAACCCCGGCGTTACGTAAGCGATGCGATTGGAAAGCCCGGCGGGCGCTTCCAGCGGGACAGTGATCGCAGTGGGTACAGCGGCCGGGACGGACGGCTCATCCGCGGACCTGTTTGGAGCCGGCGTTGGACCGGGGTCTTCGCTGCCGCCGCACGCGGCCGCTACCAGCGCCACCGCGCCGGCGAGCATCAGCAGAAATCGGACCCCGTGCGAACGGATGCGTGCCTGCTCTCGATGTCGGTTGGAGAGGTCGGTCGGCGAGCCCGCGTCGCTTGAGTCCGGAAGGGCCGGGCGGCCTCCCTGAATCGAGCCCACGCACCTGGCGCGCCGGGACGCCGCGCCGGCCGTCATCCCGCGACGGCGGCACAGCGTCCCCACAGTTTTACGTTGTGGAAAGGCTGTCGGACTTATTGGCCCTCGTAGTCAAGGCCGATGTTAAGCGCCTGGACGGAGTGTGTGAGCGCGCCGACCGAGATCAGGTCCACGCCTGACTCGGCGGCGGCGCGTACGGTCTTCAGGTTGATCTCGCCCGAGGCCTCGGTGAGAGCGCGGCCATCGATTAGCCTCACGGCCCTGCCCATCTCGTCCGGCGACATGTTGTCCAGCAGGATGATGTCAGCGCCACCCTCCAGCGCCTCTGCCGCCTGCTCGACCGTCTCGACCTCGACCTCAATTCGGAGGTTGTGCCGGGCGTTTTCCCGGGCGCGACGAACCACGTCAGCAAGGCCGAGCCCCTCGGAGGCAAGCGCCTCGATGTGGTTGTCCTTGATAAGCACGAGGTCGCCGAGGTTGAACCGGTGATTGAAGCCACCGCCGGCGGTGACGGCGTACTTGTCGAGCGCACGCAGCCCCGGAGCGGTCTTGCGCGTGTCGATGATACGGGCGCCGGTGCCGCGGACGGCATCGACCAGCTCGGCGGTCATAGTCGCGATGCCGCTCATGCGCTGCAGCAGGTTCAGCGCCGTGCGCTCAGCCTTCAAGATGCCGGCCATCGACCCGGAGATCCTGGCGATCGTTTGCCCGGATTCAAGACGCTGACCGTCCTCGACGAGTGGCTCGGCGTCGATCCGCGGGTCGACACGCCGGAACACTTCGCATGCGCCCTCGATACCGGCGAGAACGCCCGGCGAACGGGCGACGAGGTTGGCGGCGCCACGCAGGCCGGGCGGTATCAATGCGTCCGTGGTCGGATCGCCGAGGCCCAGGTCTTCGCGCAGGGCGCGATCGATCACGTCGTCCAGCGCGGCGTGCGGAAGTTCCACCGGGCGCCCGAAAAAGGCGGCTAGCCCGCTACGTCCAGCATGCGCTGGAGCGCGACCCGGGCATCGATTGCTGTCTGTCCTTCGACCCTGATCGGGTTGATGACCAGTCCCGCCATGAGACCGTCGAGCACCCAGAGAAGGTACGCCGGGTGGATCCGGTACATCGTGGCGCATGGGCAGACGACCGGGTCCAGGCAGAACACGGTCTTGTCCGGGTTCTGGTTGGCGAGCCGGTTGACGAGGTTGATCTCCGTCCCGATGGCCCAGACGGAGCCGGCGGGCGCCTCTGAGACCATCTTGACGATGTACTCGGTCGAGCCGACGTAATCGGCTGCGTCCACGGTTTCACGGGTGCATTCCGGGTGCACCAGCACGTTGACCTCCGGGTACTTGTCCCGGGACTCCTGGATCTGGCCGGTCGTGAATCGCGTGTGGACCGAGCAGTGGCCCTTCCACAGGATCACACGAGCGCGTCGCAGCGTTTCCGGCGTATGGCCGCCGAGCCGCTGGAACGGGTCCCAGACGATCATCTCGTCCTCGGGGATGCCCATCTTGAGCGCCGTGTTGCGGCCAAGGTGCTGGTCGGGCAGGAAGAGCACGCGCTTGGCGCGTTTGAACGCCCACTCGAACGTCAGGCCGGCGTTACTGGAGGTGCAGACGATGCCACCGTTGCGGCCGCAGAGCGCCTTGATGTCGGCCGTCGAGTTCATGTAGGTGATCGGGACGATTTCATCCTGGCCGCCGAGCACGGAGGTCAGGTCATCCCATGCGTCCTCGACGTCTTCCGTAGGCGCCATGTCTGCCATCGAGCATCCGGCGGCCATGTTCGGGAGAATTACCGTCTGATGCGGGCCGCTCAAAATGTCGGCGGTTTCGGCCATGAAGTGAACGCCGCAGAATACGATGTACTGGGCGTCCCTGCGCTCGGAAGCCAGCTTCGAGAGCTTGTACGAATCGCCGGTCAGGTCGGCGTACTTGAACACGTCCTCGCGCTGGTAATGGTGGCCGAGCATGAGAACCTGGTCGCCGAGCGCGTTGCGGGCCGAGGCGATGCCCGCGCTCACCTCCTCCGGCGACATCTTGAGGTACCTGATCGGCACCTTCTGCCATCTGACGCCTGCCTGGAACTCTTCTTCCAGGGTCAGGGTCCGCAGATTGCCGTCTGTGCGACAGAAGGCAGACTGCTCAAGCTCGGTTATCGGAATGACGGTCTGCCGTGAGCCGGTGGTCATGCTGAATACACCCTCAGTCGATCTCCCGCGGCCAACGTTTCAGTTGCCGTGACCTCTGCCCTCAATGACCAGGGAGAGGTTCCGGTGATTCGCGCTGTCGCGAATCCGCCGATGCGAGTCTCGAACGTCTCAGAGTTTTCTAGGTAGACAAGTTTATCCGTTCTCGTGCGTCCCTGGAGTTTGCCCTTCGAGTGGCCGTCTATCAGTACGTCGAACTCCCGGCCACTGAGATCGGCGTTGATCTCGGCGCAGATACCCTCCTGCAACGCGTTCAACTCCGCCAGGCGACGCTTCTTCTCCTCGACCGGGACGGTGTCGGGATGCTGCCGGGCCGCAATTGTACCCGGCCTGACCGAGTAAGCGGCGGAGTGGACTTTGTCAAATCTGACCGTCTTCAGGATGTCCAGCGTGCGTTGGAACTGGGGTTCGGTCTCGCCGGAGAAGCCGACGATAACGTCCGTCACCAGCGCCACGTCCGGGATGATTGAACGGACCTCGTCGATCTTCCGCAGGTACTCGTCACGGGTGTAACCCCGTCGCATCCGTTCGAGAACGTCATCATCGCCGGCCTGGAACGGAAGGTTGATGTTCTCGCACACCTTCGGCAGCTCGCCGACGGCGCGGATGATCTTCTCCGACATGTCGCTCGGGTGCGAGGTCAGAAATCGCACACGGTCCAGGCCATCGACCTCGTTGACGGCGCACAGGAGGTCTGCGAGGTCGTGGACCGGCTCCAGGTCGTGGCCGTATGAATCGACGTTCTGGCCGAGCAGCGTGACTTCGCGCACGCCGCGCTCCACCAGCATCTCCGTCTCGTGAACGAGCTCGTCGATCGGACGACTGACTTCCCGCCCCCGGCGATACGGGATGATGCAGAAGCTGCAGAACTTGTCGCAGCCGTGGATGATCGGGATGAATGTGGCGACCTTCGGGTCGGCGGGCAACAGCTCTCGGATGCAGCCATCGGGATCGATTCCGACCGTCTCGCCCGCCATCTTCAGGATGGGCTCGAACTCCTGCGGGCGCGCCCACGCGTCCACCTGCGGGAAGCGGCGGCGGAGGTCGTCGGTCGTCGGTCCGACCATGCAGCCCATGACGGCGATGCGGCGTTGCGGATCGGCGTCCTTGCACTTCTTGAGGGCGCCGAGCATGCCTGTCGCCGTGTCTTCAGCGCTCTGACGCACGACACAGGTGTTCAGGACGACGACATCGGCCGACCGGGGATCGTCGCACTCAGACAGACCGAGCTGTTCCAGCCCGCTCGCGAGCCGTTCCGAGTCAGCTTTGTTCATCTGGCAACCGACTGTCCAGATGTGGTAGGTGGTCATAGCGGATGGGACATGTGAATGCGGGGTGGAAAGGTGGCGGAGGGAGAGGGATTCGAACCCTCGAAGGGGCTATACACCCCTTACCCGCTTAGCAGGCGGGCGCACTAGACCACTATGCGATCCCTCCGCGGTGTCTGGGCCCATCGAACGACTATAGCGAGGCCCCGGTAGTGGCGCAATTAAATAACGGCCCGGGCGGCGCCGGTATGAGCTATCGGACGTGCGCCGCCTGAAGATGTATTTGCGGGATGGCGTATACCCGTTGGTCTCCGTCACTCTGCCCCGCGCCGACGGGACGCTCCGCTTGGCGGCACCGTAAAGACCTCGTCGAGTGTGAGCAAGGGTTCCTTCACCTTCTACGGTAGGGACAGGATATCGATACACCAGACACCCATCTGGTGGTATGAAGGGCGGAGCAAGCCCCGCCCCTACTCGACAGACCTGCGGCCCCTGTTCAGGCGGTTGTGCGCTCGGAGCCCGGGTCGCCTATCCACACCTCGCCACCCTCAAAGAACTCTTTCTTCCAGATCGGAACGACCTCTTTGAGCCGGTCGACAAGGTGGAGCGCGGCCTCGAAAGCGGGACGCCGATGCGCCGCCGATACAGCGATCACCAGGCTGGTTTCGCCGATGTCGACGCGCCCGACCCGGTGCGCGACTGCGACCGCGTCGATCTCCCAGCGCTCCTTGATCTCGTCGATCAGTTCCTGCAATTTGTCGTCGGCCATCGGCCGGTACGCCTCGTACTCCAGGTACTCGACGCGGCGCCCGTCGTTGTGGTTGCGCGTTACGCCCTCAAACGTGACCACGGCGCCGTCGGAATCGGCGCGCACGGCATCAGCGAGCGTCTTCGGGTCGAGAGGCTGGTCCGTGATGAGGATCATGGTGGGTCAGGGTCGCGGGGGTGGCGTCTGAGTTGCGGCATCCGGGTCGAGTCGTTCGGTGGAACTTCTCCCTCACCTTAATCCTCTCCCGCTGGGAGAGGGGGCTTGCCTGCATCAGGAGGGGCCGTATGTCGCACGGCTGGGACAGGGGCTCCAGCTAACCGCCGCTTACGGGCGGGATGAGGGCCAGCTCATCGCCATCGGCAAGGGCGCTGGTGAAATCAACGTACTCGTTGTTGACGGCCGCCATGAGGATCGTCGGGGCGATCCACTCTATCGGGGCGTTGTGCTGGGCCGCGTTGATGGCGTCCGCGACGGTAGCGCCACCGGGCAGTTCCACGGTCAGGTCGCCGGTTCCCGCTCGATCGCGAAGCCCGGCGAATAATTTGATGGCGATCTTCATGGTCGGGATGAGTTCGCTTCGTGTGTGACGGTCGATTCGAGTATAAGGCGACGGGCTCGCATTTAGATGACGAAGCGGTAACCCGGACGTTCATCGATCGAGTCGAGCCGTGGCACAATTGACGCCTGTCTCAGTTAGACGCGGGTCGCGATGGCAATCTCAAAGGTATTCATAGACGGGTCTTACGGCACCACCGGTCTGCGGATTCGCAACCGGCTCGAGGTCCGCGAGGACATCGATCTGATCATCGTGGATGAGGAGCGGCGCAGGGATGCGGGCGAGCGACGCGACGCGCTCGTAAACGCAGACCTGGCGATCCTCTGTTTGCCGGACGATGCGGCGGTCGAGGCCTCCGGATGGGCGGAAGAGAGCTCGACCAAGATCGTGGATCCCTCCAGCGCGCATCGTGTGGCCGAGAACTGGACCTATGGCCTGCCGGAAATGGCGCCGGGCCAGCGCGACGAAGTGCGTGAATCCAGCAAGGTCTCCAACCCGGGCTGCTACCCGACCGGGGTGATCCTGTGCATCCGGCCGTTGACAGAGACGGGGATCCTGGCTTCTGAAGCGCCGATCACCGTCCACGCCCTGTCCGGGTACTCGGGCGGCGGCAAAAACCTGATCGCCAAGTGGGAGGGGGGCCAGCCGGAACTGGACAATCTTCCGTTTGAGTCTCCGTACGCGCTCGAAACAGAGCACAAGCACGTGCCCGAGATGACGAAATACTCCGGGCTCAAGTACGAGCCACAGTTCATCCCGTCGGTCGGCCCGTTCATGGCGGGCATGCGCGTCGAAATCCCGCTCCACAAAGCCGTGCTCCAGTCCGGCGCATCTGCCGAGTCGATCTGGGAGCTGTTGAACGATCGCTACGCGGACGAGCCGTTGATCAACGTGGTTCCGATCGAGGACGCGCTTGCCTATTCAGACCCGGCCTTCGATCCACGGGCGCGGAACGACACCGACGGGCTGGATATCTCGGTGGTCCCGAACACCCTGGGGCACGTGCTCCTGGTGGTACAGATCGACAACCTGGGCAAGGGTGCGTCCGGCGCCGCGATCCAGAACATGAACCTGATGCTGGGGCTGCCGGAAAGGGCCGGCCTTACGGTCTGACGCGGCTCGGGCATCGCGGCGTCTGCCGTTGTGATGAATCCCAGGCTCGGCCGGGTCCCGACCGGGCCCGTCCTTCCCCTTCTGCGGAAGGATCAGGACACGGGCGAGGAGCCGAGGGGCGGGCGAATCACCCGGCCCGTATGAAAAGCCGTAGGTGTGCTTTCACCGGATACCGGAACGTTCTCGCGGGCGACAGCGGAGCCCGGATTGTGGCGTAGTCCCTCGCCGGACGGGGCTAATGCTCTGGCCGCCTGTCGACATACGTAACCCGTTACACGGCGCCGACAGGTCCGCTACCGTTTCCCGCCGCTGTCGCGCGCAGAATATCACGGCGTATGACTGAGCCTGTTCCCGGCGACGCCGGTGCATAATCGTCAACCCGTCACGACAGCCTCTCACCGCATCCAGAGTGTCGCGAACAGAAGAGCGCGGTTTTGTGTCACAATTTCCGGCGTGTGAACGGCTGGCATCGAACGGGAGGAAGCCCGTTTATGGCTGCGATTACTGTCGAAGCCAACCTGACCTGTCCGCTATGCGAGACGGTTCATCACGCGACCATGTTGGCGGACGACTGATCGAAGACCTACGACGGGATTTCAGGCGGCGCGAATCTGGCCCCACCTGATGGCGGGCGCGGCGTTTTCCGCTCCTGCTCGGATCAAGCCGGCCCGTACGTGCAATGCAAGGAAACGACCCTGGTCACGTAGCCCGGACAGGTGAGTCGAAGGCCTCGGGAGACCTCCGGCCTTCTTGATATTCCGGGGTTAACAGGGCCTAACAATCAGGGGGTGTGTGTTGCTCACCCGGTTCATCGAGTCCATTCTCGAGATCGTCCGGCCATCACCGGTCAAACTCGAGGTCCTCGTCGATCTGCGACATCGCGCCTTTGACCTCGGCGGCGGTATAGAGGTCACCGTTGCGATCACGCCCCGGCGCGATGCCGCGGATGTCGTGCAATGCGGCGTCGCCCTCGTACTGGAGTTCGAGATTGTGCGGAAACATACGAACATGGTCTCGACCTCAGGGGGCATGGGCGTCACAGCCTCCGTCCCCAAGACAGTCCAGACCAAAAGCGTCGACTACCACCGACTGGACGCGGTGGCGTTGCTGGACAATAAGAGGCTGGACCCGGAACGCGTGACGTTCCCGGCCAGGCTTGCGGTTCCGAAAGATCCGCCTCGCCCACCGGACGAGGTGATCAGTTCCGTCGACACCTGGAAGGTGGTCGCTACGCTCGAACTGGAAGACGGCTCAACGTTCCGCGCCGAGCAAGTGGTCACCAAGCGAGACTAGCCGGCGATGCGGGCCCCGGTGTCCGGGCGCCGGTCCTGCACGTTCCACACCACCCTCCGCGTTGACACTCCTTACGCGCCGTACCTACACTTGACTGCTGAACAGCTCGAACGGCGGTGTTTGCCTGCCGTGTCCGGGCGATTCCCGAACGTAACTGGAGTTCTTTCTTTACATGGTCCGTATTCGGCTGCGCCGGCTCGGCGCAAAGGGCAAGCCTTTTTACCGCGTCATAGCCGCCGACCAGCGTGCGGCGCGTGACGGCGCATTCATCGAGCAGATCGGCACCTACGACCCGATGACCGATCCGCCGACGATCAAGATCGACGAGGAGTTGGCCCTGAAGTGGCTTCGCAACGGCGCACAGCCCAGCGAGGCAGTCGGCGCGATGATGAAGAAGCTCGGCATCCTGGACAAAGTGAAAGCGACCGCCTGATCCCATGAAAGAGATGGTCGAGTACATCGCCAAGGCGCTGGTGCGGAATCCGGACGCCGTGAAGGTGACGGAAGAGATCCGGGGCAACCGGGTCTATATCACGTTAATCGTCGACGACGAGGACAAGGGCAAGGTCATCGGCCGCGACGGCCGCGTTGCCCAGGCGATCCGTTCCGTGCTGCGCGTCGCCGCGGTCAAGGCCGATCAGCGCATCGTCCTTCAGATCGACTGATCCTTCCAAGGAAGGACGTTGTCGCCCCCGCGCAAGACCCATGAACGCAGGGTTCGCAGGCCGGCCCGCGCCAAGCGGCCGCGTCAGCCTGTACGCAACAGGCCACCGCGAGATCGAGTCGAACCGTCATCGCCTACGCGCGTAGGCGTCGCATCGGTGCGCAGGGCCTGGGGCACCGGCGGCGCTATCGCCGTCAGCCAGTTCTCGGACGATGGGGATCGATTCTCGCCCGGCGACACGGTGTACCTGCAGGGCGGGCGCGAGGCCCGGGTGGTGGACTGCCATCGCGCTGGGACCGCCACGATCCTCGAACTCGACGTGATCCGGAACGTCCGCGACGCGACGGCGTTGCGGGGCACGATCATCGAGATGGAGGGGGATGACCTGCCGAAACCGCCCGAGGGCGCCTTTTATCACTACGAGATCGTGGGAATGAAGGTGCGCACGAGCGACGGCGAAGAACTTGGCGAGGTGATCGAGATCATCGTCACGGGCGCCAACGATGTGTACGTCGTCGGCAAACAAGGGGCCAGGGAACAGGTCCTCGTCCCGGCGATATCGGATGTGGTTCTGGACGTGGACATCAACAACGGCGTCGTGACGGTCGATCTGCCGGAGGGATTGCGCTAAGGACGGAGGCGTGGTGGGCCGCGGGTCTCCGTGTGATGCCGGTCCTTCTCCTTCCGTGGAAGTATCAGGACGGTGGGTGCAAGAGGGTGCTCGGGCGCGTGCCGCCTGTCGGCGGCATCCTCCCTCACCTCAATCCTCTCCCGCCGGGAGAGGAAGTAACCCGGCACGCTGGTTTGCCCGGGACGGCGTGCAGCGGCCCGATCCGGGCGCTGAAACTTTGACCCGGTTTCGGGCGGCTTGCTAACATCACAGGCAGGCACGACCCTCGCGCAGCGAAAATCCAGGGCGCAGCGAGAACTCAGGCCCGAATACCGATACCGATCGGCACCGGGAGGAACAGCATGTCCGGCCATTCCAAGTGGAACACTATCAAGCACAAGAAGGCCGCCACCGACGCACGCCGGGGCCAGGTCTTCACCAAGCTCGCCCGGGAGATCATCGTCGCGGCGCGCGACGGCGCCGATCCCGAGACCAATTTCCGGCTGCGCCTGGCCATCCAGTCCGCCAAAGGCGCAAACATGCCGAACGACAACATCGATCGGGCGGTCGCGAAGGGCTCCGGCGCCGGTGACGACAGCGCTGAACTGGAAGAGGTCACGTACGAGGGGTACGGTCCCGGCGGGACGGCCATCATGGTCCAGGCGTTGACCGATAACCGTAATCGCACGGCGTCCGACATCCGATCCACCTTCGCCCGTGCGGGCGGAAACCTGGCGGAATCCGGCGCCGTGTCGTGGGGTTTTCAGAACTCGGGCGTGATCGTGGTCGAGGCCTCTGAGGCCGACCCGGAAGAGATCGCGCTGGAGGCGGTGGATATGGGCGCCGAGGATTTCGATATCGAAGGCTCTTCGATCG
>JACZRO010000219.1 GCA_022574675.1 Chloroflexota bacterium
GGCCCATGCCATCACCCGCGAGTTGGGTATGCGGCCGCTGACCGAGCGCATCCTGGCGCGGCGGGAGATTTTGACGGCGTGATCGGCCGACCACACACCAAGGCTCTCGAAGTGCCGGACCCGGGACGTATGATCGGACCCGGAACGCAGCCACGAAAGGCGGTCCATGTCGGAAGAGAACAAAGAGTTGTTTCGTCGATTCGTCGACGAGGTGGTCAATCCCGGCGCGTCCGACCGCATGGAGGAATTCGTCGCTCCTGAATACGTCGAGCACGCGACAGACACTCACGGTCCCGATGGTTACAGGCAGAACCATGAGAAGATCCTCGCCGCCTTTCCCGACTTCCATGTCGAGATAGAAAAAATCATCGCTGAAGGGGACATGCTCGCCTTCCGCCTGACCTACAGCGGCACGCACCGGGGAGAGTTCAGAGGCATCGCGCCGACCGGGAAGAAGGTTTCGTGGGCGTCCATGCAGTTCCGGCGCGTCGCTGACGGGATGTTCGTGGAGAGCTGGGGACTGTCCGACACCCAGGGACTCCTCGAAACGCTAAGCGAGGGGTCTTCCGAGTAACAGCCAAACCCTGGCGTCCTTCCCCGGAAGGATCACGTCGAGCCACATCAACGTATAAAGGCTGAATTTTAAATTTGTACATCCCCCCATACTTCAAGATCGAAGACAGCGAGGCGATAGAGCGGATCGTCTCGAAATACGGGTTTGCGACATTGATCACGCCGTCGCCCGACGGTCTCAAAGTGAGTCACATTCCGCTGTTGTATGAGCGCTCTGGCGAAGGCGGAATCATTACCGGCCACATGGCGAGGGCGAACGACCACTGGCGGGCGTTCGGCGGTGAAGCCGAATCGCTGGCGATCTTTCAGGGTCCGGACGCCTATATCTCACCCGAGTGGTACGAAGAGGGACCGGCCGTCCCAACGTGGAACTACGCCGTCGTCCACATGCGGGGCCCGATACAGGTGATGGACGAACCGGACTGGTTATCGGGCCACGTTGATGAGCTGGTGAAGTTTCATGAAACGAAGGCGCTCGGTCACCCGGCCGCCCCCACCGATCCCGAACTCAAGGCAAAGCTGCTCGGTGGCATCGTAGGATTCCGGATGAACGTCACGACGATCGAGGCCAAGTTCAAGCTCAGTCAGAACCGCAGCGCCGCCGACCGGTCAAAGGCCGCGCAGCGCCTGGACGCATCGGGTGACCAGGCCGCCGGTGAGATCGCCGCCTTGATGAGACGACATGGCGAAGCGTAGGCGTAGCGCCTCATCCCTCGCCGGGCGCATCCTGGCCCGGAGCGACAGCCCGAAGGCGTAGTCGTCATGCGGTTCTTCCCGATGCGCCGGCCCGCTCTGCACGGGTACCGTGCAATGTATGCAGTATCCCGCGACGACGCCCGCGATCACCCACGCCACTCGGGGCGGGACGCGTCTCCCGCTACCGCTGAGTCGCCTTGCGCTCCTCGCTGTTACAGCGGCAACCCTGCTGTTAATGGCGGCCTGCACATCGTCGAACTACGCAGCGCAGCCGAGTGACCGATCCGGGGAATCGTCCCGGCCTCCCGATCGGCCGGACGAACCGGACGTCTACGCAGAGGTCTGGTCTCAGACCTCACCGGCCGGGTCTCAGACCTCACCGGCCGGGTCTCCAGTTACGAGTTCAAGGTCAACTGTGCCGGCGAGCCGAAGACCCTTGAGCCGTGTTACCTGAGCGACCTGCAATCGGTGCGCGTGGTGGGGCCGGACGGGGTCGTGTACGGGCTGGATAAGGACTTCAACATCAACGACTACTCGGGCGAAGTGACGCGTCGCTGGGTTCTCTACGGCCCGGAGGGCGGCTTACTACCCGTTGCCGGCCCGCACACGTTCGAATATCTGCAACCTGACCAAACCGTTCGCACCCAGGTCGTCGACTACACGCCGAGCCAGATCTCTTACCCGACGGGCGTGGAGTGGGAGCGGGTGGGCGACGACATCGCCGTGCGGTGGGAGCCGCCGGCCGGGGTCGAAGAGGGCATGTCGTACAAGGTCATTATCTGGAACGAGAGCGGTACACCCGATACGTTCGTTTCGCAGGTATTCGCCTGGGACGATACGTCCGCCACGCTGGCCTCCGTGCCGCTGGTAGACGGAGGCACGTATTCAATGAACGTCGCCGTCTACTACTCCAGCGGCTACGCGTACAGCCGGTACGAGATATTCGACTGGTAACCACGATCCCGCGGCGGCCGTTGCCCGGTCTTTGCCGGAAACCACCCTGTGCGGCGCCGGGGTGTATCCTGCCGGACCTCCCGTCCGGGCTAACGGATAACCGCGCCCGGCGCCGCCGAATCCTCCAGGTGATCGGCGAATCCTTGAAATCCTCCGAATTCTTGAAACCACCGGGAAACCACCGGGGAGGCAACCGAATGAAAGCGGCCGTCTACAAGGGCAAACAGCGCTTCGAGGTCGAAGAGATCCCGACACCCTCGCCCGGTCCCGGCCAGGTGCTGGTCAAGGTCCACTTCTGCGCCATCTGCGGTACCGACGTTCACGCCTTTCTG
>JACZRO010000220.1 GCA_022574675.1 Chloroflexota bacterium
ATCATGCCCATGGCGATCTTGAGCGGGATGTGGCGCGGGAGCCTGTGAACACCGCCCGCTCCAGCGATAAGCCCCACGCGGGGCTCCGGCAGTCCGACCTCGGCGTGGTCCGCCATGATCACGATGTCGCACGCCATTGCGAGCTCGAATCCGCCGCCAAGCGCGTAGCCGTTGACCGCGGCGATGATGGGCTTCCAGCACTCGAACCCGGACGTGATTCCTCCGAACGGTGCCCGGGGCGCGTTCGACTCTCGTTCGGCCCAGTTCTGGGCGGTGTAGACCAGGTCGTTGCCGGCGCTGAACGCCCTTTCGCCGGAGCCCGTGATAATCGCAACCCAGGCATCGGGGTCGTCATTGAAGTCGGTGAAGGCGTCCAACAACTCTTTGTTCGCCGGGGGGTGGAGCGCGTTGAGCCTCTCGGGCCGCTCGATCGTGATGTACGCGATGCGGCCTTTCTTTTCGTACGAGATGAATTCGTAGGCCATCGACATCTTCCTTGGGAGACTAGTTGGGGAGGCTGGTGGGCGATTCGAGATGCACAGACCGTATTTGCTTCGGTAGAGCCTAAACGGACTCGGTGCGAATCGGGAAGGAAGGCCCGGGGGATTCGGCCTCGCGACCCTCAGCCGCCAGAGTCGCCAGAGTCTCCGGGGTCGCCCGCTGTTGGCGAGGTCTCGGGGCGCGTGGCCTCGCCGGCGCTGATGGGCGGTTCCGGCCCGGTACGCCGCTCTTCACGTCGCAGCGTCTCCGGTACCAGGAAGTACACCCCGGAGGCGCCGAGGTACCCGAACCCGGCGATGAAGATCGACGACCACCCGAGCGTCACGGCGTTTGCTATCTGGCCCACGACGATCGGCCCCGATGCGCCGCCGACATCCCCGATCAGCCGCCACACGCCGATGAACTCGCTGGCGCGCCGGCGGGGCGCCAGGTCAGCCCCGAGCGTCATCATCGCCCCGCTGCCCAGCCCGTTCCCGAACCCGGTGAGGATCGCTACGGCGCCGAAACTCCAGATCTCGCCGGATAACGGCAGCAGCGTCATACCAAGCCCCAGGACAAGGAAGCTCGGTATCGACATCCATTTGCGGCCCCAGCGGTCCATCACGTAGCCGACGGGGGCGAACATCGCCATGTCCACCGCCGCCGCGGCCCCGATGACGTAGCCGATCTGGTCGACTTCGAGTCCGATGTGGGCGCCCCACAGCGGCAACAGTAGTTCCCTGCCGCGGCGAACCAGTTGTAACGACACCATCGCCGTGCCGCCCCGTGCCAGGCTTGATCCGTGCTCGGTCAGCGTGCTCAAGATGGGAGCGCGGCCCTGTTGCCGGAGCTGATCGGCCCGGCCGCCCCCGATGTCCCGGACGACCACGATCAGTATCAACAGGGTCGCGGCGCTCATGATCGCCTGCGCCAGGAACACCGCCTGCAGGCCGATCTGCACGCCGATCAGGCCGCCGATGATCGGTCCTACGAACGCCCCGACCCTCCCCACCCCGCCAAACGTCGCCAGCGTCTTGCCGCGCGCCCTTGAAGGGACGGTGTCGGAGACGTACGCCATTCGGGAGATCGACCACAGCGCCATCGCTGTGCCGGCCAGCAGCCGGAGCGCCATCAGCGCCGGGAACGACGTGGTGAACGCCGTAATCAGTGTGAACACGGCCAGGAGCGCCGTGCCCGCCAACATCGTTCGGCTGTGCCCGAAGCGACCCACCAGCAAACCGGACGGCACATCGAAAATCATCGTGCCGATCAGGACCCCGGATACGCCGAGCCCGACCAGGCCGACTCCGACGCCCATCTCTTCGATGAAAGTCGGCAGCACCGGTATCAGCATCCCGACGCCGATCTGCAACAGGAAGCTCGGGACGTACAGGGTCCACAGGAGCGACGACCGGCCGAACCTGCCTGAGCCCACAGTTGCCTCTGCCGCCCGCGCGCCAGATTCAGGCGGCCGCCGGCTCGGAGGCGCGTTATGGCTGGGGCTGCTCAATCGGGGGACAGATTTCTTGACAGGGTTGACCTGGGCGGCGGGTTGCGCAGCTACACAGGGTAGCGGTCATAAGGTGCGTTATCTCAGGGCAGGGTTCGTGCCCGGGCGGCAAGTGGGTGTTCAACGGCCAACTCGCTCCGAGTTCCTACGTTTCCGATGCCGAGTGTTGGCAAGACGCGACCCGACTCCCGACCCTGCATCACGCGCGGGGCGGGTTCTCCTTCCAGAAGGGAAGAGGCAAAAAAATGGCCCCCTTCTGATTCCGGGTGCCCTGAGGGCGCGGGTTTGGGGGTGGCCCGTTCCCTGAGGCTCTCGAAGGGCGGACGTATCCGCTACACGCCCCTGCGACGCGGCCGACTAAAGCGCGCGGCCCGGCTTTCGCGGCTCTGCCGGCGCGACCGCGTTGGGCGGGAACCTGTCGGGGCGAAGTCCGTCGATGGCGGTTTCATCGGCGTCGGAGATCATCATCGATGCCACCGCTTCGCCGATGACCAGGCAGT
>JACZRO010000084.1 GCA_022574675.1 Chloroflexota bacterium
ATGGCAGCACGGGCAGCTTGTCACCGGGGCAGAGCGTTTTGGTGCCCGTCCAGTGGGACAGTGGCCGCGGCGACTTCGGCATACTCGTAAGCTCGTCCATCGGTTCGGACTCCTTGACGGTTTCTTTCAGCCCGCCCTTCAGCGGCCTTTCCGTTCAGCCCGATCCAATCGTCCTGTTCGTTAATTCGAGCGCGGCCACGCCCGAAGACCAGCCAGCGACCACGGTGAACATCACCAACACCGGCGTCTTGACGCATCAGTGGGTGTTGTCCATCGAGGCGAGTCAAGGCGGCGAAACGCCCCCGATCTCGGTGAGTGCGGCCGGCGGCACCACCTCAAGCGGAGAAACGAGCGCAGTGCAACTGTCGGTCAATAACCCCGGCACCATTCTCACCGGCAGCGGCAACTACCAACTGGAACTGCGCGTGCCCGCGAGCGACGCCCTCATCATCGTGCCCATCGAGGTCGACCTCACCACCTTGCCGGTCATCGCGGCATCCCAAGCCCCCGACCCCAACTCGACCCGGCCGGAAGTGGTAACGTTGAGTGTGTTGGATTTCGGCCAGACCGAGTTCCAGCTTGACTTCTGGATAGCGAACATCGAATTCGCCGAGAACACTGCCGGATCGGTCTCCCAAAACTCGGACCTCTTTTTCCGCGTTACCCATCAAGACCAGGGCATCGGTAACCCGGTGATCGCCGACGTGAGCCCCGCCACGGGCGGCGCCAACGGATTGGACAGCGACTTCTTCATTCCCGGCACCAACCTGTTGATCGACGGCGTGCCGGTGACGGTGACCATCGACCGAAGCAATCTCACAGAAGATCTCACCGTGCGCACCATCACCATCGAGGCGATGGACCAAAACTTCGAGAATGTTATTGACGCGGTGGCCCCCGTCCATATCGAAGTGCGCATCGAGCGTCCGCCCCTGATTATCGAAGGCGCCATCAACCGGAGCCGTCCGCCCGCGGTCCTGCGCTTCGTGTTCCTCGTGCGCGACCGCCTCGGAAGCGGGGTCGTGGTCGTTGGGGGGGTTCTTGACGATAAACCCATGGTGATAGCGATGGTGACGAAGGACCTTATCGAGCAGGGCCACGACGCCGGGGTGATCGTCAAGGGCCTGGCAAAGCTCATGAAAGGGCGCGGCGGTGGCCGGGCGGACGTGGCCCAGGCGGGCGGCAACGATGCGTCCCTGCTGGCCGATGCCCTGAAGGCGGCGCCGGACGTCATTCGCGAAGCCCGCGCCCCGGCGCAGGCCTGATCCGGCATGCGGGCGTTGGCGCTGGACGTCGGCGACGTGCGGATCGGGCTGGCTATCTCAGACCCGGGCGGCGTTGTGTGCCTGCCGGTTAAGGCGCTCGCGCGTGGTGAAGAGTCGGACGACATCGCCGCGGTGATCGAGCTGGCGCAACGTGAAGACGTGGAGATGATCGTCGTCGGGTTGCCGTTGTCGCTGGACGGCAGCCACGGACCGGCGGCGCGGAAGATGCGGCGGTTCACCTCGGCGCTGCGACGGTCCGCAGGCGTCCCGGTCGAGAGCTACGACGAAAGGTTTACCACCGCGGAAGCGGAGAGCCGGCTCCGGCAGGCGGGATTTAAGCCGAGCAAGGACCGGGCGAGGCTGGACTCGATGGCGGCGGTAATCATTCTCGAAAGTTTCCTTGCGGCGCGCGCAAGTCGCTCGGGACGGAGTTCTTGATGACGCAGCGCATCGGCATAATCGGGCATCCGCTCCACCATTCCCTCTCGCCCTTGTTCCAACAGGCGGCCCTGGACGCGCTGGAGATCGACGCCACGTTTGCGTCATGGCCTACGCCCCCGGAGGAGTTCGCCGAGACGGTCGAAGGGTTGCGTGCCGACGATTGCATGGGGTGCTGCATAACGCTGCCTCACAAAGAGGTGGCCCTGGAACTGGTAGACGAGCTGGATCCGGCGGCCGAGGAGATCGGGGCGATCAATACGATCGTCAACGATGGCGGCCGGTTGAAGGGGTACAACACCGACGCCCCGGGCTTTCTTCGCGGGCTGCGTGAGGCGGCCGGTTTCGAGCCGCAGGGCAGGGCGGTTCTGGTGCTTGGCGCGGGTGGCGCGGCGCGTGCCATCGTGTTCGCCCTTAGAGAGGCTGGCGTGTCCCGGCTCACGATCGCCAACCGGACCGAGGAAAGGGCGCAGGCCCTCGCGAAAGACCTGACACGCGGACGGTTCCGGCCGGACGCGATGTCCCTGGACGTAGACCGGCTGGCGAACGCTGCCCCGTATGCGGACCTGATCGTTAATGCGACCTCGATGGGTATGAGCGGCGGGTCTGCGATGCTGGAAACGCCGGTGCCGCCGGAACTGATTTCGGGCAGCGCGCTGTGTTACGACGCCGTGTACGCGCCGCCGATGACGCCGTTCCTGCAGGCCGGCGAGGACGCCGGGGCGCGCATCGCGGGCGGGCTGTCGATGTTGATCTACCAGGGCGCCGAGGGGTTCAAGCTCTGGACGGGCAGGGAGGCGCCGGTAGAGGTGATGTTTGACGCAATCCCGGAGGCGATGCGGGAAGGGTAGGACTCGCCGCCGGACCCTCTGAATTTGTTGAGACGCGGCGTTGCCGCCGGCGGGCGCGCGGCGCAGGGACGGATCGCGATCCCCCTGTTCCCTTCTCCCAATTCGTATAGGCTGCGCACGGTTCGCTACCGGCGACCACGTCCAATGAACCGTACATGACACTTCCCCTTACCGATTACACCGTTCTCGACCTGTCAGGGTCTGTCGCCACCGCCACTTGCGGAAGGGTATTCGCCGATTTCGGCGCCCGCGTCGTCAACGTCGAGCACCCGTCCACAGGCCACCCGACCCGCCGGCTCCCGCCGTTCGATCCCGCCCTTCCCGCCCCCGATAACAGCGGGATCCACGCCCTGCTCAGCCCGAACAAAGAGTCGTTGGCGCTCGACATCCGAGACCCGTCCCGGCGTGAAGAGCTGCTCGAATGGGTCCAAACGGCCGACGTGGTGCTGGAGTCCGAGAGACCGGGTACGCTCGACGAACTGGGTATAGGGTTCGAAGCGCTGAAGACTGTCGCCCCACGTCTGATCCTGTGCTCGCTCACCTGGTGGGGTCAGAGCGGCCCACTGGCGCAGCGTCCGGGCGACGACCAGAGCGTCCTATCAGTGATCAGCCAGGTCATTAATTTCGGCCCGAAGGAAGGGCCGCCGCTCCTGATGAGTGGATATCCGGTCCAGATCCTCGGGGGAGTGACCGGGTTCGCAGGCGCGGCGGTGCATCTCCTTTCGAGCGTGCTGGGACAGAAGTCCGACGCCGCCCACGTGGACGTGTCACTACTCGAGTCGGCGATGGCGCTCAAAGAACCAACGGGCGCCGGCGTAGCGGCGAACCCGGACGGCGTCCGGTCAGGCCGGCCCAATCGACTTGGCATAAATCGCTTCTACCCGACCTATCCGGCGGCCATCTACGAGACGAGCGACGGCTGGCTCGGCGTGACCGCGCTGACGCCCACCCAGTGGCACAGCTTTTGCCGATTGGCCGGTGTGGAAGAGCTGTCCGACGACCCGCACCTCGATATCGCGGCCAACCGCATCCTCGACGCCGATCGGATCGACGCCGTCCTCGTGCCCGCTCTCAAGAAACGCCCCGCGGAGGAATGGTTCCGAGAGGGTCAGGAGCTGCGCGTTCCGCTCGCTCTCGTTCCGACGATGGCGGAGCTGTTCGATAGCGCACAGTTGCGCGCCGTGGACGCTTTTCGCGAGATCACGCTCCCCGGCGGGCGGACGCTGGAGGTCCCCGGCCAGCCGTTCAGGCTGCACCGGACGCCGGCGCGCAAAGACGGGCATATTGCGCGTCTTGGGGAGCATCGGCCGCTCAAAGTCGAGCCCCGAAGTACCGTGTCCCCCGAACTCCCCAGGTTCACCGGGGCGAAGGGCGTATCGGCCAGTTCGCCCAAACCCCGTCCGGTTCACGAGCCGGATCGCCGGCCTGATCTGCTGCGCGGCCTCAGGGTGATCGACCTGTCGATGGGATGGGCCGGCCCCCTTTGCGCGCGGCACCTGGCGGATGTCGGCGCAGAGGTGATAAAGGTGGAGTCACGGCAGTATTTTGACTGGTGGCGGGACTGGGACCTGACCCCGGAGCGGATCGCCGAGCGTCTTTACGAAAAGGCCCCGAACTTCAACATCATGAACCGCAACAAACGGGGCGTGACCCTGGACCTGACGGACCCGAAGGGCAAGGACCTGCTCAAGCGGCTCGTCGCGATCTCCGACGTCGTTATAGAGAACTACTCCGCCGGGGTGCTTCCGAAACTCGGCCTGGACGAGCCCGTCCTGCGCCGGGTGAACCCGCGCATGGTGATGCTGTCCATGCCGCCGTTCGGCGCAGGGGGGCCGTGGCACATGTACCGGGCGTACGGATCGACCGTGGAACAGGCGTCCGGGTTGCCGCATCTGCAGGGCCGGCCGGGCGACCCGCCTGCGATGACACACGTCGCTCTGGGGGACCCCGTGGCGGGCGTCAACGGCCTGGCCGGGCTGTTGATCGCCGTGCTGCACCAGCAACGGACGGGCGAGGGGCAGTACCTCGACATTTCGCACGTCGAGGCCAGTACGACCCTGGGGCTGCACGGGGTCGCCGGGCAGGTGTTGCTGGGCGAGCCGCCCCCGCGCTACGGGAGCCGGGACCCGCGGTTCGCTCCGAGAGGCGTGTACCCGTGTGCCGGTGACGAAAACTGGGTGACGCTGACCGTTGATAGCGACGATGCCTGGCCGGGCTTTGCCGACCTTGTCTGTGACGAGGATCTGAGGCAGCCGAAATTCGCCCGGCTTGACGCGCGCTGGGCCGAGCACGACTTGATCGACGAAAAGATTGCCCGATGGACCCGGGTCCGGGAAAGGGACGTGGTGGTGGACCAGTTGCTGGACCTTGGAATCCCCGCCGCCCCTGTTCTAAGGCCGGCAGAGATCCTGACGCATCCGCATCTTGAGGCGCGCGGGTACTGGCAGTGGTTGGAACGGGAGTACGCGGGGTTGTTGCCGCACCCGACAGTGCCTTACCGAACGGGCGACGGGCCCTTCGCTATCGACAGCCCTGCTCCGACGCTCGGCGAGCACTCCAGGGAGATACTGTCCGCACTCCTGGACCTGGGCGAAGAGGAGCTCGACAATCTGGAGGCCGATCGCATCATCGGCACCGTGCCAGATCGCAGTTTCTGATCACCAGGTGTCGATATAGGGCCGCTTCTTGCCCTTGCGCGGCTCCACGGGCGGCAGCGTGCTCATCCCGGCGACGATCCATCGACGGGACTCGGCCGGGTCGATGACGTCGTCGATGCCGAAGAAGGTCCCGGCGTAAATGGCCTTGGCCTTTTCGTATCTGTCGGCGACCATGTCGTCGTAGAACTTGCGGCGCTCATCGGCGTCCTCGATATCGGCCAGTTCCTGGCGATATCCAAGCTTGACCATGCCCTCGATATTCATACCGGCGAACTCGGCCGTGGGCCATGCCGCCATGAAGGTCGGAGCCAGCGAGCTGCCGCCGCACATCGCCTGCACTCCGAGGCCGTATGCCTTGCGGAGGATGAGTCCGAACATGGGGACGGACAGGTTGGCGCCGGTGTTGAAGAGGCGTGCGGCGTGGCGGACCAGCGCCGTCCGTTCCACCTCAGGCCCGACCATGATGCCCGGGCAGTCCATGAGACTCACGATCGGCAGGTCAAAGGCGTCACATAGCTGAAGGAACCGCGCCCCCTTGTCGGCGGCATCGCTGTCGACAGCCCCGCCGAGGTGGTGGGGATTGTTGGCGATCAATCCCATCGGCTTGCCTTCAACGCGGATAAACGCCGTGATTATCCCGACGCCGAACTTTTCCCTGATCTCAAGCACGGAGTCCTTGTCGGCGATGATCTCGATGGCCTCGCGCATGTCGTAGGAGATGACGCGATCTTCAGGAACGACGTGCCTCAACCGGCGCTGGTCGTGAGCCTCCCAGCCGTCGATCGCGCCTTGAAAATAAGACACATACTTTTTGGCGGTGGCGACGGCCGCCTTTTCGTCCTTTACCAGGATGTCCACGACGCCGTTCGGAACCTGGAACGACATAGGCCCGACCTCTTCCGGCGTGTAGATGCCGAGCCCGCCGCCCTCGATCATGGCCGGGCCGCCCATGCCGACGGTGGAGCCCTCCGTAGCGATGATCACGTCGCAGCAGGCGAGTAGCACGGTGTTGCCGGCGAAACAGCGTCCGTTAGTTATCCCGACGAGCGGCACCAGGCCGCTGAGCCTGGACCAGTTGGTGAAGGTTTTGGTATCCATCGCAACCCCGCCCTTGCCGTCCGTATCGCCGGGACGGCCTCCTCCACCCTCCATGAACGCTATCACCGGGATCTGGTGCCGATGGGCGAGGTCAAACATCCGGTCCTGCTTGGCGTGGTTCCGGGTGCCCTGCGTGCCGGCGAACACGGTGTAGTCGTAAGACATCGCGATCACGCGTGATTCGGTGTCCGGGAACAGGTGACCGTTGACGTGCGCCAGTCCCAGGACCATGCCGTCCGCCGGAGTGCGCTCGCGCAGCCATTCCTCTGTGCGACGGGCTCGCTGGGCGGCCACGACGATAGTGCCAAACTCTACGAATGTGCCGGGATCGACCAGGTCTTCGATGTTCTCGCGAGCCGTTCGGTAACCAAACCTGCGGCGACTCGCGACGGCGTCCGGCCGGTTCTCGTCGAGCGTATAGGCGCGCCGCTCGTAAAGGAGTTCCAGGTCCGGCCGTATGTAGTCCGGGTCGATCTCTTCGGCGGCGTCTCCCGCGTCGTCCGCGTCGCCGGTCGGTTTTATGAACACCAGCGGGTAGTCCTGGCGGACCGTGTCCCCCTCGGACATCGTGACGCTCTGGACCACTCCGCTTCGGTCGGCTTTTATGATGTGGAACAGCTTCATGGACTCGATCACCACGAGCTGATCTCCCCGGCTCACCGTATCGCCCACAACGACGTGGACGCTGATGATCGTTCCCTGGATCGGCGCAGGGATGCCGACCGAGCCGTCGGGTCCGGACAGGTCTGGCGTGCCGCCGATGTCGTCCTGAACGCCGGGTGACCGCGCAGCCCTGAGATCGCGATCGTGATTGAACAGGGCGAGCGGGTCCGATGTGTCGATCTGTGCGCCGGCGAATCCGTCACCGCGATCCTGGTCCGAAGATCCTGCCGCGACGACGGCCTCGGCGTATCGGCGCGGGTGCCCGGGACCATCCGACGCTGCAAGTACGCCCGCCTTTTCCTCGACGAACCGGGTGTGAAATCGGAGGCCGCTGAAATCCGGGTGCTTCAGCAGGGTCTGGAGGAACGACAGGTTTGTCGCCACCCCTTCGATACGGAACTCTGATAAAGCACGATAGGCCCGCCTGACCGCGTCGCCAAAATCGGACGACGTTGAGTGGGTGATTACCTTCGCGATAAGCGAATCGTAGCGAGGGTTGGTCGTGTAGCCCGTGTAGCCGTACGTGTCTGTGCGTATGCCCGGCCCCGATGGAGGGTCGAACGCCGTCAGTGTCCCGCCGGATGGCAGTGTCTCGCCGTCCGGCGTAAGGGTCTCCATGTTCACGCGCGCCTGGATGGCGAACCCGCGCGGGTCCGGTACGGACGACTGTTGCAGGCCAAGCTCCGCGAGGGATCGGCCCTCGGCGATCTTTAGCTGGGCCTCGACCAGATCGATGCCCGTAACGGCCTCGGTCACGGTGTGCTCGACCTGGAGCCGCGCGTTGACCTCCATGAAGTAGAACGGCGCGTCGTCGGTCCACTGGTCGGCGTCGACCAGGAACTCGAACGTGCCGAGGCTACGGTAGTTGACCGCCCCAGCCAGTTGGCAGGCTGCCTCGATGATCCTGCTGCGTAGTCCTTCGGGAAGCCCGGGCGCTGGTGCGATCTCGACGATCTTCTGGAAGCGGCGCTGGATGCTGCACTCCCGCTCCCAGAGGTGGACGACCTCACCGCTGCCGTCGCCGAGGATCTGTACCTCGATATGCCGCGCACGCGGGATGAACTGCTCTGCGTAAAGATCGCCGTTGCCGAAAGAGGCCTGCGCCTCGCCGCGGCACAACTCATAGGTGTCAGCGATCGCGTCGGCATTGAGGACGGCGCGTGTGCCCCTCCCGCCGCCGCCCGCCACGGCCTTGAGGATCATGGCGCCGCCGGGCGCGAGCGACTCGAAAAAGGCTCGTGCGTCGTCTTCAGTAACTCCGCCCGCGGTGCCGGGCAGCACCGGAACGCCGTGTTCCGCCGCCAGGCCGCGCGCCCGGACCTTGTCCCCAAACAGGTCCAGTGTCTCTGCGGTTGGACCGACAAACGTGATCCCTGCCTCATCGAGCGCGCGGGCAAATCCGGCGTTTTCGGCGAGGAAACCGTAACCGGGATGCACCCCGTCACAGCCGGTCTTCTTCGCGCTCTCGACGATTTGCTGGATATCGAGATAGGCCCGCGCCCCGCTGCCGGGCAGAAGAACGGTCTCGTCAGCCTTGTACGCGTGCAGGGATTGGGAATCGTCTTGCGGGTAGACCGCGACGGTCGGTATACCAAGATCGGCCGCCGCCCGCATGATCCGGATCGCGATCTCCCCGCGATTCGCCACGAGTAGCCTGGACAGGGCCATCCGATTTCTCCTGATGTTGTTGCCGGTCGCGTGGTGGTGTGGGCCCGGCTACGGAGTCTACCGGCCGCCGAGTCTCGATGAAGCCGTCCAGCCCGCCGTCGCGGACGCCCGAACCGGACGCCATGTTATTCCCGCAAAGGACCTGACGCTCACCGGACGCCGGTGATCCTGGCGCCGCTAGATCACTCACCCCGCCAGAATGCGCTCAGCGAGGGGGCGCAAGGGCTGTCGGTCGGCTCGGCGCCGGGTTGACGACCCCTCAGCCGGTCAAAGGGAAGGACGCGAGGACCCTGTACTCGCCTCCCCGCGACGGTCCCACACGGCCTATCAGCTCGATCGACTCAAACCGCATGGACCCGGACAGGTCCAAATTGATTAGATGTTGCTCGACCAGTGGAATTTCTTGCGGCTTCACATCGAGCACCAATGTGGTGTGCGGCCAGTATGGCTGGCCTGTCGGCCGCAGCCGCTTTGTCAGGGGGATCAGCGCCTGCTCCACGTCGGCCTGCAGGGCAAAGTGGTCGCCGTCACGAAACAAACTGAAGGCGTAACCCCAGTCGCCAGATCGCAGGTCGTTGAAGTCGATGGCCGTTTCAAACGGCACATGGCGTGACGCAACGTCCGCAAGCGCAGCCTTGACCGCGTCCAGGTCTTCCGGACCCCAGAAATTGTCGATCGAGCAATGCGGCTTCGTCGCCAGGTCATCTGCGCCAATCAGCCTGTGGAACTGCCGGACCTCGCTGGCCTGAGGTTCCGGAAGATGTGCCATAACCCCGTAGATGCGGAAACCGAACTTATCGTTAGGCAATGCATTCGCATCGACTCTCTCTGACATTGCTCCCCGCCCTCTCTTCCGCAGCGCTTCGACTGCTTTAGGGTTGTGCAGTATTCCCTGCGTCCTCATCCATCCGGGAAGGTCCGATGCGCCCAGATTCACTCGGCGAACTGACGTACTCCCGGCGTGAAGCTTTGCGTTCGCGCGTCGGAGCCAGCACACGTTAAGGAGCAGGCGATGGCAGCCCTGCCAGGTCCACATCGGTCACCGTCGGCGTGAACCCACGGCTCGCGGCGCGCTTGTACGCGTTGCGGACCTTATCAGGTGAGGTGGCGTAGTCCACGGTGAGCACCAGCTTCCCGGCGTTGATCCACACCCCGAGGATGTATTCCAGGTCTGTCGTGATGGAGTCCATCGTCGGCGCGTCCTGCTCGTCGTATCCGAAGTAGACGCCCTCCATGCCGATGCCGTCCACCGCCGCCAGGTAGTCACTGCGGAGCGCCAGTTCAGGCGCGTTTTGCGGGATCACCAGGAACCCCGGATGTTGTTGCCGGGCGTACTCCCCGATGGCCGTGACGAACTCGACGATCTCCGCCTGCGCCGTCTCGTGGCCGCGTTCGATGAAGAACTCGTAGGCGTCGATGATGTCCAGGTACACGCCGTCGAACCCGGCGGCCAGGATCCGGTCCAGGTATGCCTGCTCGCTGCCGAACACGATGCTCTGCCACTCCGGGTCCCAGTAGCGCACCTTGAAGTTGCCTTCCCAGTTTGGGTTCACCGAGTCCAGCCAGTCCGGATCGCCGGGTTTCCAGCCGTCCTGCCAGTAGTACCGGTAATCCTCCGCCTCGCCGATGCTCATGTAGGCGATGACCAGCCCGGGATCCGGCAGGGCGGAGCGGAGTTGCTGGATCTCGGTATCGCTGAACTCGCCTTCCGGGCCGCCGTCCTGCGAGTAGTCGATCACCGTCACCGGCGGCCGGGCCGTTGAGATTGCCTGCAGGTCGACGTCCGATAGCCAGTACACCCATGTGCCCGGCGCCTCCGGAAGAGGGGTTGCCGCGCTGGCCGGGATGGCAGTGGTGGGAGCAGTGGCCAGTGCGGGAATGGCCGTGACCGGCGCGGCGCGTGCCTCGTCACTCTCACCACCGCCGCCGCAGCTCACCGCGAGCGCCAGGACGATCGGTGTTGCGGCGAGTACGAGCCAGTGACTGAGCGGCGTATTTCTGGTGAACATCTGAAGTGTCAGGGTCGCTGATCGCCTGTTGAAAATCATGGCCGCATAGCCCGGTAACGGGGGCCGGGGGATCAGAAGACCACGACCGACCTGAGCACTTCGCCGCGTTCCATCTTGTGGAACGCTTCCTCGACCTCGTCCACGGCGATCGTCTCGGAAACGAACCGATCGAGATCGAGCCGTCCCTGCAGGTACAGGTCTATGAACATCGGGAAGTCGCGTGTCGGCAGGCAGTCGCCGTACCAGGAAGACTTGAGCGTACCGCCGCGTCCGAACACGTCCAGCATGGGCAGTTCGATCCGCATCTCCGGATTTGGCACGCCGACGAGCACGACGGTCCCGGCCAGGTCGCGCGCATAAAAGGCCTGCCTGTAGGTCTCCGGCGTGCCGACGGCTTCTATGGCTATGTCGACACCGTTGCCGTCGGTTAGCTCGCGGATCGCCTCGACCGGGTCGGTGTTGGAGGCGTTTATCGTGTGGGTGGCGCCGAACTCCCTGGCCCACACAAGTTTCCGGTCGTCGATATCAACGCCGATTATGGTATGGGCGCCTCCGAGCTTCGCACCGGCGATGGCGGCGTTGCCGACGCCCCCGCAGCCGATCACGGCCACCGAGTCGCCGCGACCGACCCCCGCCGTATTGAGCGCCGCGCCGAGGCCCGCCATGATGCCGCACCCGATCAGCCCCGCCGCCTCCGGGCGCGCCGCCGGGTTCACCTTCACCGCCTGGCCGGCGTCGACGACGGTGAGGTCGCAGAAAGCGCCGATGCCGAGGGCGGGCGAAAGAGGCGTGCCATCGGCCAGGGTCATCGGCTGCCGGGCGTTGCGGCTCTCGAAGCAGTACCAGGGACGGCCGCGGAGGCACGACCGGCAGGCGCC
>JACZRO010000085.1 GCA_022574675.1 Chloroflexota bacterium
CGCCGAGGTAGTTGCCGTCGAACTCGCAGGTGATGGGGCACGCGGGGCCACCGTCTACACCACGGTTGAGCCGTGCTCGCACACCCACTACACGGGGCCCTGCGCGGACGCCCTCATCGCGGCGGGCGTCAAGCGTGTCGTTTGTCCTGTCGGCGACCCGGACCCCCGCGTAGATGGCCGGGGCTTCCGAAAACTTCGCGAGGCCGGCATAGAGGTCGTGATGCCCCTCGATGGCGACCTGATCGAGGGCGCTATGGAGTCGCTTGAAGGGTTTTTGCACCACATCGCCACCGGCCGGCCGTTCCTCACAGTGAAATTCGCCGCCAGCCTGGACGGGCGTATCGCTACGCGGACAGGCGACTCCCGGTGGATCACCTCCGGGGAGTCGAGAGAGCGCGCCCACCGGATGCGTGCGGAGTCGGACGCCGTGATTACCGGCATCGGGACGGTGCTGGCGGACGATCCCAGGTTGACGGCGCGCCTGGAAGGGGTTTCCGGCCGTCCCCGGCTGCGGGTGGTCGTGGACAGCGATGGCCGGCTGCCCGCCTCCTCCGCGCTTCTTGGCGAGCCCGGCGACGTGCTGTGGGTGAGGGCGGAAGGATGTGACGTTGTGATCGACGCGCCCAACCTTCAGACGATCGAGTTGCCGCGAGCGGACACCGGCAGTGTCGACCTTGGAGCGCTACTGAGCGAGCTCGGCAAGCGCGGTTGCTTGAACGTGATG
Source organism: Chloroflexota bacterium (assembly GCA_022574675.1). Classification (GTDB taxonomy): domain Bacteria; phylum Chloroflexota; class Dehalococcoidia; order Lucifugimonadales; family Lucifugimonadaceae. Next base: position 725 of record JACZRO010000085.1, read on the forward strand.
CTTGAGGCGGGAGCGACGCTGACCGGGGCGATTATCGACGCCGGGCTGGCGCAAAAAGTGGCCGCTTTCATTGCGCCAATCGTTATCGGCGGCGACAAATCGTTCCCGGCGGTCGGTGGTGTGGGAGTAGCGGAGGTTGGCAGCGCGCTTAAACTTGAGCGAGTTCGGGTAGAGCAGATCGGCCCGGACATCCTCGTCACGGGCTACGCACCGCAGTAGCAGGGGTCTGCGGGAGCACTGCACATGAACTGGCTTATCGCATGTTCACCGGAATAGTTGAAGAAGTGGGTGAGGTCCTCTCGTTTGAGGGGATGATGCTCACGATCCACGCACCAGAGGTCACCCCGGGTCTCCGGGAGTCGGAATCGATCTGCGTGGCGGGCGCTTGCCTGACGGTCGTGGCGCGCAACGAGGGTGAACTCTCGGTAGAGGTTATTCCCGAGACGATGAGCCGCACCAGCCTCGGCGATCTCAAGCCGGGTGGGCGCGTGAACCTGGAACGCTCGTTGATGGAGGGCGGTCGTATCGGCGGCCACATGGTGCAGGGTCATGTGGACGGCGTTGCCGAGGTTTCGGCGGTCGAGAAGGACGGAGATTCCATCGTAGTCCAGATTCGGGCAGACGAATCTATAATGCGGTACATCGTTCCGAAGGGGTTTATCACTATCGACGGCACGAGCCTGACGGTTGTGGACCGGGATGATGACGGGTTTTCAGTCGCCATAATCCCCTACACGTACGACCACACGACAATTGGAGAGCGAACGGCGGGATCAAAGGTGAATATCGAAGTCGACATAACGGCGAAATACGTTGAGCAGATGGCCCGCCCATACCTGGAGAAGTTGCTTGCCGACCACGCCGGAAGCTGACGCGGACACAGACCCGCCCGAGATCGACGGAGTGACCAGGGACGTCGAGGCCGCGATAGCGCGGTACCGGGCCGGTCGCATGGTCATCATCGTGGACGACGAAGATCGCGAGAACGAAGGCGACTTCGCGATGGCGGCCGATTTCGTCACGCCGGAAGCCATCAACTTCATGGCGACCGTCGGCCGCGGGCTGATCTGCGTGCCGATGCTTGGACAGGATCTGGAACGGCTCGACATTCCGCTCATGGTCAACCGGAACACGGCTTCGCTGGGCACCGCGTTCACGGTATCGGTGGACGCCGCTGACGGCATCACCACAGGTATCTCCGCCGCCGACCGTTCTCACACCGTGCAGCTGCTCGCAAGCCCGGAGTCGGTAGCGTCCAACCTGGCGCGCCCGGGCCACATCTTCCCCCTCAGATACGCCCCGGGCGGCGTGCTGGTTCGCGCCGGCCAGACCGAGGCGTCGGTCGACCTGGCCCGCATGGCGGGGCAGCGCGAGGCCGCGGTCATATGCGAGGTGATGAACGAGGACGGCACGATGGCGCGCCGCACGGAGCTCGAGGCGATTTCGATGGAGTTCGACATCCCGATCGTCAGCGTCGCCGGCATCATCGAATATCGTTTCCGGCACGAGAAGCTTGTGGAACGCGTCGCAGAGACCCGGCTTCCAACCCCGGAGGGCGAGTTCAAGGTCATCGCCTACCGGAGTTTCGTCGACCACGACGAGCACGTGGCGCTCGTGATGGGTGACGTCTCGGACGGGAAGCCGGTCCTCGGGCGAATTCACTCCGAGTGCCTCACCGGGGACGTTTTCGGAAGTCTGCGCTGTGAATGTGGCCAGCAGGTCGAGATGGCGCGCAAGGCTATTGCCGCGGAAGGCCGCGGTGTCCTGCTCTACATGCGCCAGGAAGGCCGGGGGATTGGTCTGCATAACAAGCTGAAGGCGTACCAGTTGCAGGACGAGGGTCTCGATACGGTTGAAGCCAACGAGCGGCTCGGATTTCCCATGGACCTCCGGCACTACGGTGTCGGAGCGCAAATCCTGGTGGACCTCGGGGTGAAGAAGTTCTGCCAGATGACAAACAACCCCAAGAAACTCGTCGGGCTCCAGGGCTATGGCCTTGAGATCGAGCAGGTCGCCCTGGAAGTGCCGTCCAACCCCGAGAATCGTCGTTACCTGAAGACGAAGCGGGACCGGATGGGCCACACCCTGACCGGCGCGGGGCTGGACTGAGTCCGGCCGCATATGTGACCGGTAGCGACATGTCATGCCAAGAGATCTGAACGGCCATATGGACGGCGCCGGTCTGCGGATTGGCGTGGTGGTGGCCCGCTTTAACAGTTACATCACCGACCGGATGCTTGAGTCGGCGCTGGCGAGGCTTGTGGAGCTTGGCGTCTCGGACGCCGACGTTACCGTCGCCCACGTGCCCGGGTCGTTCGAGTTGCCGGTCACGGCTGCGGCGATGGTGCGCTCTGACGGCTGCGACGCCGTGATCTGTCTCGGCGCAGTGATCGAGGGCGAGACGGCGCATTTTGAATACGTGTCGAAGGAGGCCGCGGACGGTATCGCCCGTCTGTCGTCCGATACCGGGATCCCGGTTATCTTTGGCGTCCTGACGACGTACTCAACGGACCAGGCGTTCTCCCGGATCGAGCACGCCGCCGGTTACGCCGAGGCTGCCGTGGAGATGGCCAACCTGCTGCGCACGATCCGCGACGCCTGACGACGGGTGCTCGCAGTTAACGCGACCCTGGCGGCCAGGGGCAGGGGCCATCCATCCGTAGCCGGGAACGCCAGAATCCGCCACCCCGTGTTCCGTGACGCCGTACCTGGGAGACGCTTGATTGATTCGTAAGCCCGGCATCGCACTGCTGATCGCCACCGCTGTGACATTGTTGGCCGCGGCCTGCGTCAACTTCGACGCCGAGTTCAAAATGGGATGGACCTACGAGACGGATCGCATCTTCATCGTGAGCGGCGAGGCAAATCAGCATGTCGGCGGTGAGCAAAGTTCGTTCAACGTCGACCTGAACAACCTGGATAGAATCGCCTGGCAAACGCCTTACTGCATCGTGCTTGTCGACGAAGAGCGACTGATCTCGATTTTCTACGAGGATGAGATCGACCTGGGACCGGGAGAGCGGTCTGTCTTCACCGTGACCGGCACGTTCCCGGAGGGTCCGTTGGGCAAGCGTTACGGGATCAGGATCGTGATCCCGGGCGAACCGATAGCGGTACCATCATCCGTATGGTCCGGCAACAACGACCTTCATCGCCGGGCCGACTGGTTCGAGGTTAGCGACTGCTCCCCGCCGCCCGGGTAGCGCCCCGACGCCCGGGTGTTTGGAACTCAGGGTCGGACAGGGCGGGTTGGTGCATGAGCGCGCCGGTGCTACGCTCGTGGCGATGATCGGCTGAGGGTCGCAACATCGGCTCAGGATGTCCGATCATCGAGAAGAGGCGATGACTCCCATGCCGGACCGCGGCAAGGCGCCGACCCGTAGGGGCGTATGGCAATACGCCCCTACGGGCAGATACCAATCCGCCCCAACATGACCGAGGTGAGGGTGCGGACCTCTTCTCCCGCCGGGAGAAGGCCGGGGACCCCGTCCTTCCGTGGGGGGCCTGTCCTTCGATGGAAGGACGACGGAAAAGGCCTCACCATATAAACATGCTCCTCACCGGTTTCTGAGACAGCCCCCGGGAGGCCATGAGTGGCCGCCGATCGAACAGTATTTCACGTCGATATCGATGCCTTCTTCGCGGCCGCGGAGCGTTCGGTGGACCCGGACCTTATCGGGGTACCGCTGATCATCGGCGGTACCGGCGGCCGGGGCGTCGTCGCCTGCGCGTCGTATGAGGTACGGCCGTACGGCATTCGTTCCGCCATGCCGATGTCGCGCGCCCTCCGGCTCTGCCCCAACGCCGTCGTGATAGGCGGCAACCACGATCTCTACCGGAAGCTGTCCGGCGAGTTCATGGCGATACTTCGCAACTACACGCCCGACGTGCAGGTGATGAGCGTCGACGAGGCGTACATGGACATGACCGGCACGGAGAAGCTGCACGGACCTGCGGAAAAGGTGGCGTCTGACATCAAGGAGCGCGTGCGCAGGGAGTTGAAGCTGACGGCATCGATAGGCATCGCTCCCTCCCGGCTTGTCGCCAAGATCGCCTCGGCCGAGCGCAAACCGGACGGCATGTTCACCGTCCCGCCCGGGGACGAAGCGTCGTACCTGGCCCCGATGCCCGTCCGCAAACTTCCTGGCATCGGCCCGCGGGCGGCGGAGAAACTCGGCCGGCTCGGGATACAGACCCTTGGACAACTCGCAACGTTCAAGGAGGGGCCGCTACGCCGCGAGATGGGCAACCAGTCGCTCCGATTGATCGAACGAGCGAATGGGATCGACAACTCCGAGGTCGCGACTGACGGCGAGGCGAAATCGATCTCGGCGGAGACGACCTTCCCTGAGGACTCTACGGACCGCGTGTTCCTCGATAAAACGATCGCAAACCTGGCCGAGAAGGTTGGACGTCGGCTACGGCGGGCGGGCAAGCACGCCCGCAGCGTGACCCTGAAGCTGCGGTACGACGACTTTACGACGCTGACCCGGCATAACACCCCGCCGGTGTCGTTCGACGGGGACGCCCGGATCGTCGAAGTCGCCACCGCATTGCTTGACGCCACGTTGAGGCAGCGCAACGCGCCGGTGCGGCTCCTCGGGGTGGGCGTCGAGAACCTGACCGAGCCGGCGTCCCAGTTGTCGTTGCTCGACTCGTCCGTCGCCACCGACTCGGCGCTATCGTCCACGCTCGACCGAATACGGGACAGATTCGGCGAGGACGCCGTTAGCCGCGGCCCGGGTTGATTTCAAGCTTGATTTGGAGTTTGAGTCCGATCCGGGTCGGAATTGGTGGGCCGCCCGGTTCGCTGGATCGCGTCGGCCTGATAAAATCGGTCGTACACTGGCGATTCGTTCAACGGTAGGACAGCGGACTCTGAATCCGCCAATCCAGGTTCGAATCCTGGATCGCCAGCCATGAGGCCCCTTCGTCTAGCGGCCAAGGACACCGCCCTCTCAAGGCGGAGATCACGGGTTCGAATCCCGTAGGGGCTACCAGAACACATAGAAGCGCCCGCCACACCGGCGGGCGCTTTGTTTTGCTTGGCGGGTATCGCAGTCCCCTTGGGACGAATTGTCCGCTCGGTTGGGCCGCGCTCAGTAGCAGGCGTCTGAAATAAAAGAACGGAAAGTGTTCATCAGGGAATTGCGTTAGCCACGAGAGAAATTCCCGATGAGGACTGACAGGATTCTTTCTATGCCGGTAGTCTTTCGATTTTTAAAAAACCCCTGAAATTCACGGCATGGATCGAAGTCCAGGGATGTCGATACGCCAAGAACCGAACACTGTATGCTCCGCCCTCACATCGCCCACAGCTGAAGCAACGGGAGGACATGATGATTCTGGTAACTGGAGCGACCGGGAACGTAGCCGGTTATTTGATCCCGGCGTTACGGGAGGCTGGTCAGGAGGTCAGGGCGCTGATTCGCGACGAATCCAAGGCGGGGCCGCTGAGAGACCTGGGTGTAGATGTGGTCTTTGGCGACATGGAGGCGGGACGGGGCCTGGGGGCGGCAATGGCCGGAGTGGACACGATTTGCCTGATCACCGGCAACGGCGAAAGTGGATCGCAACAGATGAGAAACGTGATCAGCGCCGCGCTTGAATCGGGCAACCCTCGCATTGTGAAACTATCCGGCTATGGGACCGGCCGGATTATGGACCAACATAACGAGATCGAGAAGGAACTGGCCGATTCCGGCCTGAAATTCACCATAGTCAAGCCGACGTTTTTCATGCAGAACGTGATGATGGCGGCGGAGACAGTAGCTTCGGACGGCATGATGTACATGCCGTTTGGGGATGGGCGGGTCGGAATGATCGACGTACGGGACGTTGCCGACGTTATGTCCGGGGTCCTCACGTCCGAAGGTCACGACGGGAAAAACTACGTGCTCACGGGACCCGCGGCCATATCGTTTCATGAGGTCGCCGCCGGATTATCCTCGGCCCTTGACAAAGATGTCACTTACGTCGACGTGCCGTCGGAAGCCGCACGGGAATCGATGCAGGGGATGGGCATGCCGGAGTGGCTGACCGAGGGGTACATCGAAGTATTCCAGGGATTCAAAGACGGATATGGAGACTTGACCACTCCACATGTCGAGCAATTGACCGGTCACCCGGCTCGGTCCTTCGAGACGTTCGCCCGCGACTTTGCGGGTGTGTTCGGAGCCAACTAACAACCTGGTAGCGCGCGCTGCAGATCAGTACCGTTGACTGGGTTTTGATTGTCTGCCGCGGGCGCCGAAACAAAAATCACGAGCGATGTTTCAGGGGACCGGCCAGGCCGGTCCCCTATCGCGTGACACTCAAACGTCTATCGGCATGATGGGTGGTTACCGTCGATCCCGTGATAAAACAAAATACCTCATGGTTTCACGTTGATTTGAGTCGGGTGACGATGAGCTGGAATGCGTTGGAGGGATGTCATGCGCATCACCTGTGTAACCGTTGACTGCCATGATCCGGCGGCCGTCGCGCGTTTCTGGAGCGAAGCGTTGCGGTGGGATGACGGCGAGGTTAGTGAAAGTGGCAACGGAGCGAGCTGCCGCCCTCCGTCCGGTGGTCCTTACCTGGAGTTCATTCGGGTGCCTGAAGGGAAGACGGTCAAGAACCGGCTCCACCTGGGTTGCAATGCCGGTACGCTCGACGAACTCAGCGACGAAATCGCGCGGCTGGAATCCCTCGGGGCGACTATCGCGTGGGAGGAGGAGTTTCCGCCGGAAATCGCCGCTCGATACCGCAACGTCATCCTGTACGACGTCGAGGGCAACGAGTTCTGCCTCGGGGGAGGAGAGAGCCCGGGCTAGACAGGTTCGGCGCGGGCGCTCCCGGAACCCGCTAGCCCGCCAGCATCCCCACCGCGTCTGCTACCGACTCGCGTTCGCCTGCTACTGTGGCGATTTCGCCGTTCTGCCGTTCTCCAGATGTGAGTCGGGATGGGGCACGAAAGTGATCTCCCCGCGGTGTCTGAGGAGGATGATCGAGTCTCCGGGCAGGTGCAGGTCCTCCACCTTGCGGCCGATCACATCATGGTCGGTCACCGCAACCTGCACCATATCGCTCATGCCGTGTGGATCGGCGAGCGCCGTGAACCGGTCCGGCCGTTCCACAAGGTTGACCAACGAGACGGATATCGTCGCCGTATCCGCTCTTCGGCTGAGAGGTTTCTCTGGACTTTCTCGTCTCGTCCGCGCCGACTACGACAACGTTGCCTCCGGCGAACCGGACAAGCGCCATATAGCCCGCGCACTCACCAGCGCTCACCGATGAGCCGAGAGGCTCACGGGAATGAGCCAGAACGTGCGGTCAAGCGAGCCATACCGCTCAGATTATGTCGGCTGACACACATCCGGAGTTGCGTGCAGGCACGTAGTGCGTGCGCAGCAAAGCCCCCGCCGATCATTCAGGTGGATCAGCAAACCGAATCGAGGGATTGGACCGGGGTCGCGTGGTCGTGATATCGGTGGTGTCTCTCACGCTGATGCGTGGGCGGTGTCAAGTCCGGCCACGGAGCCGGGCGCATGGAGGGCTTAAGTTCACAAACGAAGTGCAACACCCTGAGAAGGTGTTGCCATGGGACGACGATACAAACAGATCACCGCTGAAGAGCGGTGTGAGATTTCCCGTTTACGAGCGGCCGGCGCCTCGATCCGGCAAGTTGCTGCAAGTCTGGATCGCGCGCCATCGACGATCGCTCGAGAGCTGAAACGCAACAGTTCCGGAAAGACTCGCTAGCGCCCACGGACCAGGTGGGGATCACCGCAAGGTGATCGAAAAAAGGGTGAGGGGCCTTTCCGGCCATGTAGCAGGTGGACAGAGGAATTGGACGCCCGGGGGTTACGCTTTGCTGCGACTCCCGGGCGTATCAATTTCCGCTACGCGTCTCCATCCCGGCCGATCCGTTTGCATGAATCATGGGATCACCATGGTTACAGCCTCGGTTACGGGCTTGGTTACGAGCTTGGTTACGGTCCGGGCGGATCGGTCACCCCGCTGCCATCGGGATTGCGACGTTCGAGAAATGGTTTAGCCGGAACCAGTCCGGGAAATCGCGCCTGTAAGCAGGCGGCCCCTGGAACGTGATCAGCCCGTCACTCAACGCGGACCGCCAGGATAGCAACCCCATCCACACGCGGTGGATCGTCAACGTGTCAGCGCTCACGAAAAGGTCGACCTCGAATCCCGGGTCGTGATCGCAGACGGAGGGCTCGGGCCGTTCCAGGACGAGCCAGATCGTCACGGTTCGGTGTCCCGTGAAGTCCACCTGGACCACCACGCGCTCGCGCGGCAGCCGATCCAACACAACGCGCTTGTGCATGTCCCACATGAGCAACTGGGGTTGGAGGTCCGCTATCTCGATGTCGCGTTCAAGCCACCGCATTCCCCACTCGCCGAGAAGCTGTATCGCCGGGATCAACTCAAGCCCCTGCGGCGTCAGCACGTACTGGATCAGCCGGCCGCCATCTGGCTGGCGCCGGTCCACTACGCCTACGTCGACCAGCATCCTCAATCGTTGCGCGAGAAGCGACCCGGATATGCCGGGCACACCCGACTTCACCTCATTGAACCGGGTGCTGCCGCTGTACAGCTCCCTGATGATGAGCGGTGTCCAGCGCTCGGCGAAGATCTCGGCCGCCTTGGCGACCGGGCAGAACTGACCGTATGTACGCATGAATCTGGGGATCCTATCTGGTCACCGAAGATGCCGGTCCAGTTATTGAACTGGTTTCTAAGCGAATTGTCACGAGACTGATCCCCATCGGCGACACACCACGTCAGATGGGGAGGGAACAAATGACTACAAAAGCACCGGACAACGCGCCGTCCGTTCAACCCGCGCAGCAGGCCGGGAAGATGCTTGCGCATGTCGCCGGGTTCATCGGCGTCCGCACTATGCAGCTCGGCATGGATTCCGGACTCATCGAGAAGCTGGGGAGCTACCCGGAAGGTCTGACCAGCGACCAGTTGGCGAAACATGCGGGAACGGACCCGCTTTACACCGCGGTCTGGTGCAACGCGGCATACGGCGCCGAGATCATCGAACAGGCTCCGGACCATCGCTGGACCCTGGCGCCCCACATAGGCACGGTCCTGCTGGATCAGGACTCCCCCGCATACGTCGGCGGCGTGGCGCGCATATTCGACAACCCCGAAATGTTCACCGATTTTGGAAAGCGGCTCAAGACGGGCGAGCGAATGTGGTGGGACGAATGCTCTCCGGAATTCATCCTCAGCGTTAGCAAAACGAGCCGGCCGTTCTACACGCGAGCCATCCCCGGCGGCCTATCGTCGATCCCCGGCCTGGCCGACAGGCTCAACAGCGGCGCGAAGGTCGTCGAACTGGCGTGCGGCATCGGTCATGGTATGACCCGTCTCCTGAGCCACTTCCCGGCGACCGAGGTGGTCGGAATAGACGGCGACCAGTTCTCGCTGGACCTGGCGGCCGAGTCACTCAAGAGCGCCGGGCTATCGGATCGCGGGAGCCTGCGAAAGAGCACACTCGAGGAGTTTGAAGCCGAGGCCGAGTTCGATCTCGCGTTCATAAACGTATCGATGCACGAGTGCAGAGACATCGACCGGGTAACGCGGAACGTTCTGGCCGCGCTGAAGCCCGGCGGGGTGTTCGTCATCTCGGACTTCGCGTTTCCAGAGGCGGTGGACGGCCTGCGTAGCGTTCCCGGACGCGTGATGTCCGGGGTCCAGTTCTTCGAGGCGCAGATCGACGACCAGTTGCTGCCGACACAGGCCTATGTAGATCTGCTTAACAAGCATGGTTTTCGAGACGTCGACTCATTCGACATGGGACCGATTCACGGCATTACTTACGGCATGAAGTAACCGGCATCCGCAGGGCTTGCGCTAAAGGGAAAGCGCCCGCCGAAAAGGCGGGCGCTTTTTCGTTGCGATGGCTTGCTGGTCACGACCACGGGCATCGGTCCACGCCAATCGCCTGAGCCGGGTCTCCCGCCCCCATAACCGCCGTGCGGTTACGATTGTGTGCAGGCGCCGCCTCTTCCGGCCAACGGCTACTGTCACCCTGCGGCGCGTCCCGAACGCTTATGACGATGCATGCAGGACACGGCGCCGGCGGAGGCCGGATGGGCCTTAACCGTCCGGAACCGGACGACGCGCCCGAACGACCTGTGCGCAGGGACACGTTGTGGCGCACCTTCGCCCTGTACCGTCCCTACCGGCGACGTTTATCCGGCGTGATCGCATCCGTCCTGATCAACGCAACGCTGGGGATTGTTCCGCCGCTTCTCGTCGCCACCATCATCGACGACGTGATCCCGAACCGCGATACGAACCAGCTGTTCACCATCGCCGGGGTGATGATCGGCGTGACCGTCGCGTCCGGCGGGTTCAGCCTGCTGCAAGTGCACCTGAACACCCATGTCGGGCTGTCCGTCATGCGGGACCTGCGAAGCCGGCTTTACAGCCATCTCCAGCGGCAGCCGGTCTCGTTCTTCGCCGGCACGCGCACGGGGGAGATCCAGTCACGCCTCACCAACGACGTGACCAACACGCAGCTCGTCCTGACAGACACGATAAGCACCATCGTGTCGAACGCCGCCATCGTGATCGCCTCAGTCATCGCGATGCTGATCATCTCCTGGCAGCTTTCGCTCGTGGCGCTCGGCGTCACGCCGATCTTCGTGTTCTTCACGGTGAGG
>JACZRO010000005.1 GCA_022574675.1 Chloroflexota bacterium
TACCGATCTCGATGGTCTTGTCCAGGGACAGGCGGTTCTCGTCCGCTTCTTCCAACACCCCCTCGATGTCGCCACCGGCCATTAGTTCGGTCACCATGAAGGGCGAGTCGCCCTCGGTGCCCAGGTCAAATACGGTGACGATATTCGGGTGCGTGCCGAGCCGGCCCATTGCCTGGGCTTCCCGCGTGATGCGTTCCCTGGAGGTATCGTCGAAGCCCTCGGTCTTTATGAGGGCGAACGCCACCTCGCGGTCCAGCAGGGTGTCATGGGCCTGGTAGACGCGCTTCTTGCCGCCCTCGCCCAGGAACTTGCTGACCTGGTAGCGGTCGTTGGCGAAGGACGTGGGGGCCCGATCAGACGTTGTCGCGGGCGGGGCTTCTTCATCACCCTCTCCCGCCGGGAGAGGGGGCCGAGCCGGAGTGTCCCCGGACGAGGCGTCACCCAGGTGCGGTTCCGACATTGCGATGAAGGTGAGCGCGTCTGCGTTCTCGGGGTCCGCGGCGAGTACCGAAAGCGACACCTCGTGGACGCGCGCCCAATCCAGGGCCTCGGCGGCCTCGTCAGCCTGATCGAGGAGGCGTTCGAGCCGCCTCGTCACCCTCTCACTTGGCATGTTGGGCGGCATGATACAGACATCACGGACAGGATCGTGCCGTCCTAACCAGTCACCTCAAACACCCAGACTTGCATCGTCGTTTCGGGCAGGCCCTTTGGCATCGTCTGAGTCTCCTCCGTGACCTCCACCAGCTTCCACAATCCGGCATTCTCAAGTTCAGTTTGCTTCTCTTCGAAACCGCCCTGCTCCCGAATATCTGGCCGCATCGTGAATATGACGTGGCCTCCGGGTTTCGTCACTCGAACCAATTCGTTTGGCGAAGAGGCCGGGGCGTGTCCCAGGGTCAGGACACCGACGCATGTCACGGCGTCGAACGAGTTCGAGTCGAAATCCAGTGTCTTGCCAAGCTCCATTCGCCTGAGATCGCGGTAGACGCCCTTAAGCCGGGCCCGGGCAATCATCTCCGTCGAAATATCGACACCGTTCAGATCCCCGTAACCTGCCCTGGCCAGTAATTCACCGACCAGTCCGGTTCCGGCGCCCGCATCAAGTATTCGAGCGCCCGATGGAACCCACTTTTCAACCAGCGGCACCGTCATCTGGGGAGCGGACCACCCGTAGTCCCCTTCCAGATCGGCTTCCTAATTGGCCGGCCAGTTGTCATATCTGGCAGCCAACTGCTCGGGACTGGTGGACGAGTACACCCATTCCACGACGCCCTCTCCGGGAGCCGGGCCATCAGGTTCTGGACTCATGAGTTTCCTCACCGGATAGTAAGGGTCTATATCGAAAATGAGGCGTCCCGACCGAAATCGGGACGCCTCCCTTTGTTCACTTTTACCGCGTCGACGGCAGCGTTCAAGGCCTACTTCAGCAGTTCCGGGTAAGTCGAGAACTCCATCTGTTGCACGGTGATCGTCTCGATCAGCACGCAGGTGCCCTCGCTGTTTAGCTGTTGAGCCCTCTTGATCGCCGGGCCGACTTCCTCGGGCTTCTCGACGCGGATGCCGGTGGCGCCAAGTCCCTCTGCGATCTTGACGTAGTCGCCGCCCTGGTTGCCGGCGCCGAACAGTTCCATCGCGGTCGGCTGATGGTGGTTGTAACCGCCCATCGTCTTGTTATTGAGAATCACGGTAGTGATCGGGTGGCCGGACCGGACCGCGGTCTCGATGTCCAGGCCGGACATTCCGAATGCGGCGTCGCCCATGATGTTCATGCAGAACTTGGACGGGTCAGCGATCTTGGCGCCGATCATGAGGGGGATTCCGTAGCCCAGGTGGGTCGTCTTGCCCCAGCCGATGTAGGCGTGCGGCACGGTCGCCGTGTAGAACGGCATCACCTCGTCCCGCGGGTGCCCGGCGTCGTGGGTCGCAACCGTGTTTTCGTGGTCCACGACCTTGTTGATCTCTGCGACCACCCGGTACGGGTTCATCGGGGAGCCGTTGTTCGCCAGGTGTGGGGCCCACTCGGCCTTCCACTCGGACCATACGGCGGCAACACGGTCGGCGGTGGCGTTGTCGCCCCGGCGCCCATTTTCACCGATCGCGGCCTTGACCTCTTCGATCATGGCCTGCAAAACCAGCTTCGCGTCCCCGACGATGCCGAGGTCCACCGCATAGTCCTTGTTAATGTCCTCGGCGGAAACGGTGGAGTGGATGAGGAACTTGCCGTCCGGGATCTCGATCCCGTAATTGGTCCGGGTAAGGCCGGAGCCGACGGCGAACAAGGTGTCGGAATCTCCGAGCCATTTCCAGACCGGCTTGGGCGCGGTCCGATTGGCCGAGCCGAGCGCGAGCGGATGGGCGTCCGGGAACGCGCTCTTGGCCTGCATCGTGGTCATCACCGGGATCTGCGTGAGCTCGGCGAACTCCATCAGTTCCGCCGTTGCGCCGGCATAAAGCACGCCCTGTCCTGCCCAGATCGCCGGGTTGGAGGCCGCGAGAAGCTGCTTGACAGCGTCCTTGACGTCGGACTGGTTCGGCGCCGACTTGATCGTCGATGTGGGCTTGTAGGCGGCCCACTCCTCCGGAACTTCCTGCGACAGGATGTCGCCGTGCAGCTCGAGTAGCGCCGGTCCCGGCCTGCCGTTGCGGGCGGCGTGAAAGACGCGGCGGACCTGCTGCGACGTGCGCTCGATGCGGTTAACGGTGAGCGCTACCTTGGTGATGTTCTTGTAGTTCTCCGGCGCGGAGAAACCGGGTTCGACATCAGCGCGGAAGGTACCGTGGCCGCCGGGCAGGTACACGAGGGGAACTGCGTCACCCCACGCCTGCGCGATGCCTCCGAACGCGTTCTCTACGCCGGGACCGCCCTGGGAGGCGAACACGCCTATCTTCCCCTTGGAGGCGAGCTGCCGGCTGTAAGCGTCAGCGGCCTGGATTCCGCCGCGTTCCTGGCGGAAAACGATCGGCCGTATGCCGATCTTGGCGACCGCTTCGATAAGCGCGTTCGCCGGGAAGCACGCCATCCACTCGACGCCTTCTTGTTTCAGACACTGGGCCACAAAATCGAAACCGTTCATCTCAGGAACATCCTCCGCCGTCAGGCGTCTCGTGCCTTTTTGTACCGGGGGCCGCAGTGCACGATGCGGGCCTTCGGGGACTTGCCGGTCAGGCTTGGCGGGCGCATTGTACCGCCGCGCCGGTGGACGCGGCAGTGTTCCGGCCGGGTCCGGGCAGGGTCGTTCCGGGCGGCGAAGCGTTACGATGAATGTCGCCGGAGATTCCCGGAGATTGAAGGCGCGTCTCGGCCGGCCGTCTGGGTCGCTCCGGACCCGGCGCGAACCCGGTTTGAACCCTGCGCGAGCATAGATAAACGGTGGCGAAGGTGAACGCAGTCACGGCGACCCTGCAACTGGACGATGGATCGACCCTGCCCTACGAGTCCTGGGGCGAGCCCGGAAACCGGCCGATCGTGCTGCTGTGCCCGGCGAACGTGGACCCCGCTCCGTTACGCGCGCTCGCCGTGCGGCTCGCGGCCGACTTCCCGGTAGAACTGGTCTCCCTCCCCGGTGACCGGCGCGGCGGCGACTGGAGCGCGGCTGCGCTCGACGAAGCCGGGGCGCCGGCGCTTGTGGTCGGGTACGGTCAGTCGTGCAGGGCGGCGTTTGTGTCGACCGGACTGCGGCAAGTGCGCGCGCTCGCGCTTGTGAACGCCAACCTGCCCAACCCGGAGACCGACGTCCCGGGCGTCCCGACGCTCATCCTGCGCGGACGGCAGGCCGAGCGGCTGACACACGAGGACGCGGTATTGCTGATGAACCGGCTGCCCGGCTCACGCCTGTACGAACTGGAGGACTGCGCGGACGATCCCGCGCGAGAGGCGCCCGAGGCGCTGGAGACGGCCATCCGATGGTTCATGGACCACCCGCCGGACGACGGGCCGGTCGAGTTCCCGGGCGGGTCCGGGAAGTAGGCGCCACGCCGAATCGCTCTCCAGCGCCAAAACGCTTTGAGGGGACGATCGCGGTTGCCGGGCGGGTCTGACTGCGCTAACTTTTCGCCACGCGGCCCGGGGAGAGGCTGATCGAGCGCGACCCGCCGTGTACGCTCTTTCCGGCCAGAAGACCCCGGAAAACTCCGGAAATCCCGGACGGCGGACGAGCCAGCCCGCTCCCGGCCCATGACAGACGGACCGCCAACCCAGAACTACACCTTGCAGGGAGCGATCGGCATGGTCACTTCAGCGGCCATTATTGAGTTAGACGCCGCCATCGAGATGCGGGACGGCGTCATCCTTTACGCCGACGTGTACCGTCCAAGCGACGACAGTCCGTGCCCGGTGATCCTCCAGCGCACGCCCTACGACAAGCGTGTCGCACCTGGCGTGAACGTCCTCATGGCCGTGGAGCGTGGGTACGCGGTCGTTCTCCAGGACGTCCGCGGGAGGTTCCGGTCCGAGGGCTCGTTCGACACCTTCGCCAATGAGGCGCACGACGGGTACGACACGGTCGAGTGGATCGCGGAACAGCCCTGGTGCAGCGGCAAGGTCGGCATGGTTGGCTCGTCTTACGTGGGGGCGACGCAGTGGCTTGCGGCGTCGGAGAAACCGCCACACCTGACGGCGATCTTTCCGAGGATCACGGCGTCCGATTACCACGAGGGGTGGACGTACCAGGGTGGCGTGTTCGAGCTCGGTTTCAACGTGTCCTGGGGCATAAGGCTCGCAGCGACGAACGCGAAGCGCCTGGGCGATCAACTTGGCCTGCCGGATGAGCGCGTCGCGGAGCTGCAACGCACGATGGACAACATTGAGGAAGCGTTCTGGACCCTGCCGCTCGATCAGCAACCGTTCATGAGCGCGCAAACCTCGCCCTACTTCTTCGACTGGTTGAACCACCCGGAGGAAGACGGGTACTGGTCACACATCCGTATCGAGGACAAGCACCACAATATCGAGACCCCGGCGTACAACCTGGGCGGCTGGTACGACATTTTCCTGATGGGCACGCTGCGCAATTACGTAAACATGCGGGAGAGCGGCGGTTCAGATTCAGCGCGCAACGGTCAGAAGTTGATCATCGGGCCCTGGAGCCACAGCACGGTCGGCCAGAACTACGTCGGCGACGAGAACTTCACACACCAGGCCACGGCGTCAGGCATCGATCTCGACGAACTTACGCTGCGCTGGTATGACCACTGGCTGAAGGGCGAGGACAACGGCATCGCAGACGAGCCGCCGGTCAAGATCTTCGTGATGGGCGAGAACGTCTGGCGGGACGAGAACGAATGGCCGCTCGCACGGGCGACCCGGACCCGGTACTACCTCCACAGTAACGGCCGGGCGCACTCGCCAAGCGAACAAGGCGTCCTGTCCACAGAGCCGCCAACCGACGAAGAGCGGCCGGACGTGTTTCTGTACGACCCACAGGCGCCGGTGCCGACACAGGGCGGTCCGCTATGCTGCGGCGGCGGTCCCCTGCCCGACGGCCCGAAGAATCATGCCGGGAAAGAGGAGCGTGCCGACATCCTCGTGTACTCGACGCCGGAGCTGGAACAGGATGTCGAGGTCACCGGGCCGGTCACGGTGTCGCTCTGGGCGTCCACCTCCGCGGCAGATACAGACTTCACGGGCATGCTGCTGGATGTCCGCCCCTGCGGATGCGCCGTCAACCTGACGGACGGAATCGTACGAGCCCGTTACCAGGATTCACGCAAGCGCACGCATCACATCGACCCCAACCTCCCGAAGCGGTTCGACATCGATCTCGTGGCCACGAGCAACCTTTTCAAGAAAGGCAACCGCATCCGGCTCGAGATCTCATCGTCGAACTTCCCGCGGTTCGCCCGCAACCTGAATACGGGATTGTGGTCGGACAACGACCAGATCGCGGTCGCGACGAACACGGTGTTCCACGACTCGCAGCATGAAAGCTACGTTGAACTGGATATCATCCCCCGGTAGGCGGGCGCCGAGCCGGGCCGGCGGCGATTCCGGGCGTACGCATGTGGAGGCACGGGCGCGCAGAAGCTGCGACGGGAGGCGATGGTATGCTAATCGCTCATACCCCAGCTGAATTTGAACAGACCCGGTGCCAAACACCCCCTCTCGCCCGACGGCCGGGCGCCGGCTGAATCGACGGGACACAACGGATGAGTCGCCCGGAACACTGGAACGCCGCCCAGGCCGGCCGCGCGCCCGAAGAGATGTCCTGGTATCAGGCCGTTCCAACGCTGTCACTTGAGTTTCTGTCGGCGGCCGGCCTGAACACGGGGTCGCGCGTCCTCGACGTCGGGGGAGGGGCATCGCGGCTGGTGGACGCCCTCCTTGAGCGAGGGGTCGAAAACGTGGCCGTGCTTGACGTGTCGTCGGTCGCGCTCGGGCACAGCCGGCGTCGGCTGGGCCGGGACGCGGAGCGGGTCCAGTGGGTGGTCGGGGACGTGCTTGAAGCACCCCTGGCGGGCGACCTTGACCTGTGGCACGACCGGGCGGTGTTCCACTTCCTGGCCGACCGCGGGGACCGGCAGCGCTATGTGGACCGGCTGACAGAGACCCTGGTCCCGGGCGGCCACGCCGTCATCGCGACGTTCGCAGAGGACGGACCAACCTGGTGCAGCGGTCTCCCGGTTGAGCGATATACGGCGGTGGGCCTGAGCGCGGAGCTGGGAGACAGCTTCGAGCTGGTCGACGACCGGCGCGAAACCCACACGACGCCCGATGGACGCGAACAGCGGTTCCACTATTTCCTGTTCCGAAAAGGGTGACGGCGCGGGCCACAATTCACGGCCGCCGTGAACAGCCGGTCCTTACATCGCAGGGACAGGTCTCTTGAAGGCCCCCTCCTGAATCAGGAGAGGGTCCGGGGGTGGCCGCCCCGGAGCGGCACGCTGCCCGGATCTACCAGCGTCGCGCCGCTTCCTCGATCTGGACCCGGTCGCCAACTTCGCCGCGCAGAACCGCGAGGCGCGCGCCGCGCGAGCCGAGCATCAGGCGATGGATGATGAACCCGGCAGCGGCGGCGCCAAAGCTGATTATTGTCGCCGGGTCGCGGTTGGCGATGTACTCCGCATTGAACGCTCCCTCGGCGAAACCGTTGCCAAGTTCGTTTCCGGCTACCAGCAGGATCAACGCGCCCAGCCACCATTCCGCGAACGATGTCTTGTCCCCGGACCATTTCCAGTACCAGCGGACGTAAACGAACAGCAACGCCGCCCCGGCCACGAGTCCGCCGGAGTAGCGGAACAGGACGATCCGCCAGCCGTCCAGGGCTTCGTCGACCTTGACTCCGGGGTACATGCCGACGAACCCGATGCCGAGAGATGATGGCGAGACGCCGCCGATCAGCGCGGTCGCAACGTGCACGGCTTCGTGCAATGCGACAGGCGCGACGACGAAGCCCACGACCGCCAGGGCGATCGCGAGCGCGCGGACCGGCCGGAAGCGGCGTTCTTTGACGGGGTCTCCATGCGAGGTCTCGGGCATGGCGTACAGGCTAACGGTTGCCTGCGATGTCGGGATTGTGACGCATGCGACGGGTTACGAGGCGCGGGCGGGAGCCATATGGCGCGAGGCGTGGGTAGGAGTGAATTGGAATTCGTTTCTTTGCGCGTGCGAACGCGCTGGCGGCATGCCGCCCCAGGCGGCAGCTCCCTCACCTCAATCCTCTCCCGTCGGGAGAGGAGGCATCCGGACCGCGGACAACAAAATCCCTCTCCCGTTGGGAGAGGGTGAGGGTGAGGGGAACTGGGGCGGATCGTTATCCGTCCCAGTGACGAGCGCGTCCATCTGCGCCGACATCAGACGAACCTCGGGCCAGCGACGTTAGACGTCCGCGTCGCCCTAATCATCTTCCAGGGTCGAGATGTCGCCCTCCGGCAGGCCCAGCTCGCGCGCCTTTAGCAGGCGGCGCATGATCTTCCCGGAGCGCGTCTTGGGCAGTGAGTCGATGAACTCCATCTGGCGCGGCGCGATGGCCGCGGACAGCTTGGTTCGGACGAAACGCATGATGTCGCGCCGCAGCGCGTCCGTCTGCTCGACGCCGGGCCGCGTCGCTACGAACGCCTTCACGACCTCCATCGCGATCTCGTCCGGCACGCCGATCACGCCGGCCTCGACCACGTCCGGGTGCTCGATCAGCGCGCTCTCGACCTCGAAGGGCCCGACCAGGTGCCCGGCCGTGTTGATCACGTCGTCCGAGCGGCCCTGGAACCAGAAGTAACCGTCGGCGTCCATCTGCGCCTGGTCGCCGGTGATGTACCAGCCCTTCTTGTACTTGGAGTTGTACATCTCGGTGTTGTTCCAGTAGGTCTGGAACTGGGATGGCCAGCCGGGGCGCACCGCCAGCAGGCCGTCCTCGCCCGGGGGCAGCGGGTTGTAGTCCTGGTCCAGGATGGCCATCTCGATCCCGGGAATCGGCTTGCCCATCGAGCCGGGCCGCACCTCCATCGAGGCGTAGTTGGCGCACATGATTGCGCCGGTCTCTGTCTGCCACCAGTTGTCGTGTATCGCCTGGTGGAACATCTCGTTGCCCCACACGACCGCCTCCGGGTTGAGCGGCTCGCCGACCGAGGCGATGAAGCGGAGCGACGATAGGTCGTGGCTCTTGACCGGGTCCTCCCCGGCGCGCATCAACATGCGGATAGCGGTGGGCGCGGTGTACCAGACCGTCACCTTGTACTTGTCGATAAGGTCGTACCAGTTATTGGCGCTGAATCCGCCTTCGTAGATCACGTTCGTTACGCCGTTCGTCCACGGCGCCATCATGCCGTAGGACGTGCCGGTCACCCATCCCGGGTCGGCGGTGCAGAAGTAGATGTCGTCAAAGTGCAGGTCCAGCGCCCACTTGCCGGTGGCGTACTGCTGCACGGCGGCGAGGTGGCGGTGGACGGCGCCCTTTGGCTTGCCGGTTGTGCCGGACGTGTAGTGCATGATCGAGTAGTCGTACATCGAGGTCGAGACGATGTTGAACTCGTCGGAAGCGTCCGCCATAAGTGACTCGTATGACAGGTCGCCCTCGACCAGCGGGGCGTCCGACCGGCCGTCCTTGTTGACGACTACGATGTGCTCGATGGCCGGGCACTCGGGAAGGATGCCGCCAACCTTGGCGCGCAGCTCCGGCTCGGTCAGAAAGATCTTTGCCCCGGAGTCTTGCAGACGGTCGCGGACGGGCTCGGGCCCGAACGCCGAGAAGAGGGGTCCTACCACACCACCCGCCTTGAGCGTGCCAAAGAAGGCGAAGTACAGCTCCGGCAGCCGGTCCATGAAGATGAAGACGCGGTCCCCGCGCCCCAGTCCGAGATCGGTCACGACGTTAGCCCAGCGGTTGGTCTGCGCCTTCATCTCGGAGAAGGTGTAGGTCTCCTCCTCCCCGTTCTTGCCGGCCCAGATCAGGGCCACCTTGTCACCGTGACCGTGAGCGACGTGGCGGTCGATCGCCTCGTAAGCCTTGTTAAGGCCGCCGTCGGGTAGCCAGTCCAGCTCCGAGTAAAGGTCGGTCCACTGGAAATCCCGGGCCGTTTCGTCACGGTCTGCCAGGTTCGGCTTGACCGTCATCTCTGAGATAGGCGGCTTTGTGATCGGGTCGAACGGCACTTGAACGCCTCCGGCTTTACGCGGGGAATCTTGGCTACGCGAGCGGGGCATGAGGATACCGGACGTGGGAGTGTCCGGCAAAACGAGGGAGCGATCCGCTACACCGTCGCACCGGCTACCGTCGCCCCGGGCGCCGCCCGGAACAGGGAGGTTCGCGTTGACCGGCCGCGGAGGCCGGGACATAATCGGGCCTCCCGAGTCACTACATCGACCCCGAGCCCTTGTTTAAGGGGCCTTTCCGAGGAGCCATTCAGACTTGTCCGACGAGAATCCCATCCTGCTTGAACACGATGGCCCGGTCGCCATCGTCACGCTTAACCGGCCGCACGTCCTCAACGCACTCAGCCGGAAACTTTTCACCGAGCTTTACGACACGATGGACAGGCTCGATGAGGACGACGACACGGCGGTGATCGTCGTCACCGGCGCGGGCGACCGCGCCTTCTCCGCCGGGGCGGATATCAAGGAGATGGC
Organism: Chloroflexota bacterium; assembly: GCA_022574675.1. Taxonomy (GTDB): domain Bacteria; phylum Chloroflexota; class Dehalococcoidia; order Lucifugimonadales; family Lucifugimonadaceae. Next base: position 10,061 of record JACZRO010000005.1, read on the forward strand.
CCGCCTTGCGGCGGAGGACGTGCCTCCACCGTCGAGCAACTTCTCGGAGAACTCGTGGCGCTTTGCCACGGGAGCGAAGCCACGGATCGGTGCGCTAAACGGGCTCTGCTACGGCGGCGGTGGCGTGCTATCGACTTCGTTCGACATACGTGTCGGCTGCGAACGCACCCGGTTCCGGTTCCTGGCGGTGACCTACGGACGCATCAACAACACCTGGCTGTTGCCGACGATTGTGGGGCTGCCGGCCGCACGCGAGTACCTGTTCACCGGGCGGATCGTTGAGCCGGATGAGGCGTACAGGGCCGGACTGCTAAACCATCTCGTACAGCCCGACCAGGTGCTGCCGAAGGCGATGGAGATCGCCCACGACATCGCCAAGAACGACCAGCGCATGGTGCAGGGCGCCAAGCGGCTTATCGACGGCAATATCGGCCGGGGCTGGCGGGAGCAGTTCGAGGAAGAGATCGCCGAGCAGAAGACGAAACTCGCGCCGACCCCCGTGCTCGAAGGATTCAAGGAATTCATCGACCGGAAGGGAACGGGTTAGCGGGGTCCGCCAGACCTCGTGAACACGTCGAAATTGACGGATGTATGATCGGCGCACTCGCCATCTGAATCTGTACGCAGGGGCCGGCCGCGTAGTCGCGGCGACCCCTCTGGAGGGGAATTGATGACCATCGGCAACGGCACACAGCCCAAAGGCGCCCTGGACGGCGTCCGCGTCCTGGACCTGGGCCGCTACCAGGCGGGCCCGCGCTGCGGTCTGATGTTCGCCCGCCTGGGCGCGGACGTGATCAAGGTTGAAGCGCTCACGGGCGACGAAAGCCGTTCCAACGGCCCCAAGGTGCGTGGCCAGTCCGCCTACTGGGTGCAGTACAACTCCGGAAAGCGGAGCCTCTCGATAAATCTTCGGACCGAGGAGGGTAAAGAAGTCCTCCGCGATCTCGTGAAGGTCTCGGATGTCCTGATCCAGAACTTCCGGCCGGGCACCATCGGCAAGATGGGTTTCGGCTACGAGGAGTTGAAGAAGCTGAACAAGGGCATCGTGATGGTCAACGTCTCGGCGTACGGCCAGTACGGACCGTTCAAGGACCGGGTCGGCTTCGACACGATCGGCCAGGCGATGAGCGGGTTGATGTCTCTGACCGGGCCGCCCGAGGGCGATCCGACCGTCCTCCCGTTCCCGCTGATCGACCGCATCACGTCGCTGCACGCGACGATCGGCGCGCTGGGCGCGCTTTACGAGCGCCAGTTCTCCGGCGAGGGTCAGGCCATTGACGTGTGCCTGGCTGACACCGGATTCACGACCTGCGAGATCCCGCTCACGGCCTTCCTGGGCGCGGGGATCGTGCCCGAACGCACGGGCAACGGCGACGGCGTGACAAACTCCTACAAGACGAAGGACGGCCACGTGTACCTGGCCGGCGCCTCAAGCGACAACATCTTCCCCCGGTTGGCGGACACGATCGGTCACCCGGAATGGAAGGAAGACCCGCGCTGGCAGAACCGGACCGGCCGCAGCGACAACAGCGGCGAGATCGAGGCGGCGTTGATCGAGTGGTTCAGCGATCGGACCATGGACGAGGCGGAGGAAATCCTGAACGCAGCATCAATTCCCTGCGCGCCGGTCAACGACATCCCGCGCGCTGCCATGAGCAAGCATCTTAAGGAGCGTGAGGTGCTGGTTGAGGTGCCGGACCCGATCGCCGGCACCATCCATGTCACCGGCAAGATCGTGAAGTTCAGCCGGAGCGACGTGCCGGTCGGCTCCACGCCGACGGTGGGCCAGCACAACGAGGAGATCATGCGTGACCTGCTGGGCAAGAGCGATGAAGAGATCGCGGCATTGCGCGAGGCGGACGTGATCGGCTAGCACAGACCCGGGGGCCGCTTTGTCTGTCCCGCGGAGCCTTTTTCTCGGGACAACGCAGCGGAGGCAACACTGGAAGACCGTTGCCGCGCACCCGTTGTCGGGGGCCTGCCCCGCGGCTATGATCGGTTGATCGTCTCCCCCGGTCTGCCCCCGCACGCTTCAGTCGTGTCGCGGCGGGTCTCCGGCATTCGAGTCGCAGCATCCAGGTGACCGACCGCGCTCCGGACATTCCGCCGCCGGGTCACACCTGTTTCCGCCCCGTCCCCGGTCGATCGACCGAAGCGGGGTGCATGGAGGATCAGATGAAGATCATTTTCCTGCAAGATGTCCCGCCCAACGCGCGCGCTGGCGACATCAAAGACGTCAAGAACGGCTACGCCCGCAACTTCCTCCTGCCCCGCGGTCTCGCCACGATGGCGACGGTGGGTGAGTTGAAGCGCGTCGAGAGCCTCAGGCGAGATGCCGAGGTGCGTCGCGTTAAAGAGGCGGAAGAGTGGCGGGAGGTCGCAGAGAAACTGGCTGAAGAGCCGGTAGAGATCCTGGTCCGCTCGGGTCCGCGCGGCCGACTTTACGGCTCTGTCACGAACACCATGCTGGCCGAGAAGCTGACCGAGATATCCAGGGTGCAGGTAGACCGGCGCGGGATACGTTTCGACGCCCCGGTCCGCGCGCTCGGCGAGTACACCGTCCCGATCCATTATTTCGAAGGCGTCGATGGCCAGGTGGAACTGCACGTCCTGTCCCAGGATGGCGGCGCCGAGGCCGCGGCGATGGAAGCGGCGTTGGAGGATGGAATAATCAGTGACGGCGCCGGCCAGATGTCGTTACTCGAGGAGTTCGAAGCCAGGCGTATCGCACGTGAACTGCGTGAGGCCCGGGAGCGCGGTGAGGAGCCCGAGGAATCCGAGGACGGAACCGAGGCGGCCCCCAAAAACACCCAGGAAGACGATGGCAAAGCGGAGAGCGCAAAGGACTGATCCCAGGTGCAGGCTGACCGGCTTCCCCCGCACGACATAGAGTCTGAAGAGGCCGTCATCGGCTCGTTGCTGATCGATGGCGACGCGGTGACGCGAGTCGCCGCGTTCCTGGAACCGGACGACTTTTACCGCGAACGAAACCGCTGGTGCTATGAGGCCTGCATAGACCTGTTCCATCGGCGCGATGCGATAGACCAGATCTCGGTGGCGCACGAGCTTGAGCGCACCGAGAGGCTGGCCGACGTCGGCGGCACGGCGTACCTGGGCCACCTGGTCGAGATCCTGCCGACCTCCGTCCACGTCGAGTACTACGGGCGAATCGTCCAGCGCACATCGACCATGCGCCGGCTCATCCGCGCCGCGTCCGACATCTCCGAGATCGGCTACCAGGAAGACGCCGACGTCGAGGTGGCGCTGGGTCGGGCCGAGGATGTTCTGTTCCGTATCCGGTCCAGCGCCGGGACGCGGGACTTCGTGCCGCTCAGCGAGTCGCTCGACCCGTTCCTGGAGCAGACCTCTCCCCTGACAGACCTTGACGGCGGCGAGGGCCGGCCGATAGGCACCGGGTTCAAGGACCTGGACGATCTGCTGGGCGGAATGAGCCGATCTGACATGATCGTGCTCGCCGCGCGGCCGAGCGTCGGCAAGACGATGCTGGCGTTGAACATCGCCAGGAACGCGGCCGCCGGGTTCGGCGTCGGCCCGGGCGCCATCGTCGGTATCTTCTCCCTTGAGATGGGCAAGGAGCAGGTCGCGCTACGCCTTCTGTCCGCCGAGGCGCGGGTCAATATGCACAACCTGCGCATGCGCCTGCTGAGCGAGCAGGAGCAGACGCGGGTGGTGGACTCTATCGGCGTGCTTTCGGACTTTTCTGTCTTCATCGACGACACGCCTATCCAGTCGGTGGCGGAGATGCGCTCCAAGGCGCGACGCCTGCAGATGGAGCACGGGCTGGACTTCGTGGTGATCGACTACATGCAGTTGATTCTCGGCAACAGCCGGCGCAGCGAGAACAACAGGGCGCAGGAGGTCAGCGAGATCTCCCGCTCGATCAAAGGCATGGCGCGGGACCTGCAGGTGCCGGTGCTGGCCCTCTCCCAGTTGAGCCGCGCCATCGAGCACCGCCAGTCCCACAGGCCGATGCTGTCCGACCTGCGGGAGAGCGGGTCCATTGAGCAGGACGCCGATGTGGTCATATTCATCCATCGTGAGGACAAGTTCTCGACAGCGGAAGAATGGGAGCGCGACCACCAGGGCCAGATCTTCCCGCGGGGGCTGGCGGAGTTGATCGTCGCCAAGCACCGCAACGGGCCGACCGGAAGCGTCGAGCTATCTGTGAGCGATGCGCACGGGCGCTTCCGGTCGGTCGACCGGCGCGTCGTAGAGTCTCCGGCGTAGGCCGGCATGACCGACCGCGGGGAATCAAGCGTGAGTGGCTCGACTCGCGAGGGCATCCACGACGTCCCGGGCTTCCCGGCCGGATACCAGTCCACGCCGGTCCCGAACCCGCTCCTGTCCAGCCTGCTCGAGGAGATCGACGACCTCGACGAGTTAAAAGTGACGCTGCGCGCCATCTGGTTCCTGCACCAGCGGCGCCTGTTCCCGGCATCGATCCGTGCAGACGACCTGCTTTCAGACCGCACCACCGCGGCGATGCTCCACGCCGCCGGCCCGCAACTTGAAGACCGTGTGTCAGCGGCGCTGGAAAATGCGACCCGTCGTGGTACGCTGCTGGCTGTCCGGGGGGAGGACGGGGCGACCCTTTATTTCCTGAATTCGGACGCCGTTCGCAGGGCCGTCGAAAAGTCGTTCCCGGGGCCGGCCCGGGATGTCCCCAGAAGAGATCGGGGTGAGACCTGGCCGGCGGAGGCCGGGTCGCAACCATCCGTGTTCGCTGATTACGAGCACAACATCGGCACGTTGACGCCAGCGGTGGCGGACACGCTGCGTGACGCACTCGAGACGTACACGGAGACCTGGATCCGTGACGCCATAACGACGGCGGCGCGGGCCAACGCCCGGAGTTGGAACTACATAGCCGCCGTCCTGAGGGGATGGGCGGAAGAAGGCAGGCCTGATGGAAAGCCTGGAACAGATCCTGACGCGAATCGGTCAGACGAGTACATCCGGCGCTACCTCGCAGCACAGCGAGCGCGCGGGAACCGCTGATCTCGAGCCCCACTGCGATATTTGCGACGACGCTCGATGGGTGCGCGTCGGTGAGCCTATGGGCAGTCCCGTGTTCGGCAGGATGGCGCCGTGTGAATGCCAGGAAAAAATCTGGCAAGATCACCGGTACGAGCGGCTAAGTCGCTATGCCAACCTGGGTCCGCTCGAGCGGCTCCGGTTTGACACCGCCTTGCCGGACGGGCGTGACGGCTTCTCCGACCCGGCGACCTTCCGCGCCGCGCTGGAGTCCGCCATGCGCTACGCGCGTAATCCCGAGGGCTGGCTCGTCCTCCTCGGCCCCTCAGGTTGCGGAAAGACGCACCTCGCCGCCGCCGTGGCGAACCAGTGCGTTGAGGACGGGAGGCCCGTCTTCTTCATCCCCGCGCCCCAGTTGCTCGATCAGCTGCGGGCATCTTCCGAGCCGGGCGAGTGGCCGGACTACGACGGTCTGTTCCAGCAGGTGGTGACGGCGCCGTTGCTTGTCCTTGACGACCTGGGAGCCGGGAACATCACCCCGTGGGCTGAAGAGAAGATGGACCAGGTTCTGACCAGCCGGTACAACGCGCGCCGTCCGACTGTCGTCACGTCCGGGCTTGATCGCAGCTCGATGCCAGACCGGATGCGCACACGGCTCCTGGACCCGGACCTGGCCACGGTGTGCGAGATCTCAGCCCCGTCGAGCGCCGCAAAGTCCACCGCCGGCGATCTTCCACGGCGGATGCTTGATTCGATGACGTTCGAGTCGTTCGAGCCGCGAGGCGGGACGGGAGCGACGCGCGAACAGCAGGCGGTGCTGAAGGAAGCCCTGGGGGTGGCGCGCGGTTTCGCCGAGCACCCGGACCGCTGGCTGTATCTTGCCGGCCCCACCGGCGTCGGCAAGACCCACCTCGCGGTGGCGATCGCCGGGTTACGCACGGCGCGTCAATTGCCGGTGACGTTCACGTTTGTGCCGGACCTGCTGGACCACCTCAGGCAGGCGTTCAGTCCGGGGAGCCGGGTAAGTTACGACCGGCTGTTCGAGCAGATCAAGAACGCCGAGCTTTTGATTCTCGACGATCTCGGCGCCCACAGCTCAACCGCATGGGCGGAGGAAAAGCTGTACCAGCTTATTGTTCACCGCTACAACGCAGCGCTCCCGACGGTGATAACGAGCCGCGTCATGCTCGCCGACCTGGACCAGGATGAAGGAGACTCGGGGGCGTCCTTCTCTACGGCGATCAGGTCACGCCTGCGCGACGGTCTGATGGTGACCGAACGACTCATGACCGCCCCGGACTTCAGGCACCGGGGAGCGGCAAAGCCGCGGGCGCGCCGTTCCAGTTCAAGCGGATCGCGCAGCCGGGGCCGCCGTTAGATGGAGCCGGACGCGTCCGGTCACGACTACCCGATGCGCGACGGCTGCGTATTCTGCCGGATCTCCTCCGGGGATGAACCGGCCCGGTACCTGGCGCCGGGGGGCGTAGAGACGGAGGACCGGAGCGCGATGGACGCCGACGGGCCGCTGGCGTTTCGGAACCGCCTGACCTGGTTGCGTGTCATGGCGCTGGTGGTCCCGCCGGGCCATCCGTCACAGGAAGAGCTGTGGGCCGACCGCTGTATTCTCGGGCCCCTTTTAAGGCACGCACTCGCGCTCGGGCGTGAATTAACGATCGACGATGTCCCGGATGGTGTGACGCCCGAGGGGTTCCGCGTCGTCTCAAATTTCGGACGCATCGCGCATCAGAGTCAGCATCACGCCCATGTCCACGTCATCGCCCGGCCGGACTACGAGCCGATGCCGGAGGTAGCGGGGGATGCGCCGTCGCTCGCCGCCTTGAGCGATGGCGTGATCGTCGAGCCGGCGCAGGTCGTGAGCGCGGCCTGGAGCGTGCGGCTCACGCTTCCCGGCGCCGCAACACAGGACGAGATGTGGGCCGACGACCGGTTTCCCGGGCTCATCGACGCCGCCGTCACGCTGGCGGAAGACGAGTCGCCCGAGGGGTACCGTTTCGCCGCCGATTTCACGCCCGAAGACGGGATGGGACCGGCGGGGTTCTACATCCTGGGCGGCGGCCAGTTGGACCTGTACGCGTGAGACCCTATGAGGTGAGGCGCGGAGGCGCGTGCGTAAGTTGAAACCCCCGGACGTCCGCGTCCGGCACGCACAATTACCCCGGAGAGCCATATCACGCCCGGCGTAATTTTCGTAGCGCGCCTCTGAACGAGAAACACAGACCGGACATGATCATTGCCGCCAGCTTGTGGGTGTTGACGCGGGAGATGAATCGCGTACTATCTTGCACCAGCCTTCAGAAGGTCCCGAACGCGGTCGCTGGCCAGTTTACGTGGAGACCCACGCGGCGACCCTGATGTATGGGATCCGGTTCGGCCTGCAGGGCCGAAGATTCAAGGAGGAGACGTTGGCAAGAATGTCGACTAAGAGGCGCTGGATATTCCTCGCCTCGCTAAGCCTGCTCCTGGTCGCGGCCGTCGCCTGTGGAAGCGGGGAAAGTGGCAGCGGCGCGGCAGGAAAAGCCTCGATAGACGATAAGGCGTTCCGCTCATTCACGGGCGTGGGCGATAACGCCACGGCCACGGTAGTCGCGGCCGCCGCCACCGCTGCTGCGGGCGGCGCCGCTGCGACCGCCGCACCTGCGCCTACCGCAGAGGCGACCACGGCCCCGGCCATGGGAGCCGACGATGTTGTCCCGTCAGGTGAAACTACGGTAGCCGTCAACCAGGTCCGTGCCGGTGTCGGCACGCCCAGGTTCTGCTCCGCAGGCTGTGCCGAGGACATTTACATCACCGGAATTACCGAAACCCTGTTCAGGCCCGTTTACGGGGACACGGCCGGCGCACAACCAGAAGAAGGCGTCCTCGCGACGTCGTATGAGCTCGACCCAAACCTGAAGTGGCTGGACTTCACCCTCCGACAGGGCATCCAGTTCCACGACGGTTGGGGTGAGTTCACCGCCGCGGACGTCGTGTTCTCGTACAACGACGCCAACCGCAACACCCAGCCAGAGTCCATCCACGGACAGGCCGGCGACTTTGCTCCGCTGATCAAGAACCTAGAGATTCTGGACACCTACAAGGTCCGGATGAACTACGAAAACTACGACAGCCGGGGCATCCGACACCGGTTCAGCACCTTCTGGCAGACCGCTGGAATCGTCTCCGCGGCCGTTTTTGACGAGCACGACGCCGAGGGGATGAGGGACTTCATCATCGGCACCGGGCCGTGGATCAACGAGACCTGGATTCAGTCCGACAAGATCGTAGTTACAGCGGTCCAGAACCACTGGCGGAAGACCCCGTCCGTGGCAAAGATCACGTTCCTGGAAGTCCCTGAGGCTTCGTCAAGGCGTGCCATGCTCGAGACCGGACAGGTCATCATGGCCGCCCCGGCGCTCGCCGACTGGAACACCCTGATCAGCGCGGGCTTCGAGCTCAACGTTGACTCGGGTCACGGGGCCATCAGGAACATCGGCATGACCGGTAACTGGTGGGAAGACACCCGTTACTACGACGGGAAGGTCCTTGAACGAGATACCGCCGACAGGGCATGGGTCTCGGACAATGACTCCGGCGCCGAGTACGAACTGGCTCGACTGGTTCGCATCGGCCTGGCGCACGCCATCGACCGTCAAGCTCTCGTGGACTCGATCCTCGACGGCTTCGGCGACGGTCCGATGTACTTCGCCTACCAGCCCCCGAACTCCCACCCAATCACCCTGAGCCACGCGTCCGACTTCGTCGACGTGTCTCGCGGCGGTGAGGGCGGAGCTGGCGGCTGGGAATACCCGGTCGACTTCGACCTCGCCAAGGAATTCATCACAGAGGGTGGATACCCTGACGGGTTTGAGATGAGCAACGTCTGGACGGGCCCGCCTGGACTGACGCAGGAACTCATGACCGCCATCGGCGGCATCTGGGCCGTCGAGCTCGGTGTCGACGTAACCCTGAACAACTCCGTGTACTCGACCTACAGGCCGGGTCTCGTCGCCCGAACGACTTCCGAGCCGTTCCTGGGTTGCGGTGACGACGCAAACACCTCCATGCCTTACGACTGGGCCCGTGGCTTTGTCATGAGCTCATGGTCTGACGGTGGATACGGCGTCGGCATGGAAATCCCGTTCGCAGCAGACAACTACGCAACTGTCGCTCTTGAGACCGACAAGTCGTTGCGGTCTGGTATGAACGAGGCGTTCGCCATCAAGGGGATCGACGCTGCATTGTGCATCGGCATCGTTCACGAGCCGATCGGAACAATCCAGAACCCGGACCTGATCGCGGAGTACGAAAAACTCCCGAACGCGAACGGCAACCTCCAGCAGTTCGTTAACCTGGAGACCCTGGTCCTGAAGTAGGAAAGTAACTCTCAGCCTTGGTTGGTTGAGAGCGAAAAGGAGGGCCGGCGCTTACGAACTCCTCCAAGCGCCGGCCCTCCAGGCCATCGCCTTGGCGATGGCCGGAAAAGGGTACCCGTCGTCGGCGTTATGCGCCACCGATCGGGGACCCGCAACCTGTGCCGGGGACGGACGGCGCCGAGGGCTTGCCCCTCGGCTACGCCCGTCCCCGAGTTATTTCAAGCCCGGATTGTTTCAGGCTCACACCGCCGCAGTCAGACGAGTCGTCCGCTCGGGACGGGCTTAGACGTTAATGCGATTGATGATCGGTACATGTGCCACAGTTCATCGACCTTGCAATGGGGCCGCGTCTCGCCCGGGCAGAGGAGCCACCGGTTCACGGCTGCTTTCTCGATGCCTATGAACATGGTCGCCGCCGTCGTGGCGTCCAACGCGGGATCGATTTCCCCGCGGCGCTGGCCCTCTTTGACGATCGACGAGATGCTCTCTAGGTAATCGTTCATCAGTCGGCGGGATTCACAACCTGCCTGACCGTCTCCGAACTGGAGAGCTTCTGTCACGAGCATCAAACAGGCGCCGTGGCGACCGTCAAGCCATGAAAGATGCAGTCGCATGAGGTGTTCGAGCTTGCGCAGGGCCGGCTTGTCGGCGGGCGTGCTTGCAGCGTCGATGCCGTTGAAGAGGGTGGCACGTACGTCCTCAATCACCAGCGTGAGAATTTCTTCCTTGCTGCTGACATGCCTGTACAGGGCGGCTTCGCTCAGCCCGACGAGTTCGGCAAGCGTGGCAATTTTGACCGATTCGAGACCGCCTGTGGTCAGGATGTCCTGGGCGGCGTCGAGTATTTGTCGGAGCCGGGTGCTTGAGTCGGAACGCGTGCGTTTCGGCAAATGGATACCCTCCGACGTTAGGTCAGCGCGGCAGCGAACAGGAAATAACAGATTAGAAGGGGTCGGTTTGTTCCGATCGGGGTGCGTCGATTTAAGCCGTCGTGCGCACCAGACTAACGGAAATGGCAAATCCGGGTGGCCCAGGCGTGTCTGATATCCCGTGTCGGCGTTCAAATCAACGCGGACGGCGAATTCTTCAACCTGAGCATTCCGCCGCCGTAAACATCTGCGTCGGCCCTTTCGAGGGTTAGTCGTTTAACCGAGTATCTGGACGAGAGGAGACGCCCGCGTTGATGAATCCGGCGCCAGCCGGGCAGCTGACCCTGGCCGGTACCGGTCCCGGCGGACTCGACTGCCTCACGCGTCGCGCCGAGCGCGCGATCCGTGAAGCCGCCGTTGTCGCCGGATACCATCTTTACCTTGAGCTGGTTATCCCACTCATCGAGGACCAGGAGATCATCGAGTTCCCGATGGGGCCGAGATCGAGCGCGGCCGGGAGGTGGTCAGCCGTGCCCGGGACGGTCAGCGCGTCGCCCAGGTAACGGGCGGAGATCCCGGCATCTACGGCATGGCCGCCCCGGTCTACCGGGCGTTGCTTGAGCTGGACGAGCGCGCTGCCGCTTCCGTGAATCTTGAGGCGGTCCCGGGCGTCACCGCCGCCACGGCCTCAGCCACGCTGGTCGTGACGCCACCGGGCCAGACCAGACGACCGCCGTCACGGCCGTCGGCGAAATGGTGCAGCTGCCGTTTCATATGAGGACGACGGTGATCGTCGGCAACTCGATGTCCTGCATGGCCCGCGGGCTGATGCTCACGCCGCGCAATCACCCGGCCGTAACGGACGCGTCAAGAGCCCGCGGTGCCTGACCTGTTCGATCGCCGCATTCACCCCTCTCCCGGCTCGGGAAAAGGTTGGGATCTGGGATCCATTCTTGGAAGGACTACTCGTCGGCGCGCTGCACTGAGCACCGGACAGTCCTCCACGGCTCACAATCCGCCGACTGCCCGGGCGACTGGCCTGGCGTGCGCGCCTCTTGCGTAGGGTGGGGGTGCACGACTACGCTCCGCCACCTACCCTTCGGCCAACCGTTGGCCGACTCGAATGGCGGCAACCGAACGGGGAGGCGCACATGGCCGACCAGAAACGCAAGGTCCTGATCACCGGCGCGAGCGGGCTGATCGGCGGCTTATGCATCAAGCACCTGGGTGACGAGTACGAGTTCAGCGGCCTCTCCCGGCGAAAGGTCGAGGGCATACCGCACCTTGAAGCCTCGATTGAAGACGCCGAGAAGATCAAACCGGCGTTCGAGGGCATAGACACCGTCATCCATCTCGGCGCCTGGAACACCGACGTGTTCGACTGGAAGGGCACGATGGCGGTGACGATCCAGGGAACCCTCAACGTGTACGAGGCGGCCAGGGAAGCCGGTGTGCGGCGCGTCCTGCAGGCGAGCAGCGGCTGCACACAACTCGGGCTCCAGTACGACGACTCGCTGCCGTACGGGAAACTGGCGCAGGCTCCGGAAGACGAGAAGCCGACCGAATGGGACATGGTCACGCTCGATGACCCGGTACGCCCGGACAGCCCCTACGCCATCGGGAAGCTGTTTGGCGAGAACCTGGGCCGGCTGTACGCAGACCTGCACGGCATCTCGACCATGGTTATCCGGCTCGGCGGCGTCCTTGTTTCCGATCGGCCGGACGTCTGGACGATCTACCCGGGCTACCTGTCACATCGCGACTGCATGAACATGGTTCGCGCCTGCATCGAGGCGCCGGACGACAACATGTTTGACGTCTTCAACGCTATCTCGAACAATAAATGGCGCTGGCGGACGACAGACCACGGCAAGACGATCGGCTGGGAGGCGCAGGACTCGGCTGACAGCTACCCGTGGCCGGTCGAGGTGTAACAAACTTGGTCCCCTCTCCCAGCGGGAGAGGTCAGGGTGAGGGAGAAGCCCCATCGTAGAAACACTTCCGGCAACGGTATCCGGGATAGCCACTCGCCCGGGGTCTGACCTATGACACGCGTCGCCGTTCTGGACGACTACCTGCACATCGCCGAGGAGGCGGCTGACTGGACGTCATTGCCGGACACCACGGTCGAGTTCTTCCACGACACCGTCCTGGACCAGGACGCGCTCGTCGACCGTCTCACCGGGTTCGACGTGCTCGTAACGACGCGTGAGCGTACGCGTTTCCCGGCGGAGGTCCTGGAACGGCTGCCTGGCCTGAAGCTGATCGCCGGCACGGGGGCGCGCCAGGCGAACATCGACATGGACGCCGCCAAGCGGCTCGGCATCCTGGTCTGCACGACAGGGAGCCTGCCCTCGCGCGGTAACACCACCTCCGAGCTCACCTGGGCCCTGATCCTGGCCCTGACCCGGAACATTGCCTGGGAAGACCGGCAGATGCGCGAAGGGCGGTGGCAGACGCGGAACAGCGAAGGTCTCGGCGGCAAGACACTCGGCATCCTGGGCATGGGCCGGCTCGGCACGCTGGTCGCCGGGTACGGCCGGGCCTTCGACATGGACGTGATCGCCTGGGGACCTACCCTCGACGCCGAGCGTGCCGCGGCAAACGGGGCGACCTACGTCTCGTGGGAAGGGCTGTTCTCTGGCTCCGATATCCTGTCGATTCACGTCCCGCTCACCGACCTGAGCCGCGGCTGGGTGACGGCCCGAGAGTTCGGGCTGATGAAGCCGACGGCGTACCTGGTCAACACCTCTCGCGGCCCGATAGTTGACGAAGCCGCCCTGCTGGACGCCCTCTCGACACACAGGATCGCCGGGGCTGCGCTGGACGTGTACGACGTGGAGCCGCTGCCGGCCGGCCACCCGCTGCTTAACCTGGACAACGTCTTGCTGGCGCCGCACCTGGGCTACGCCACCGGCGCCACGCTGCGGCACTTCTTCGTCGCTTCGGTGGAGAACGTGCAGGCATGGCTGAGCGGCTCGCCCATAAACGTGTTCAACCCGTAAACGCTTTCGACCCCAGCGACGCTTCGTCAGAGATGCGTTGCCGGGTCGCGTTAGCCTCCCCCTTAGGTTCGCCGTGCCGCGCCGGTTCCTCACGCCCCCTGGGCCGCGCGCTGCCGCCGGGCTGGTAGCTAACCCCCATACGGGAGCGCCGGGCGGTACGCGGGCGAATAGCGTAACTCTCACCCCTGCCCCCGATCGTGCCCCCCTCTAATGTGTGTGCAAGTCGGTTGGCTACCGGCGACGAGAGGGGAATCGGAGGCGATTCGATGATCCATCACAAGACATATGAACGACAGACAAACGACGCGCCGATCATCCACGTTGACTGGCCGATGGCGCGCTGGTCACGCAACGTCTCGCTCCGGCGTGGCGACAGGGTGCTCCCGTACCGGTCGGAGCGGCGCCTGGTTGCGACCGTGTCGAACCACCCGGACGGTGGCGCAGCCGCCTGATCTTTTAAGCCTGGTTCGGCGGTGCAGGCTCCTCGAACTCGGGGAGCCGCTTCCACCGCCGGCGGGTTAGCGGCCGGCCGGCGCCCACGGGCGAACGGTCAGGGCTGGTCCCTGACGGCCGCGATCTCAAGGCCCCGGTGTCCTCTAGCGAGGGCTCCGGGGTTTTTTAGCGCCCGCCCCGATAAATTGCGCCTCCACCGGGCCGCTCTTTGAGTTGACGATGGCGTGCGGCCGCCCTCATTCCGTATCGGCGTACCGGCACGCCGGGCAGGTCCGGCCACCGGGGATCGGTATACCCAGTTGCTAGAATGGCGGTCGCAATGGGACACAGGCCTGGAACGGCCCGTTTGACGTGTTCCGCACTACCTCCCAGGATTTTTCAACTTGACCACCACGCGCAGCCGCCAGGACCGCGATCCGGAAGCGGCCCGCAGCCGGGACCGGTACGAGCCTTCCACCATCGAGGCGAAATGGCAGGAGCGGTGGGAGCGTGAAGGCGTGTACCGGACGCCGGATCACGTCCCCGGCAAGGACAACTGGTACGCGCTCGTCATGTTCCCGTACCCGTCAGGTGACGTTCACATCGGTCACTGGTACCAGTACGCCGGCGCCGACGCTCACGCCCGCTTCAAGCGCATGCAGGGCTACAACGTACTGCACCCGATGGGGTTCGACTCTTTCGGCCTGCCCGCCGAGAACGCCGCCATCGCCTCGAACATCCACCCGCGCATATACACAGAGGCGAACATCGCCAACATGCGGCGGCAGTTCCGGTCTATGGGCGCCGGTTATGACTGGGACAGGGAGCTGGAGACGCACTCACCGGAGTACTACCGCTGGAACCAGTACCTGTTCCTGAAGCTGTACAAGGCCGGCCTGGCCTATCGATCGCGCGGATTCGCCAACTGGTGCGAGAGCTGCCAGACAACCGTCGCCAATGAACAGGTGCTGGACGGCGCATGCGAGCGTTGCGGCACCACCATCGTCCGGCGCGAGATGGACCAGTGGTTCTTCCGTATCACCGCCTACGCCGACGAACTTCTTGAAATGGACGACCTGGATTGGCCGAACAAGATCAAGGTGATGCAGGCCAACTGGATCGGCCGGTCCGGGGGTGTCGACTTCGACTTCGACATCTCCGAATACGGTCTCGCCGAGACCAGACTGACGACCTTCACCACGCGCATAGACACCGTTTACGGCGCGACCTTTGTCGTACTGGCGCCTGAGCACCCGCTGGTCGAGCAACTGACCCAGCCGGAACAACGCGAGTCGGTTGTCGGATACGTCGAGCAGGCGGCGCGGACCTCAGAGATTGAACGGACATCCACCGAGCGTGAGAAAACGGGAGTGCCGACGGGCGCGTACGCGACAAACCCCTTGAATGCAGAGCGCGTGCCGATCCTTGTCGGCGATTACGTGCTCGCCACGTACGGAACAGGTGCGGTTATGGGAGTGCCGGCCCATGACGACCGCGACTTCGTATTCGCAAAGAAGTACGGCCTGCCGGTAAGGGTCGTTATCGCCCCGGATGACTGGGACGGGTCAGACCTGGAAGAGGCATATCTAGCGCCCGGCACGCAGGTCAACTCGGACGAATTTGACGGCCTTCCAAGCGCCGAAAGCATTGAGCGCATCGCGGACAAGATCGAGGCCGGGCAAATCGGCCACCGCAGGGTCACATACCGCATGCGTGACTGGCAGTTCTCCCGGCAGCGCTACTGGGGGACGCCCATCCCGATCATCCACTGTAAGAGTTGCGGCACCGTTCCCGTGCCGGTCAGCGACCTCCCGGTACGCCTCCCCGACGAGGCTGAGTTCAAACCTACCGGCCGCTCTCCATTGGCGGACGACCCGGACTTCATAAACACCATCTGCCCGGACTGCGGCGAACCCGCCAGGCGGGAGACGGACACGATGGACACGTTCGTCGATTCGTCGTGGTACCACCTGCGGTTCGCCAGCCCGCAGGAATCTGAAGCACCCTTCGACCCGGACGCGGTGCGCGCCTGGCTGCCGGTCCACCAGTACATGGGCGGCGCAGAACACGCCGTCATGCACCTCCTGTATTCACGGTTCTTTGGAAAGGCGCTCCGCGACCTGGGCCTCGTCGATTTCGACGAACCATTCACGCGGTTGTTTAACCAGGGCTTGTTGATCAAGGACCATCGGAAGATCTCCAAGCGGTCCAACCCGCTGGCTCCCGACGCTCTCGTGGCTCGTTACGGCGCGGACGCCATCCGCTGTTATCTGATGTTCCTGGGTCCCTGGGATCAGGGCGGCGACTGGAGCGACGACGGTCTCTCCGGCATCACGCGCTGGCTGAACCGGGTCTGGGACCTGGCCGTGCGGGACATCGCAGGCCTCCCCGAAGTCGGAGATCCGGAGACGGAGCGCGAGCTTGTCCGCGCCGCACACAAGACCACACGCCGTGCGGTCTTGGACCTCGAGCGCTTCAAGTTCAATACCACGATAGCGGCGCTGATGGAGCTCAGCGGTGATATGAACCGTATCTGGGATCGCGGGTCGGTGACCGCCGCGGCCTGGTCTGATGCCATCGAACGCATGCTGTTGATAACGGCCCCACTTGCGCCCCACATAGCGGAAGAGTTATGGGAGCGGACGGGCCACCCGTTCAGCATCCATAACGAGGCGCTGCCCGGCTGGGATGATGAACTTGCGGCCGACGAGGTGATCACGGTGGTCGTCCAGATCAACGGCAAGGTACGTGAGCGCCTGGAGCTGCCGGCTGACGTCACCGAGGATCAAGCGTTTGAGGCCGCGTTCGCCTCGGACCGGGTCAAGTCGTATCTTGACGGCGCCGAGGTCGTTCGCCGTATTTACGTTCCCGGGAAACTCGTCAACCTTGTGGTCCGGTAGAACCAGGCCGGCGCCGGAAACGGATCGACCAGAGATGTCAGGTTCGCCCCGGGCGCGGGTCACGGTCTCCGGGGTTGCCTATCGGAAGGTGTCCCGATGATCCGAAGTGTGTTGCCGTGGGCGCTAGTGGCGATCGCCGGGGTTGTCCTGGCGGCGATACAGCTCGACGGCGGATTGATCGTTCAGCGCCCCGAGGCCCGCATGCCGATGTTCCTCGGGGGGACCGTGATCGCGATCGCCGGCTTGCTGAAGCTCGTGGCGGTCGCGACAGACCCGAAGATTCGTCGCCGACGCGAGGGCGGCTCAGAGGACTGACTAGGGCTGCCTGGGCCCGGGAGTTCTTTGTACGCTCGCTGGAGCCGCCCACAGGGCCGGGAATCCCGAAGTTTGGCCGATGGACATCGAATAGTGACCGGGCGCCTGCCGGATCCCTGTGCCGCCCGCAAATCGGCAGTTATTATGCTTAGTTGGTCGTGAATGGATGGGTCGGCATCGGGGCCGGCCAGGAAACCCCCTCTGAGGCCGTTTATGGTCGCTACGAAAATGAGCGGTAACACGCGCCGGGTCGCGGTGATCCTGTTGCACGCCGTGCTTGTGGCGGCGTCTTTCTGGGCCTCCTTCGCGATCCGTCTGGATTTCGACTTCGGCGCGATCCCCGGCGACGTTTTCTGGCAGTCGCTTCCGGTTGTCCTTGCCCTGAGACTTGCTTCGCTTGCCGGCTTCAGGCTTTTCCGGGGGATGTGGCGTTACGTTGCGATCCCGGACCTGGTCCAGATACTCAAGGCAACGATAGTCAGCAGCATCGCCTTCGTCATCCTGCAGACCTGGCTTTTCGGTCTCGAGGGATTCCCTCGAAGCGTTTTCCTCATCGACTTCGCGGGCAACATCCTTCTCCTTTCGGGAGTCAGGTTGCTCGTTCGAATAATGCGGGAACGATCGATGACCGGTTCCTCCACGGTCGATTCCGGCGGAAGGCTCCTGATAATCGGGGCGGGTGACGCGGGCGCCTCACTCTGCTCGCAGGCCTTTACCAACAACTCGTTCCCGTACACACCTGTGGCTTTCGCCGACGACGATCGCAGTAAGGTCGGCCAGACCATCATCGGTGTGCCGGTCGCCGGGCGAATAGCGGACATCCCCTCTCTGGTCCGCCAGTACATGGTGGACCTCGCCGTGATCGCGATACCGTCGGCGAGTTCGTCGCGAAAACGCGCCATTGTCGAGGTCTGCCGAGAGGCCGGCGTTGAGTGCAAGATTTTGCCCGCCACGGCGGACCTGGTTGATGGGACCGTCAGTATTTCAGAGATCCGTGAAGTGGACATCCTGGACCTGCTCGGCAGGCCCCAGGCGCGTCTCGATGTTGAAATCATCCGGGCGTCGATCCAGGGCAAGAAGGTGATGGTCACCGGCGCTGCGGGGTCCGTTGGGTCCGAGCTTGCCCGCCAGATCGCCGTGTTGGAACCTTCCCACCTCGTACTGGCCGACCGGGCCGAAAACGAACTGGTCTTCCTGGAGTCTGAGATCAGGGCGTCCATCCAGCCGGGGACCGCTTTGACGGTTCGGATAGTGGACGTGAACGACCAACCGGCTCTTCTGCGCCTGATGCGCGAGTGTTATCCGGACTCGGTGTTCCACGCCGCCGCCCACAAACACGTCAATCTGATGGAAGAGGCTCCCTCTCAGGCGATCACCAACAACGTGGGCGGCACTCTTTCTGTTGCTCGATGTGCGATCGAGGTAGGGGCCGATAACTTCGTGCTCGTCTCCACGGACAAGGCCGTAAATCCGACCAGCGTCATGGGCGCTACGAAGCGATTCGCGGAGCTCGTGATCCGAGAGCTAAACCGGACCTCGCCGACTCGCTTTATCGCCGTGCGCTTTGGCAACGTGCTGGGCTCCAACGCAAGTGTCGTTCCCATCTTTCGGCGCCAGATCGAGGCGGGTGGACCCGTCACCGTCACCGACCCGGATGTAGAGCGTTACTTCATGAGCGGATCTGAAGCCGTCGGCCTGATCTTGCAGGCCGCGGCGGTAGGCAAGGGCGGAGAGGTGTTCATCCTGGAGATGGGGGAACCGATCAAGATCGTAACTCTGGCCGAGACGCTGATCACCCTGTCCGGATTGACGCCCGGCGAAGATATCGAGATCGTTTATACGGGGCTGAAACCCGGCGAAAAACTCAGCGAAGAACTAAGTTTCTCCGGGGAAGACGTCACGGACACCGGCCTGGACAAGTTGTGGGTCCTCAACGACCCGCAAAACGAGACGGGCATGGTATCCGCAGCCGAGCAGCTGCTGGTTGATCTTCCGGAACTCGGAGAAAACGCAGCGCGCGGGCGCCTGGCTGAACTTGTGTCCGGGTACCAACCCGCCGCCGCCTTTGACCCGTCACAGCGTGATTCCGCGGCCACGGCAACCGCCCCGACGAGGGCGCCCGGCGTGGCCGACTCGCCGGGCGCATAAGCCGGACGCTCCTTCCGATGCCGGAAGGAAACAATCGGACCTCCCCGTCTGCCGATCAACAGAGGCAGCTCCCTGGGCCGGCCCTCTTGATCTGACGCAGGTGGTTTGTTCGACGAGTGGTCAGGCGGCCTGCTTGAACATGAACAGGTTGTCCAGGGTTTCCTGGCTGGGCGACTCGGACACTTCGTCCTGGTGACGGCCGAGGATGGCGACCAGTTCTGCCGTGAGCTCGCGCCAGTTTTCCCTTAACGCCTTTTCCCGGTCCGGTTCCAACTCGATATCGCCTCGATCGGCGGCAGAGAGCGTCTGCTCGACCAACCGCCAGCTCAGGTCGAGATCGACCAGGGTCTCGAAATCGTGCGTCAGCCGGATCGCAGCTCGCTCGTCCCGTCGCATCTCGTCGCCCATCCTCTTGAGGCGGTCGCGTACGGCCGCACCCAGCTCTTCTGCCATCTCCTGGGCGTCGGCCGGCTCGTCGCGCCCGGGCATGTTGATGATCTCGGCCGTAAGTGTTTCCCAGAGGGCCGAAAGCGTGTCAAACCGATCGTCGTCAAGAACGATCTGCCCGGACCGGTGCTGTTGCAACGTGGCATCCGTCATCCGCCAGCCGAGATCGAGGTCCACGATGTTCCCGTACGTCTCGACGATCAGAGCGTTCGCGTTGCGGGCCCAGGGCATACCCTCTCGCATCCGCATCAACCGGCGGTCCACAGCCCCGCGCAGTCCGCTGCCGGCGCCGCGCCTGGGTCCGGAGCTGGCGTCAGTGGTTGGCGTCGCATGTCCGTCGCTGGATGCAGCCATTAAGCGCTCCTGATCGTTATTTCCGCCCGGCGCCGTATCAATCCCTAGCGCGTAACCTCATCCTGACAAACCCGTGTTTTCGCCGTGTGTCCATTTTGTATCGGTTTTGTAACTTTGAACTGTGATATTGAGCTTCCGGCATGACCGGGGTTGGAGTTGACCGCATCAGATGAATAACGTCGCCAACGTGCTCGTCGTTGAAGATGAGCCCGAGATCCTCGAACTGGTCTCGACTCTGATGCGCCTTGAAGGCCACAGCGTCGTGTGTGCGTCCAATGGCGAGGACGGCCTTCGGGCGTTTTATCAACGCCGTCCGGACCTCGCCATACTGGATATCGGTCTACCCGGGATATCCGGATTCGACCTGTGCGGGCGGATCCGGGAGGTCTCTGAAGTGCCGGTGATCTTCCTCACCGCTCTCGGGGACGAAACAGATCGGGTTAGAGGCCTGCGGGCTGGTGGCGACGACTACATCGTCAAGCCGTTCGGCAACGACGAGCTGAAGGCACGCGTGGCGGCGGCGTTGCGCAGGGCAGCTATGCCGGCGGTCGGCTCGGCACGGCGCGATTTCACCGATGGGGAGCTGATCATGGATCACCGCGCGCACACCGTGTCCGTGCGAGGAACGCCCGTCTCCCTCACCCCGCTTGAGTACCGGATGCTATCCGTGCTCTCAAGCCATAGCGGACAGGTGTTGAGCCAGGATCGGCTGCTCGATCTGGTATGGGGTGTGGATGCCGTGGAAGCGGCGCCGGAAAGCGTCCGCCTTTGCATCAGCCACTTGCGAAGCAAAATCGAGGCCGATCCGCGGCGTCCCCGGCTCGTCGAGACCGTTCGAGGTTTCGGCTACCGGTACGCCACGGCCGCCTGAATCGCCGCCCAGAAACGACCCGGGGATACCGCTTCCCGGCTCTCGGCTTGCAGACACGGCTCGGGTGAAGCGCCCAGCATGACTCCGCGCCGGGCTGGCTGAACCCCCGTCCCCGGCTGGCAGCTCTTTCCCGTACGGTGCTGACGCCGCAATGGCGGGTCCGTGGATCGCTCTCGTTCACCGGCACGACGAGGGTTCCCTGGTCCAATATGCCTGGGCCGTAAATTTCCGCCAAATTTCCACAGGGAAACGTCCCACGGGATAGACGCATCGTTTTGCCGGGCTTCCCGAAGGACCGTTGGTTCAATCCCCCGTCCAGGGTTGCCGCGCCGTCGGCGCGTTAAGGTGCCGACGCGCCTCCCGAGTCTCCGGGGGATGATGGTCTAGGCCGCTATGTTGACCCTCTGGGACGGCGCTCTGCCGGTCGCTTGCTTGAGCAACACCCGGAACGTTGTCCCGGCCCCGACCTCAGATGTCATCTCGATCGTGCCGCCCTGTAGCTCGGTCAGCGACTTGGCGATCGCGAGGCCGAGGCCTGTGCTGCCGGGCGATTTGCGCGATTCCGACTCGACCCGGACGAAGCGCTCGAATACGCGTTCCCTGTCTTGCTCCGGTATTCCGATCCCGGTGTCTGACACCGCGATCTCGACCAGGTCGCCGCGGGTCCGAGCGGACAGCGTCACCTTGCCGCCCTCGGGCGTATATCTGTACGCATTGGTTATCAGGTTCATCAGTACCTGGAACAGCCGGCTGGAGTCCGCATTGATCTGCGGCAGACCGGGCGGCACGTTGACCTGCAAAGTCAGGTTGCGAGACTCGAACTCACCGCGAACGTTGTCAAGGAGTTCCGATACGAGCGGCACCAGCGAGACGGCGGTCAGCTCCACACGGATCCCGCCTTCAAGACGGGAGATATCCAGGATGTCGTTTACCAGCCTCTTCAAACGGTCACTGCTCCGGCGCGCCATGCCGAGCAAACGCTCGGATTCAGAGGTGATAGGGCCTGCGGCGCCCGAAAGGACAAGTTCCAGGAACCCGATGACGGAAGTAAGGGGTGTGCGAAGCTCGTGGGAGACCATGGACACAAACACGCCCTTGGCCTGCTCCGCGGCGCGTTCGCCGGTCACGTCCCGGTATACCCACAACCGGCCCCGGTAATCGCCGTTCTCGTCGGTCACGGGCACGGACGTCCTTGAGTACGTGACCGGCGTGGGCTGCGCGAACACGATGTCCTCGGCCGGCACCGTCAGACGCTCATCGGCATAGATTTCGCCGATCCGGCTGACCAGGTCAACGCGGTCATATACGGACGCCGCGGCGCCCTGTTCAAGCTCCGGGCTGGTTTGACCCAAAAGTTCCGTCGCGTCCCGGTATCCGAAGGCGTCTGCGAACGCCTGGTTCGTCCACACCACCCGTTGATCGCGGTCTACCAGCATGATGCCTTCAAGCGCTGACTTGAGGAACACCGAAAGTTGCGTGCTCATCAGCCGGAGGTCAGACTGGGCGTTGTGGCGCGACGAGGCGAGTGAATAACTCGCGCCCGTTGCGGCGATCGTGATGGCAAGCCCCGCACCGAGCACGATCATCCAGACGTTCCGTTCGAGCGCGCTCACGCCGAACCATGGCTCGGATCGGAGATCCAATTGCCACTCGCGACCTCCGACCTCGATGGCCATTGCGACGTGACTCCCGCCGGCCGCTGGAGAGTTGGAGGGCGTGAGTAGCGCCAGCTCAGCCGCGCCCGGCGCTGCCAGCGATCCCAGATCCGTCACCGTGACATGTACGTTCGACAGGTCGGCGCGAAGGATCGGGCCGACCATGAGCCGATCCGTCTCGTAGAGTGTCAACCCGAAACCGATCAGGGCATCGCGCCGTTGGTCGATAGATTGAACGCGCTCGCCGGAACGATATATCGGCGCAAGCACGGCGAACGCGGGCGAGCCCTCGCCTGGGAACGGCGCAGTCGCCGTCGCCCGGCCGGTGTCGCGAGCCTCGTTCATCGCGGCAGAGAAGGCAGGATCCTGTCCGAGGTCCTCGCCGGGACCGGCGGGGATCCCGCCCGGCGGGTCTATGAAAGCGACCAGGAACTGTTCTCCGTTCGTTCCCGCCGGGGCCACCGTGTATCCGGAGAATCCCTGGGACCGCAACTCAGCCGCGAAATCGTCGGCCTCCTCGGCCCGGACCAGCGGGATGAACCCGATCGTCTGGGCTCGTACGCCACGATCACGAAGCCCTCCGGCGTAGTCCGTGAACCCGGCCACCGTGACTTCCGTGGAGCCAACGAGGAATCCCGACACCTCGTCGGCTTCCGACGTGACGGCGCGCAGCTCTGCTGCGATGGCGTTGGATGCGCGGGCGGAGAACGCCTCAAACCGGTCGTCGCTCTGGTTGGCCACGATCGTGCGGACCATGGCGGCCGTCCCGAGGGTCATGGCCAGGAGCATCGTCAACGTCGCGCCCGCGATGAAGTACGGCAACCGGCCCCTGTCGACCGGGCGTCGTGATTCACGTCTCGCTGCGCTGGTGCCACCTGCGTCAGGGGCAGGGATCTCCATGCCTGGGTTCGCCTCCAGTGCGCCTGCCGCCCGGCAGGAGATTGATTTTCCGTGGCGCGCGAACGCGTCGCCTCTGGCCTTGGTCGCGGAACAAGCCATCGTCCAATCTCGATTGTGGAACGCATAGGTGAATCAGCGGACCGGTGTGATCACCTATGAAGCTTGCCGAAAACGGCGCGTTTAGCCCCCGGAGACGCTATTCCGCGTTGAAGTTCGGACAAGCGCCCGCGACCTGCCAGGGCTGAATCCCGCTGGCGAACCCGCGGAGTGACGGAAGCGGTGTGCGACGGGCCGACGTTTAACGATGCCCGATTTACAGGCATGGCCGCCTCGAACCCGGGGCCGGCAGCCCGGCGGGAACCATTCAGGCGATGGCTTTCGACGGCGCCTGTCATGACCTGCGTGTTCCGCCAGACCCGCCAGACCCGTCCGTCGTGATAGCCGCACATGATCTGTCGCGCAAAGAGGGGGCCGGCGTCGCCACCGGCCCCCGAACTACTGCAATCAGTGCGCCTGATTATCAGGCGGGCGGCTCTTCAATAGCGTGCTCATCGCCATCCTCGTGCGCCGCATCGGCTTCATGTTCGTCGGTCGAGTGCTCGTCGCCGTCCTCGTGCGCCGCATCGGCGTCATGATCGTCCGTCGCGTGCTCGTCGCCATCCTCGTGCGCAGCATCGGCTTCATGTTCGTCGGTCGAGTGCTCGTCGCCTTCCTCGTGTGCCGCATCTCCGTCGTGCTGGTCTATCGCGTGCTCGTCACCTTCCTCGTGAGCGTCGGCGTGGTCCCCGTTCTCCACGCCGATCGATGTCAGGCCCAGCAACGCGGATAGTTGTTCCTCCGCTTCATGTTTTTCGTCCCCCGCAAGCAAGACCAGGATCTCGTTGATCTCCGCCAACTCGTCGCCCTCGGCGACCGCGGCGGCGTGCTCGAGATGGTGGGTCGCTTCGCCCCTTTCGGTGACACGGAGGCCCGACAGCCCGAGCTTGAGGTGAAGGGTCGCAAAGCTCTCGTCGGGAGGTTGCACGTCGGACAGCATCCCCTCGATCAAGTGCTGGGCATCGTGGTAATCCCCCACCTGCGTGATGCTCAACGCTTCTTGCATCAAAGCGAGGTGTTGTCCGTCGAGGATCCCGATCAGGTGTTCGATGTGGTGTTCGGCCTCGTCGACGTTGTCCGCTTGGAACGCCGTCAGCGCCATCCGGTGGTGCGCAAGGGATTGTTCTGCCAGTGGGATATCGGTTGCCATGCCGTGCGCGTGATCACCGGTGAGGCTGTCGACGTAGGCGACCAGGGCGTCGAGGTCTTCCTTGGTCAAGGTCTCCCGGCCAAATACCGGCATCACCCCTATCGGAGCGCGTACCTGCCGCCTGATCTGTAGCTCGTTGTGGCCCGGCAGGCCTGGGGCGATCACCGTACCGGAACCGTCTTCGCCGTGGCAGGCGGCGCATCCAACCTGTTTGTATACGGCTCGGCCGCGTTCTACTAGGTCCAGAGCGGGCTGCGCCTCGGCTTCATGTGCCTCGTCGTCATCGTGGCCGTCGTCGGCGTGATCGTCGTCGGCGTCTGCCGGAACAGGAGTCGAGGTCGCGGCCGGTGCGGCGGTTGGGAACGGATCTGACTCGCCTGACGAGCATGCGATGGCCAACGTTACAAACGCGGCGATCCCTATGGCGGATATTCGATAGGGCAATTGCATCAGGTCCTCTCCTTAGCCGGATACCGACCGTCGATCTGGCTGATTCCAGCCTATCGGATAGTCAACGCCCGATCATCGCGAACAGGGATCATCAGGTTCGTCCGGGCACACCATCGGGTCGTGGTGTGTTTACACCATCCGGGTCGCCGCCCGGTCAATCAGCTTCGATGAGTCCCTTTCTAATGGCGTAACGGACGAGCTCAGCCTTGTTGTGCAGATCCAGCTTGGCCATGATGTTGGACCGGTGACGATCGACGGTGTTCGCGCTGATCTCCAACTGCTTTGCGATCTCCCTGCCGGTCAGGCCGCGGGCTATCAGCTCCAACACCTGTCGTTCACGATCGGTAATCCCGTCTAGCTCTGCGTCGCCGGCCTCGGCGCGTTTGACGAAATCCCCGATCAGCCTTCCCGCGACACTGGGGTGTATGTATGCATGACCCCGCGCGGCCGCCCGTATCGCATCCAGCAACTCGTGGGGGGCGCCGCCCTTGACCACGTAACCGGACGCGCCGGCTTTCAGCAACTCAAAGAAATACCGCTCGTCGGCGTGCATCGTCAGTCCGACTATCTCGATCCCCCCGTTGCTCGCCTTTATGGCCCGGGTCGCTTCTATGCCCGTCATCACGGGCATGGAGATATCCATGAGCACGACGTCCGGCGCGGTCGCAACGGCCAGGGCAACGCTTTCGGCGCCGTCACGCGCCTCGCCGATCACTTCCATGTCCGCCTGGCCGTTCACGAGCAGCCGGATACCGGCGCGAACGATCTCGTGATCATCCGCGATCAGGATGCGAATCGGGGGATCAGCCACCGACGACCTCCTGTGACAACGGGATAACGAAGCGGACGGATGTACCCGCACCGGGAGCCGTATCGATCTTGAGCGAGCCGCCGAGCAGGGTCACACGCTCGTTCATGCCCAGGAGGCCTACCGCCCAGCCGCCGTCTGCGCCGGGCTCCACATCGGACAGGTTGAATCCGGCCCCATCGTCGATGACTTCGCCCGTGATCCGGTTGTCGCCGCCGGTGAGCCGGACCGTTATGTGTCC
Organism: Chloroflexota bacterium; assembly: GCA_022574675.1. Lineage (GTDB taxonomy): Bacteria > Chloroflexota > Dehalococcoidia > Lucifugimonadales > Lucifugimonadaceae. Next base: position 36,070 of record JACZRO010000005.1, read on the forward strand.
GGCGCGGGCGTGCTTGACCACGTTGTTGAGGGCCTCTTGCACCACGCGGAACGCCGTGATTTCGACCACGTCCGGCAGGTTTTGATTCAGATCGGCGACCTCGAGCGAAGACTCCACTCCGGTCCGCTCAAGATGATTTTCGAGGTACCAGCCGACGGCGGCCGAGAGGCCCATGTCGTCCAGGATGCTCGGACGGAGATCGGCCATCATGCGGCGGACCTCTTCGATGGTGTCCCCGGCGACCTGCCGGAGTTCGCCGATTCGTTCAGACGCCGCCCGGTCTGAATCCGCCAGTTCCGCCTCCGCCGACCCGAGGCTCATCGTCAACGCGGTGAGTGATTGGCCCACCTGGTCGTGAAGGTCACGTGCGATGCGCCTGCGCTCCTCCTCCTGGGCGTTCATGACCTTCTGGAGCAGCAGGTCGCGTTCACTACTGCGCCGGGCGAGTTCTGCGGTGCGTTCCTTAACTCGATCCTCCAGCTCCTGACCCCATTCCTCGAGTTCTCGCTGGGATGTCTCCATCCGGCTGCGCATGGTCTCGAACGACACACTGAGCCGCCGGATCTCATCCTGGCCTTCTGGAGGGATCGTGCCGCCGAGGTCGCCGGAGGCGATTCTACGGGCGCGCTCCGTGAGACGGGTGAGCGGCCGGACGACCTGGCGGCTGGTGATCCAGGCGAGCCCGAGCCCGGCCAGGAAGCCCAGGCTCGCGAGCCAGAGAATCCGGCGGCGCAGGTCGTTAGGAACGGCGAGAGCGAGATCTTCCGGCTGCTCAACTACGATGCTCCAGGGCATCGCCTCCAGCGGGGCGAACGCGACAACGTGCCGCTCTGACTCCCCAACGTCCGCGTCCGGTGGCGAATGCTCGCCCACTCCACTGATACGCAAGCTGAGCGCATCCCCAATGATCTCCAGATGCCGCGTGGGAATCAGCGGCCGGTCGCCGTCCGAGGTCTCCAGCACGGTCCCGGCTGCGTCGATCAACTCCGTGTGGTATGAGCTTACGTCGCCCGACGCGGCGTCGGACACTCTGAGGAGTTGCGGGCTCGGAAGAATGACGGCGGCGAGACGCATGCCACCGGCCTGTCCGGCGAGTGAACTCGCAGTCGCGATCAACGGCCCGCCGGCGCCTCCGCCAACGATCACGGGCGCGCCGTCAGGGCGCAGGGTAGTGACGAAGGCCAACAGCGCGGCGCTGTCCTGTGCGGCGCCGACGCGCGCGATCGGCCTGCCGCCCCCATCGATCAATGCGACGAGTTCAGGAGGCGTTCCCGCATTCACGTCGGTCAGCGCCAACGCGAGCGTTTTCACGGAAATTTCGGCCTCGGCGAGGATATCCGTTCCGGATCTTCCGATCGTTTCCGCCACACCCGCCACCAGAGTCGCGGTCGTCGTAACAGCGCGGTCCACGGCGCTGGCGACCGTCCGGGCCAGGATCAACCGTTCTTGCAGGATCTCGTCCGACGAGTCGCGGACGGCCTGGAGCGCGACGAACGCGAACAGGCTGACGAGGACCGTCATGCCCATGAACACGTAGGCCATGATCCGGAATTGGAGGCCTATGTCGCTGAGTCGCACGTCGCCTCCCGGCGCGGGGCAGGGACGATGTCCGACGCGAAGTTAGAGAGGGCCAGCCCGCGTCGGGCCGGCCGCCGTAGCTCGCGCACGTCGTCGCAGCCTCAAGGGAGTGTGACGAAGATGGAGTGAGAATCTCGTGAAGACCGGGGACGCCGCCGTGATGTATTCATGGCGACCCGCGTTCAGAGACGTGCAGGAGCCAGGTAACTAACTCAAAAGCTACCGCCAGATGTGCATGAACGACATCCGTCCGCCAACGCATCGTAGGGGCCGCTGACTATCGGCCCGGGTGGCCCGGCGTGGCGTGGGAATGTCCAACCCGCCGCAGGGCGGCTACGGCCCGGGGAGTTGTGAAATGTGTGCGCAGGCCACATCCCGTGCGAGCAAGAGGATGACCGACGCGAAAAGGAGGCACACGATTCCGGGTGCCCCCTTCACGTTTATTTTGCGGTGGAGCCAACGACAGGATTTGAACCTGTGACCTGCTGTTTACGAAACAGCTGCTCTACCCCTGAGCTACGTTGGCCTGATTACTGATTGAATCGCAGATGGCGCGCACGGTCAACCGGCGATTATGCTAATGAAGACCCGAGTAGATCGGTCTCCCGAGGCCACTCAGTGGGGCTGTAGCTCAGTGGGAGAGCACCTGGTTTGCAACCAGGGGGTCGCGGGTTCGATCCCCGCCAGCTCCACCAGAAGATTGAACGTAAAACCGGCCCCGGTAGCCTAGCCAGTACCGGGGCCGGTTCGCATTTTGCGGTGGTGTTGATACCTGCCCGGCTTCGTCACCCCGGTTTACCGGGAACCACCGGGTCCGGACAACGGCGGCGGGGGGACTCCTGAGCTGACCTGGTCGGTGCCGACCGTTATCCGCCGGTGCCGTCACGCTCCTCAATAAATCCTGCGTCATCCGGCTCAGGTTCCCAGGCCAGGATAGACCCGACCCCCTCCGACTCTGGGTCGTCGTATACGCCGGGCGCGCAGTCAACACAGATGGGCTCGTCGACGTACTTGAGGTTATCGCAGTCCGTGCACTGATCCAGATCCCCGTCTTCCCATTCCAACATGTGCACGGAGCATGCGAACTCTCTCGTCTGGATGGTCTCGTAGCAGCCGCTGAATTCGCAGATATCGGTCGACAAATGCCGCAACCTCCGACAACGTTTAATTCGCCGGCCGATGTTAGGCACGAACTTCCACCAACCGTCCCCGGGATTACGCGAGACCTCCTGTCGGCTGACGCGCATACAGACGGTCGTAAACGGCCAGAGAAACTCCACAGGCTGCGTTAGACGGCGTCACCCGAAACCGGATGGAGTCAGAGCCGAAAGACGGGGAATTACACTGGCAGAATCACTACATTGATCGGATGATGAGGCGCTCGCGCTGCCCGGCCATATCACACCGGGATACAACCTCGCTAACAACCGGGGCACCCGTCCGTACGCCCAGGATGCTCACATGAGTACCGACATTATTATCGCTGCCGAGGTCCTGGTTTCCGTCTACATCGTGGGTGCGATCGTGTCTATGAAGGCCGGCGATTTGACCGCTGGCCTTTCGGAATCCCAGGGCCAGGCGGCCCGCACCCGGGCGGGCGTCTACTGGCCTCGACGACTGGCCTTGTGGCTGGCAGCGCGTGCGCTCCCGGCCAGCCGCGCCTGATCAGTCAGGAGTGACTGCCGCCCATCGGGCCCTTTCAGCAGCTTCATGGGTAGCGCCCGCTGCGCCACGCCTCCAAACAGGTCGCCGATCACCGGCGTTCCCCTTCATAACAGCGACCTTGAACACGGGGACAATACAACCTGCGGGAGAGCGAGAGACCCGGGCCTAAGAACAGCGGTCCGAAACAGAACGCCGCCGCTCGCGCTCGCATACCGCTGCCCGATAAGTCCCCGATCCCGCCCTGCAAGGCTAATTCTGGGCCAGTGTTTGACGCCGCGAACGAGGCAGGAGCAGGACCGGCAGCCCGGCCGAAATCGCAGGTCAGCGCGTGGGTGTTAGCACCTAAATCACCCCCGGGACAACCCACATAGCGTGTGCGTTCACAACTCGTTCACGGCGGAGCGCACCCCGTTCATGCGCTCGCGATCACCGGGCTCCTATTCTGCATTTGATCGCAAGTGAGCGCCGACGGGTTGCTGACCCTGAAAAGAGCCATGTGACGCCAGGGCGCCCCTGCGAGAAGTAGCCGTCCAGATACCGTTCGGCGGCGAACTTTCAGGAGGGCCTCATGGCATTTCCGGTGCCGAAGACGAACCTGTGGAAAGTAGCGCTGGCCGTGACGGTCGTAGCGGTGGTGGCCGGCATCGTGGCCGGCGGCGACACCGCAGACCGGGCCTTCAGGCGGCTCTAACGGTGTGTGCCATCGGCGATGACCGCATACAAGGGCCACGACCCAGGTCGATGTCACTCATAAGCGCCTGCCCCGCGGCCGCGAGGGAGCGCAGCAGGGCCAACCCGGTGGGCGGAATAAACGGCCACGCGCCGTGCCGGGCGAGAGCGCTACGCGCATGACCTTCTTGTTCACAACAGCCCCGGGTGTGAACAGGCAACGCGTGAAACGCTACTTCGACGTCTTTCCGTCACGGACGCCCGGGAGATTTCTCCTTTCATTTCTCCTGGTCGGCGCCGTATTTATCACGGCATGCTCCGGGTCGTCCGACGAAGAATATGTAGACGTGTACCGGGAGCTGATCTCGGACCACGCGACGAACCTGGCCAATCTCGGTACCGGACCGACAACGATCGATATATGGGAGCGTTCAACCGCTCCGGAGATAAGTAATCGACTTCAAGAGTTGAGAGCTGCCGCTGATGAGGCCAACGCTCTCCAGGATCGCTGGGGATTGTTGGAACCGCCCACCGAATTTCGCTCCCACTACGAACTCGTTGTTAAGGTTCTGGATAAGACCGCTGAAGGCTTCGCAGTAGCTGTGGAAGCGTTTGAGGAACTGGACCGCGAGGTCGATAGATTTATCCCCAGGCCGGGAGACGCGAACGTCCTGCTTCAGAGCAGCAGGACACTGCTCGCCGAGGCCGACGTTTTCGCGGCAGCCGTCAATAAAGAGATAAGCGGGTTGTTCCCCTGAACACGGATCACCGGCCGGCACCGACTCGTTAACGTCCGGGGGCGTAGCGGTTCAACCCGTTGAAACCCTCCAGTATCCGGGCAGATGTTTCCGCGAACGACTATCAAGGCGCGCCGGTCTCGATCGAGCAACCGTCCGCCAGCACGATGAGCCTCGGCGCGGGCTCGCTTCCAATGGCGACGTGCT
>JACZRO010000221.1 GCA_022574675.1 Chloroflexota bacterium
TCACGGGCTCGCCGCGCCTCCGGACTAACTCCGAAGGTCGCGAAGTAGGCGATGTCAGCCGGCCCATTGCCGAGCGCGACAGCGCCGAAGTCGATGAATTTCAGTCTGTACGCCTGACCCGGAGACCGTGAAAACAGGACATTGCCCGGCCGGGAGTCGGTCTGGACAAGTGTCCTGGGACCCCTGTCCTCCCTGTCCCACATCAGGTCAAGAATGTTGTCCATCTTGTTGAGGATGTCGAGAACTCCGTCGGGCCAGAGACGGGGATCAAAATCCGGAACTTTATCCAGGCCCTTCTGAACGCTCGATCGGAACGTTTCTCTCTGGTCTGCCCCGCTTCTATCCAACCAGGGGAACGGCGCGAGCCGGCCTCCTCCCCACCATTTAGCGTGCATCGCGGCGTGTGATCGAACAACCATGGTCGCGTCCTCGATGGAGATCTCTTCGCCCGGCCCCGGAGAGTGATAGTCCGACAGGTCTTCAATGAGCAGAACGGTCTTCTGCGTCCGGCCGTCAAAACCGGCGAAGTAACAGTCCGGCACGGGCACGCCACAATCGCCCGCCAGGTGTGTGTAGAACAGGTACTCGTGCTCATATGCGCCACCGGAAAATCCAAACTCTCGTGTGGAGTCGTGGCGTGCAGGCAGCTTCGCGACGATCGAGTCGGGCGCCGATGGATGGTTTCCGGCGAATGTCAGTGACACGCGGGCGACTTCGCCCACAAATCCCCTGCCCGTCCCGATTATCTCCACGTCGGTCGACACAATTTCGGCGCCAGCAAACTCGGGCGCATCGGCAAGGAGTTGATTGAGTAACCACGGGGTCAAATCGTCCGAAGTTGCCGGCAATATCGCCGCCATATTGCACCTCCCGTTATTCACCCGCGATGGCGATCACCGTCGGTCGCCCGTTACAACGACCCGTCGATCACCATGTCCAGCAGGGCCGGCTTGCCGGAGGCCAGCGCCCTGTCGAGCGCGGGCTTGATCTGCTCCGGCTCCGTGATTCGCTCGCCGTGCACGCCCATGCTGTTCGCTATCGCCGCCACGTCGAACGGCGTCGGGAAATCCATGTACAGGTAACTGCTGCCGGGCTCCTGCTCCTTGAGGACGTCCTTCTTGTAGATGTCCATATTCACCTTGAGGACCCGGTACATGCCGTTGTTGCAGATCACAAAGACGCAGGGGATGTTGTCGTTCGCCGCGGTCCACAGCCCCTGTATGGTCATCATCGAGCTGCCGTCGCCGATAACGCCGATCACGGGGCGGTCCGGGTTGGCGCACTGGGCGCCCATCGTTGCGCCGATGCCCCAGCCGATCGCACCGCCGCGTCCGCCGATCAGGTCGCCGGGCTTCTCACCCTGTATGTAATGCCGCACCGCCGCCTTTGAGCTGATCGAATCGTCAAGCACAACCGCGTTATCCGGCAGAGCGTCGGCGAGGGCCGACATCATGCGCGCCGGCGTCATCGGGCTGTGGTCCCACTTCTCCATCTCAGCGGCCTCGAACGCCGCCCGCTCGGACGCGCGGGCCTCGGCCACTGCGACCCTCCGATCGTCGATGGCTGTACGTTGCGCGTCGGAAAGCAGTGCATCAACGGCCTCCGCGAGGGCCGGAAGAGCGAGTTTCGGACTGGCCAGGATGCCGATGTCGGTCGGCTCCGATCGCCCGACGGCCCCGGGCCGGGGGTCGATGTGGATCAGGCTCGTGGCCTCTTCAAGCTGGACGTCCGTGAAGTAGAACAGGTCCGAGAAGATGTCTCCGCCGACGGCCAGCACGACGTCCGCGCGCCGGATGACCTCGCGATGCTCCGACCGCCTCAACGCCAGCGCGCCCATGAATTGCGGATGCGTCGTCGGGAACCCCACGTTGGCGCCGGGCGCCTGGTAGACGGGAAGTCCAAGCAGTTCAGCGATCCCGACCGCCTCTTGCACGGCGTCCGACTCACCGACGCGGTCGCCGATGATCATGATGCCTCGTTCGGACCCCGCCAGCAGCTCGGCCGCCTGCGCGATACCGGCCGGGTCCGGCCCGCCGGCGTCGTAGACGTGTGTCGAGGGGATGATGTTCATCTCCGCCTCTCCGTCGAGGGCGTTCGAGGTCAGGCCGACGTAGACCGGGCCCTTCGGGTGCGTGTTGGCCTCGTTGAAGGCGCGCCGCATCACGCTGGGGATCTGGTCCGGGTGCGTCAGTTCCACGCTCCACTTGGTGACCGAACGGACCATATCGGCGAGGTCTGTCTTGCGCTCCGCCAGTTTCCTCGTGTCGTAGTTGGCCGAGACCACGACCATCGGAGTGCCGGAGGTGAAGGCGTCCTGCATCAGGCTGATGCCGTTGGCGAGGCCGCTGTCGATGTGCAGGCTCACGAAGGCGGCGCGGCCGGTGGCGCGCGCGTAGGCGTCACCCATGC
>JACZRO010000086.1 GCA_022574675.1 Chloroflexota bacterium
CACCTGTCTCCCCGTTCATCGCTCAGGCCGTCCATTCCGCTTCGGACGGGCCACACGATTCACGGCGCCTACGTTCGCGCCCCTCATCCTTCGAGGGACCGGCGCAACTCACAGAAACGCTGTGTAACCATCATGGCGACGGCGCAATACAGCGGACCGCACCCGGACGATGATCCCATCGCGCGAGCGTGCTCTTCGGCTTCGGCGCATCGTACCACTTACCGCCCTCCGGACATACGTACGACCCGGTGAATTAGAGTGGATCTTGCGAGACTTCCCAGCCTCTACGCACCCGGCAACCCGCGGGCAACGCCCTCTGCTACCATCGCTCATCGGTGACGGGCCGTCAGGCTGGCCGCGCCATCAGAAAAGCACACGAAAAGCACACCCGCGAGGTCGAAACATGGTCGGAACCGCAGAGCAGATCACACTTTCCGGCGAGCGGCTTGCAAAGGTGGACGCCCTCCCCAAGGTGACGGGCAGCGCCGAGTTTGGCGCCGACATCGACCTGCCCGGCCTGCTGCAGGCCAAGATCCTTCGCAGCCCGCACGCCCACGCGCGGATCATCTTGATCGACACCTCCGCGGCGGAATCGCTTGACGGCGTCGAGGCCGTGGTCACCCGCGACGACTTCCCGGACATCCAGGCCGCCGGTTCTGCCGGCACCGGCGAGGTGGACATCTCGCTCCGGTATCTCGCCGAACTCGTGATCGCCCGTAAAAAGGTCCTGTTCCAGGGCCATCCGGTAGCGGCCGTCGCCGCCCGCACAGCGGAGATCGCTGAAAAAGCGACGCAACTCATCAAGGTCGACTACGAAGTGCTCGCCCCGGTCCAGGACCCGGTGGAGGCGATGGCGCCGGGAGCGCCGTTGTTGCACGACGACCTGGTGACGAAGTCCATCGGCGGACAGGCGGACAGCCCGAGCAACGTCGCACTCCATGTCGAACTGGGACGCGGCGACGTCGACGCCGGTTTCGCCGCGTCGGACCACATCGTCGAACGGACCTACAAGACCTCGATCGTCCACCAGGGCTACATAGAGCCGGAGGCCGAGACCGCCTGGTACCACAACGACGGCACCGTCGAGGTATGGGCCAACACACAGGGCATCTTCGACCACCGCTCACAGTTGTCCAAACTGCTCGAAATGGAGCCCGGCAACATCCTCGTCAGGGGCACCGAGGTCGGCGGCGCGTTCGGGGCCAAGGCCCAGACCCGCATCTCGCCACTCTGCGTCGTGCTCTCAAGGAAAACCGGCAAGCCGGTCCAGATCGTGCTGAGCAGGACCGAGGTCCTGACGGCCACGGGACCCGGCGCGGCCGCAACGATCACCGTCAAGATCGGCGCCACCAACGACGGCAAGATGAAGGCCGTTCAAGCCCGGTTCGTATACGGCGCAGGCGCCTACCCGGGCGCGCCGGTCGGGATCGGTTGCCTCTGCGCTTTCGCGCCCTACCAGCCGGAAGCGGCCCGCATCGACGGCTACGACGTGGTCACGAACACCCCGCGCGTCGCCGCATATCGCGCGCCCGGCGCCACTGTCGGCTCCTACGCCGCCGAGTCCGCCATCGACGAGTTGGCGAAGAAGCTCGGCATGGACCCGATCGACTTCCGGCTTGCCAACATCAGCAAGACCGGCGATCAAAACATGAACGACATGGAGTTCACCACCATCGGCATCGAGGAGATGCTGCTGGCGGCCAAGGGACACCCGCACTACACGGCGCCGCTCAAGGGCAAGAACGCGGGGCGCGGGATCGCGATCGGCTGGTGGCCCAACGGCATCGGGACATCGAGTTGCCGCATGACGGTCAACCCGGACGGAACGATATCTCTCGTCGTTGGGACGATGGACCTGTCGTCCACCCGCACCGGCTTTGTCCAGCTTGCGGCAGAGACTCTGGGTCTCAAACCGTCCGAAGTCCACATCACCACCGGCGATACCAGCAGCATCGCCTATTCCGGCACCGCCGGTGGAAGCCGGGTCACGAGATCGATGGGCTCCGCCATCTACGACGCATCGCAGGACATCATCGGTCAGATCAAGGAACGCGTCGCCTCGAAACTCGGCGTGACGCCGGAGTTCGTCGACTTCGCAGACGGCCAGTTTGCCGCCCGTGACGTGCCGGACAACTCGTTGTCGTTCCGTGAGGCCGCAACGGAGGCGGCTTCTGGCGCACGCGGCATCGTGGCGTCCGCATCCAACAACCCGAACATGCGTCCCGCCAACGGCTACGCCCTGGACATCGCCGACGTCGACGTCGACCCGGACACCGGAAAAGTGGAGTTGACGCGCTTTACCGCGTTCCAGGACGTCGGCCGGGTGGTCAACCCGGACGCCGTGGAGGGACAGGTCCAGGGCGGGGCCGTCCAGGGCATCGGCTGGGCGCTCAACGAGGAATACGTTTACGACGACACGGGCGTGCTCCAGAACGCAAGCCTGCTCGACTACCGGATGCCAACTGCGCTGGACCTGCCGCGGATCGACACCGTGATTCTCGAAACACCCGCGGACGACGGCCCGTACGGGGTGCGCGGGGTCGGCGAGCCGCCGATCGTCCCGCCCGCCGGAGCCATTGCGAACGCGATCGACGACGCCATCGGCGTCCGGATGACGCAGCTGCCGATGAGCCCGGAGCGGGTGTTCTGGGCCATGCGTGACGCCGCCGAAAGCTCGGCCGAGGCGGCCGGGGACTAAGCGCCGGAGCGCTCTCCCGTCGACTGCCTGACCGCCGATCTCCGGGCCGTAAATGTCTGGATGACGTAACGCGCCGCAAATAGCCGCGTCCCGGTCAAAGAGGCGCAAAATATCCGGTAGTGATTTTTCGTGGTCCCCATCATCGACCGGAGACTAACCGCGGCCCATCCCTGGCACGACGTCGACCTCGGCGCAAATGCGTCCGATGAATTCAACGGGGTCATCGAGATCCCGAAGGGCGGCAAGGTCAAGTATGAGTTGGACAAGGACACGGGGATGCTGCGGGTTGACCGCGTCCTCCACTCGTCCGTCGTGTATCCCGCCAACTACGGCTTCATCCCCCGCACGCTCGCGGACAACGGCGACACACTTGACTGCCTGGCGTTGATGCAGGAACCGGTCGATCCTCTCAGCATCCTGCGGCTTCGGCCGATCGGGATGCTCACCATGATGGACCAGGGCCAGGCAGACGCGAAGATCATCTGCGTCCATCTCGACGACCCTGAGTATGCCGATTACCACGATATCGCCGAGTTGCCTCAGCACCGGATGGCCGAAGTTCGCAGATTTTTCGAGGACTACAAGGTGCTGGAGGCCAAAGAGGTCAACGTCCAGGAGTTCCTGGGACCGCGCGAAGCTATCGAGACCGTTCGGCGGGCGATCGACCAGTACGCGTCAGCCCGCAAATCCTGATTCACGGCAGCGCGGCTCGCAACCCCCGGGAAGGTTATCCCCCGGGCTTCCGGCCGAATATGGTCAGGCCGAACGTCTCAAAGTTCTTGGCGGACGACTCGTGTACCGAACCGGAGAACACGTCGACCTGTTCTCCCATCCGGACGTCCACGAAACCGGCGTTGTCCAGCACCCATTCCCACTCTGCTTCCAGCAGAGCGCCGGCAATTCAGCCGGACCACAGATCGATATCGTCTTTCGCCTCTTGCGGCACCTCGATATGCACCACGATGTCGGCGATCTGTATTCTGCCGCCCGGCTTGAGGACGCGGTAAATCTCCTTCATCGGGGACATCTTGTCAGGGGTGAGGTTGATCACGCCGTTGCTGATCACGACATCGGCGCTGCCGTCCTCAACCGGGAGCGCTTCGGCATAGCCGAGCCGGAACTCGGCGTTGGCCAGCCCCATGTCCTTCGCGCCCTCGATCGCCTTGTCCACCATCGCCTGCGTCATGTCGACGCCGATCACCCTTCCGCCAGGCCCGACGTGTCGCGCCGCCTGGAGGGAGTCAAACCCGGCGCCGCTGCCAATGTCGACAACTACTTCGCCCGGGCGTAGCCGGCCCCAGCTAAACGGGTTGCCGGTCCCCGCAAACGACTCGATCGCGGACTCCGGGAGACCCTCAAGGTCTTCCGCCGTATAGGAAAGCATCGCCGCGAGCGGCCGGCCCGTGTGGAAGTGAAATCCCTCTTCCGGGTTTGTCGCGACATCGGAGTACTTCGACTTCACGTTGTCGCGAAGCTGTTCTATGTCGACCGCGGACGGACTGACATTGGTGACCATGGTCATCTCCAGGATCCGGTTGGGCGCCCGCACATGCGCGTTGCACATACTAACTGATCCACTGCCGGACATTGGATTCCGACGCCGACAGCGAGCCGAACGACTACTCCCGGAGCAGCCCCAGGTTTCTGACGCCCATCTGGTCATCGAGAGAGATCGTGTTGTCGTCGAACCAGAACTGCATGGTGGTGTCCTCTCCATCGTTTATGGTCACATGGGCGAAGAGGTCAAACTCCAGGTAGTCGGTCTGGTCGACGATCACATACTCAGGCGGACTGTAGGTAGCCGTCACCGTCAACCATTCATTCGTCACATCGATCGAAAGCGTATCGGCCACCTCAACGCCCAGTGTGGCCCGCACCTGACCGTTCGCCCGGCGCACGAGCACATCCATGTCCGCATGAAGTGTGGTCGGGCCCAGGTTCACTCCGGCGGTGAAGGCAGCGATGGAAACGTCGACATTGGAAGAGCTGAGGTACTCCTCCCAGGTGTTTGTTGAATCAAGTCCAACGGGGCCCTGGAGATGGCCGTCCGACCATATTCCCTTGTCGAAATCGTCCGTGGACCCGACCTTTCGGACGCCAAAGTCGTTCCGCTGATTCGTATTGTTCTGGACGTACAGGAACAATCCGCTCGCCCCATCGGGCACTGAGTAGGTATCGGCGTCGATGGGTTGCCAGGAATTGAGCGTCGGGTCTGTGATCGCGATGTCGTCGACGTAAAACACCAGAGACCGGTCGGAACTTGCGACCAGGTACACCTTGATGCTCGAATCTTGTAGATAGATGTCGAACTTATTGTCGTCGTCGATGCCCACCACGTACATCGTGTTGCCCTGGGCGCTGACCGTATGCGTTGTCGACGAGAACGCGCTGCCGGTCTCTCGTACACCGTAAGTCTTCTCGTTGGCCGTTGCGTCGATCATGAGAACGACCCCGGTAGCTCGGTCCGTCACCTTTGAGGACACATCGATCGTCGTCCACGATCCCGTCGTACCCGGTGTGATGTCCGGCGGCACCGCGTAATAACCCGGATCCGAACCCAACGTGTGGCCGATGAGGTTCACGAGGAGGTCTGTGTTGTTCTCGACGTACACCTGTATTTCAAGGTTGGAGTCCACCTTCACCAACTGCCAGCGGTGACTCAGGCCGGGGACCTTCTGGGAACTCGCGTCCGGCATGTATTCCCGCGTGTCATCCACACCCCTCACCAGGCCGCTGAGCGCGCTGCTCGGATGCGTATTCACGATCTCGATGACCGCCCCTTGCGTTCCGGCGGGCACATACGACGAGAGGTCGACGTTCACCCAGGTCTCAGAGGTCGCGGGCGCGATGTCCGAGCTATCGGTATGCCAGACGAATCCGAAGCCGTCTCGCCTTATGCGGTACTTCACGGTCCACGATGCGTCGGCGATCCGTGTGTAACCCTCGAGGGAGAACAGGATCCGGCCGCCGTTCAGATCCGGGGCGAACCGGCCCGTCGACGCGCCGGCGTCCGAGATCGCCCTCAGCGGACGCCCACCGGCGTCCGCGTCCCGTTGTCCCGGCAGACGGAGCACCGAGTCGTATGACGTCGTGTCGTACGCCAGCCAGATATCGTCCCCCGAGCCAGCGCCGACGATCACCTTGAGCTCGATCTGGTGCCCCGCGGCCAACGTATAGTCGAGCGAGGGAATTTCCAGCAGCCGGTTCACCCAGGTTCCGGTCGCCCCCGCATCCCACGGGCTCGCGGTGATCGTCCCGTTACCAATTTCCGTGTACGAAGACCCGTCGTAATCCCGCAGGAAGAACTTCAACTCACCGGCCAGGGAGGTGTTGAAGTCCTTTACCGCGGACCAGATATTGACCGATACCGGTCCGGATATTACGAGCGGTTCCGTCAACACCGGCGTTCGCCAGTTCTGGTATTTCGTCAGGTCCGTCTCGCTGGCGCCGGAACCTCCCTGGAGCAGGATCAGCCCCGGCAAGGCGTCGCGATCAGTGTCGTAGTTGAGCAGGGTAGCGGCCGATGGATAACTCGTCGTCGCCGTTAAGTCCGCCTGCGAAGTGGTATCCAGTACCGGCGGGGAAGGGTTGTTGTGAAGGTAGTAACCGTCGTCGTGCGGACCTGTTCGCGCCAGGAAGCTCAGTAACTCGCCGGTCCGCTGCAGGTCGGTGTGAAAAATGAGGTCCAGTGAGTCGGCGTAAGTCACCGAAGCCGGGTAGCCGGTCGTGTCGTACGCCAGCCACATGTCGTCGCCCGATGCCGACGGCACGATCATCTTCACCTCAAGCCGGTTGCCGATCGGCAGCGTGTAATCCAGGCCGGAGATCGCCGCAGTGGCCTTGACCCAGGTCCCGCCGGCTAATACGTCCCACGGGTCAGATGTCACCGTGACGTTGCCGATCTCTGTGTAAGAAGCCCCGTCGTAGTCGCGCAGGTACACCGTCACATCGCCGCGTGCGGTCGTGTTGAAGTCCTTGACCGCCGCCCAGAACTCCACGCGGACCGTGCCCGGCAGTTTCAGGGGTCGCGTCAGGGCCGCCGTTTTCCAGTTCTGGTACTTCGTCAGATCGGCCTCGTCAGCGCCGGACCCGCCTTTTAGCAATAGGAGTCCCGGCGCGGCGTCACGATCGGTATCGTAGTTGTAGAGGCTCGTGGCGCCCGGGAAGCTGACATCCGCCGGGAGGTCCGCCTGGGAAGTCGTGTCACCAGACGGGGGGCTGGGTGCGTTGTGCAGGTAATAACCGCACGTAGTAGTCCCGTCGAACGATATCTCGGCGACGGCGCCTTCCCGGGTCGCGACGGTCAGTTTGTTCAGGCCGGACGCTATCGCACTCGCCGGCAACTCCACGGTTATCGTGGCCCTCTCGCCGGGGTCCAGAACCCCGGAACCGAACGCCTCCGATCGTCCGTTCACAAGCCGCAGGTCGGTCAGGGTCCACTGGCCCGCCGTGGCCGGTGTGATCTCGCTGTACGAAAGCCGCTCAACGCTGACCGATCCATCCGACTGATAGTGCGCGATCACGTCCCAGTCGCCGAAGGCGCTTAGCGGCGACTGGCCGTCGTTCTCGATCGTGGCGGATATGGTTGTTCCCAGCGGGATCACACAGCCGGCGATGTGGCGCAACGATGATCGGTCGATCTGCCACCGGGAATCGGAAGCCGCCTCAAATGCTTCGGCGCTGGAGTCAGCGCCCGCTATCCAGGCGGTGGTGAACGACAGCGTGCCTGTCATCAGCACGGCGATCGCCGCCAACGCCATTAAAAGATTGCCCATAAACGCCCGCAGCGCGGTGAGACGCTAATTGCTCGTGATGGGTGTGGGAACCACCGGCTCGCGCTTGCGACGTCCCCGTGTCACCCCCGGTCGACCGCTCTATCTTCACCGTGCCGCAACGTGAGATGGCTGCGCGATCCCGCAAGCAGGATCTGGCGAAACCCGCACTCCGATCTTGTGGTCAACCGACAGCAAGGCTGACAGCAGGCCCGCCGGGGACTTGTGTTCCGTTGTTGGCGCCTGGACACACCGGCCGGGAGCCCGCGGCCCCGTCCGGCCGCTAACCCGGGCCGGTTGCGACGCCATCGTTGACACTTCGTAGCCGCGCTTCTAAGATTCACTCGCTTAGCACTTGGCCGGTCCGAGTGCTAATTCCGATTGGGAAACACAACGGGTTAACGGAGAGCGGATTCGCGCGTAGCGTCCTGAAGCGTCGGGCGCCTGTCGAACCGCCGGAAGAAAGACTCGCAAGGAAACAGGAGGGACTCCCGAGTGGCGACAAAGACCAAGATCAAGGTAAAGCCGCTGGCTGATCGCGTCGTGATTGAGCCAAGCGAGGATGAGGCTTCCCAGAGTTCGGGCGGGATCTACATCCCGGACACCGCGAAGGAGAAGCCGCAGACCGGTACCGTCGTGGCTGCCGGCCCCGGAAGAGTCACCGACGAGGGCAAGACGATAGTCCTTTCCGTAAAGGTCGGCGACTCGGTCATCTACTCAAAATACGCCGGGACCGAGTACACAGAGGACGGAATCGAGTACCTGGTCGTTCGCGAGAGCGACATTCTCGCCACCATCTAAAACTCCCCGGCCCTTCCGCTGAAGGACCATCAACATGCCCGGCGATCCGGCCGGGCGCATGGAGAGGAACACATGCCCGCTAAAGAACTCAAGTTCGCCGAGGATGCTCGGGCCCACCTCAAGGCCGGAATCGACATGCTCGCAGACACCGTAAAAATTACGCTCGGCCCGAAGGGACGCAACGTAATCGTCGATAAGAAATTCGGCCCGCCCCAGGTCAGCTCCGACGGTGTAACGATCGCCAAAGAGATCGACCTCGAAGACCCGTTCGAGAACATGGGCGCCCAGCTGCTCAAGGAAGCCTCCAAGCAGACCAACGACGACGCCGGTGATGGCACCACGACGTCAACGGTCCTCGCGCAAGCGATCATTTCTGAGGGCTTCAAGAACGTCGCCGCCGGCTCAGACCCCATGGCCATCAAGCGCGGGCTTGAGCTAGCGGTCGCCTCCGTCCGGGACTCGATCTCCAAGCTCTCGACCTCGGTCGAAGGCCGTGACCAGATCGCCCAGGTGGCGATCCTGTCGGCGCACGACGACGAGATGGGCAACCTGATCGCCGACGTTATCGACAAGGTCGGCAAAGACGGCGTGATCACCGTCGACGAGTCGCGGGCCCTCGCGTACGAGATCGACTACGTGGAAGGGATGCAGATCGACCGCGGCTACATCTCCCCGTACTTCGTGACCAACTCGGAGCGTATGGAGGCCGCCCTTGACGAGGCCCTCGTTCTCATCACGGACAAGAAGATCTCGTCCGTTTCGGACATCCTGCCGGTCCTGGAGAAGGTCCTGAAGGTTTCCAAGAACCTGGTCATCATTGCCGAGGACGTTGATGGCGAAGCCCTCGCCACGCTCGTGGTCAACAAGTTGCGCGGCACCCTCAACGTGCTCGCAGTCAAGGCTCCCGGTTTTGGCGACCGCCGCAAGGAAATGCTGCGGGACATCGCCATCCTGACCGGTGGACAGGTCATCTCAGAGGAGATCGGACGCAACCTTGATTCCGCCGAGGTTGAAGACCTGGGCCGCGTCAAACGCATCGTCTCCACCAAGGACGACACGACCTTCGTCGAGGGAGCAGGGGACTCGTCCGAGATCCAGGGCCGCATCTCCCAGATCAAGGCCCAGATCGAAGAGACCACGTCCGACTACGACCGTGAGAAGCTCCAGGAGCGCATGGCCAAGCTCTCCGGCGGGGTCGCGATCATCAAGGTCGGCGCGGCCACAGAGATCGAGCTCAAAGAGAAGAAGCAGCGCGTCGAGGACGCCCTGTCCGCCACGCGCGCCGCTGTAGAAGAGGGCATCGTCCCGGGCGGCGGCACAGTGCTGATCCGTTCAGCAATGGATCTCCAGAAGGTCAAGGCCAGTGGCGATGAACAGACCGGAGTGGATATCCTTCGCCGCGCCCTTGAGGCCCCCATCCGCATCATCGCAGAGAACTCCGGAGCCGAAGGCGCCGTGGTTCTGGATAACGTCGGCAAGGGGAAGGGCAACTACGGGTTCGACGCCATGGCCGAGAAGTACGGCGACATGCTGGAGCTCGGCATCATCGACCCGGCCAAGGTGACCCGGGCGGCGGTTGAGAACGCCGTCTCAGTGGCGGGAATGATCCTGACCACCGAGTCGCTCATCACCGAGAAGCCGCAGCCCGAGCCTCCCATGCCCGGCGGCATGCCCGGTGGAGGGATGGACTTCTAGTCCGTCCGCTCTCGTAGAGTGCACGGAAACGGGCCGCTCCCCGCATAACGCAGGGGGCGGCCCGTTCCGCGTCCTTTTTAGCGCCCTCGCCTGTGCAGGCCTGTGATCTTCATGGCGTCGCGGCAAATGCGACAGTCGCCCCCACCGGTTGCCCGGTCCGTTGCTACAATCCGCCTACACCTCGCCCCACTTTTGTCCGCCGCATGCCCGCATTTCGTTTCGTCCACGCCGCTGACCTGCATATCAACAGCCCGTTCACAGGGATGTTGAAGTCAGACGATGCCATAGCGAAACGGCTCCAGCAGGCTACCTACCAGGCGTTCCAGAACCTGGTCGATCTATGCATAAACGAGGCAGCCGACTTCCTGGTGATAGCGGGCGACGTGTACGACGGCGCCGACCGCGATGCGGGCACCCAACTCAGGTTCCGGAAGGAACTGGCGCGCCTGACGGAACACGGCATCCCGACATTCGTAGTACACGGCAACCACGATCCGCTCGACGGACGGTTCCCGTCTATCCGCCTCTCGGACAAGGTTCACGTCTTTGGGGCCGAGCCAGAGTGGGCGGACGTACGGCGCGGCGACGAGTTGATCGCACGCGTACAGGGCGTCAGCTTTCCGCACCGTGAGGTCCACGAAAACCTGGCGGCGCGCTTCTCCGCACCACCGGCCGACAGCGTATTCAGTATCGGGTTGCTCCACTGCAACGTCGGAGGCGACCCGGCGCAGGACGACTACGCCCCGTGCACGGTTGAAGACCTGGTCGCGACAGGCGTCGACTACTGGGCGCTCGGCCACGTCCACACGCGCCGGACCCTCCGTGAGCACGGCCCGGCCATCGCCTACCCGGGCAATACGCAGGGCCGCCACCCGAACGAGCCCGGCCAGCGCGGCGCACTACTCGTCAATGTGAATGCGTCCGGGCGGGCGGATATCGCGTTCAAACCGCTTGATGTGGTCCGGTGGGAGACGGTCGAGGTCTCGATCGACGGCCAGACGGACCTGGGCGAGCTTGTGGACGCACTATCAGAAGCTCTGAACGAGGCGCGAGCGGCCGATGACGGACGCGACCTCGTGGTGCGAGTGCGCCTGACCGGGCGCGGCCCGTTACACCGTGAGTTCGGCCACGGCGAGACGCAGCAGGATGTTGAGGACGATCTTCGGCGCTCGTTCGGCCGGGACCGCCCGTTCGTGTGGCTGGAACGCATCT
>JACZRO010000222.1 GCA_022574675.1 Chloroflexota bacterium
AGGCCCACATCGAGTACAGCTCCCACATGTGGCCCAGGTAGCCGAACAGCGTCAGCCGGGGGCCCCGTTCGCTGAAGACCCGCAGCATGTAACGCGGGTTGAACTTCGCCCCGCGCACGTCGTACGGACCGTCCCGGGTGAGCGTCACCACCAGCACCGCCGACAACCCCGCAAGCAGCGAGCTGCCGATGATCGTCGCCTCCCAGTTGTCGACGAAAGCCGACCGCAACAGGTGGGGCGAACCGGAACCGATGGTTAACGCCCCGATCATCACGCCCAGCGCGATCCCACGTCCGGACTGGAACCAGCCGGAGATGATCTTCATCCCGGGCGGGTAGACGCCGGCCAGGAATATGCCGGTGGCGAAACGCACGGCGAGCACCGGGCCGAAGCCGTCCAACGGGATCACGCCCAGGTTGAGCACTCCTGCGACGCCCGCCGACACGCCAAATACGTACCGGGCTTTTACAAGGTCCGCCAGGTTGGTGACGGCGATTACCAGCGTCCCGGCTACGAACCCGAGCTGAACGGCGATAGTGAGCCAGGCCAGGTCGCTTGTCGAGAATCCCTTCTCCACCTCCAGCGCCGGCCCGACCGCGTTGGTGCTGAACCAGACCGATAGGCCGAACAGGGTGGCGAGTGACACCACCACCAGCGCCTTCCGGCGCTCGGCGGCGATGTCTCTTGCCTGTGGGTCGGACAGTTCCAATCGATCTTCCTCACCTGAATCGGGAAATTCTCGCCAGCATCCTGAGGCTCTCGAAGCGGGGGCGGAGCCGCCCCGGCCCTACGCGTTGCCGGCTGCTCAGCGAGTCTGCCACTCCTCACCGTCTGATGCGTTCGCGCTAGTCGCGGCGCGGCACGTTGGCCGTGTACCCGCGGCGTATCATCCCCGAGCCATGAACCTACGAAAAGGCGGCGGGCCGCAGCTTCTCACACTCGTGGCGTTGATGGCCTCGATCCCATTCTCGTTTCCGCACGAGGCCAGTATTGCCCCGTTCCTGAACGAGATAGCGGCCGACCTCGATCGGTCCACAGGGGTTGCAGGGCAGCTCGGGACGGTGACCTACCTGGGCGGCATCGCCTCCGCGCTCGCTTTCGCGCCGTTAATCGGACAGATGGCCATCCGGCGCGTGCTTGTGCTCGCCCTCGTCGCGGTCGCTGCCACATCTATCATCTCAAGTGTCGTTGATGATTTCGCCGTCCTGCTTCCGATCAGGCTGATTACCGGGACGGCCGCGGGGATCGTGCTCGCGGCGACGCTCGCCGCCGTGGCCCGGGCATGGTCTGATCCGACGACGCGGGTCGTCCGGACCGGACTGGTGATCGGTGCGATGGCATTGGGTCCGGGGATACTGGCGCCTTCGTTACGTGGCGTCGCTGCGCTCACGGACTGGCAGACGGGACTCGCCGTGTACGGCGTCGTGACCGCCGGCGTCGCAGTGTTTGTGGCCTTCGCCCTGCCGTCCCTGCCGGGCGCTCCCACAGAGATTTCGTATCGAAGCCGGCTGGCTGAGGCTGGACGCGCCGCAGGAATGCCGGTCGTACGAACCGTGATGATGATGCGCTTCGTGTCGCAGATCATGTTCGGGATCCTTTTCAGTTTCCTTGCGGCGTTCTTCTTAGACCTTCATCCCGGCAAGGACGCGTGGATCGCGCCGATGTTCTTCGTCGGCCCGTTTGGTTTCATGCTGGCGGCGTTCGTCGGCGGACCGATCATGGCCCGTATAGGCGTGATCCGGGCGACTGCCCTGACGACCGTACTGACCGGCGTGACGATGATCGGTTTCGTCTGGCTGGCGCCCTCCCCGTTCGTATCCGCCTTCTTTTTCTTCATGTACGGGCTGCTAACAGGGGTGGCCCAGACGGGGATGACGGCCCTTATATATCAGCACTCAGGCAACCGGCTGGGCGCGGCGATCTTCGTCAACAGCGCCCTGGGTCCGGGGGGCAGCATGATCGGAGCCGTGCTGGGCGGGATCGCGCTCGTCGCGGCGCCGGGCTATGACGGGTACAAGGTTTTGATGTCAGTGGTCTCGCTGGGAATCGCGCTGACGGCGATGGCGCTATGGGTGAGTACGCGACGCGTTGACGATACGGCGATTGCGGCGCCGGAGACGGTGGCGAGCGATTAGGGTGGGCACGCCCCCGCCTTTGATTGGCCGGCGGCCTCGCTTTCGGGTTTCGGAGGCCCGACCGCATTGGTGCTGAACCAGACCGAGAGGCCGAACAGTGTCGCGAGTGACACCACCGCCAGCGTCTTCCGGCGCTCCACGGCGACGCCCCTTGCCTGTTCGGCGATCAGCTCCAATTGATCTCCTGCGCAGGCGTTGTTATGCTCCCAAGCGCCCGCTCCGCGAAGCCCGCGAGGCATGCGCT
>JACZRO010000223.1 GCA_022574675.1 Chloroflexota bacterium
AGACGGATGGCACAGACCTTGGCGAATGGGGCGAGGAAGGTTCACACGAGGGCCAGTTCAACCGCCCGTCCGGTATCGCTTTCGACGCCGACGAGAACCTCTGGGTGGTCGATACGCTCAACCACCGCGTCCAGAAGTTCACGAAGGACGGGGCGTACCTCGGCGGTTTCGGCTCCTACGGGAGCGGCCCGGGCGAGTTCGACATGCCCTGGGGCATCACGGTGACCGGCGAGGGCGACATCCTGGTGGCGGACTGGCACAACGACCGCGTCCAGAAGCTGAACGCAGACGGCGAGTTCATCATGGAGTTCGGCCGCTCAGGGTCCGGCAACGGCGAGTTCAACCGGCCGGCCGGTGTCGAGGTCGACCAGCACGGCGATATCTATGTCGCGGACCGTGGAAACAACCGTGTCCAGCAGTTCGCGCCGGACGGCCGTTACGTCGACAAGTTCATCGGCGACGCGACGCTCTCGAAGAGCGGACAGATCTACGTCAGGGCGAACCCGGCCGTGCTCCGCAACCGCGAGATGGCCAACACGGAGCAGCAGAAGCGGTTCCGCGGACCGGCCTCGGTGCGGTTCGACGACCAGGATCGGATGTACGTGCCGGACTTCGGCTGCCACCGGATCCAGGTCTACAAGAAAGAGGCCTACCCGCTGACACCGGACGATATCTACCCGGTGCCGGATCACCCGACGCTTTACACGGTCTAACCGGCGGCAACGGGACGTTGACCGAATCGCGTCCCGCTATGCCCGGGACGGCATCCGATTCCGGGCCGGACTCACGAGGTCGCAAGTGACGTTGTTCGCCGTCCGGGACCGAAGGGGAAAGAGGAGGCGAACCCGTTGCCGATGATGTACGGCTTCGCGCAGCAGCGCCGGGAATTGCTTGAGGCCGAGCTGGAACGGCTCCGAACCGAGATGCCACAGCTTGGCGCGATACGCGTCGCCCTTACGGGCGGCATGGCCGTCGGGCGCATAACCCCGGAGACGGCGATCGAGCTGGTCGTCGTTCAGCAAACCGACGAGCCATTCCATAGAAGGTCCGATTTCTGGGTGACGCATCTCCGTCCACGTCTGGACACGAGCTTTTTCGTGTACACGCCCGAGGAGTACGAGGAACTGGCCGAAACCGACCCGCTGCTCGCGGCGGTAGAACGCGACGGGGAAGTGATCATTGGCTGATTCGGCAGCTCTCAAGAACGCCGGCAGGTGGATGACACAGTCGAGCATCGACCTGGCGGACGCCGAGTTCGTCGCCGGCGCCGGCAGGCACGCGCTGGCGTGCTTCCTGTGCCACCAGTCCGCCGAGAAGGCCGTGACCGCGTTCCTGCTCGCCCGCGGGGCGGAACAGGTGTGGGGGCACTCGCTCGCCGACCTTTGCGAAGACGCGATGGCGGTCGAGCCGTCGTTCGACTTTATGAAGTCGATCGGCCCGCTGCTCGACAAACACTACCTGGGCGCACGCTACCCCGGAGGGTTGCCCGGGGGGGTGCCGGCGGAGGTGTACGAGGCCTACGATTCCGATCGCGCGCTGGAGATCGCCCGGGACGTCCACCAGTTCGCGACGGAACGGATCGCCCAGCTCCCGGGCTAAGATTGGCCAGAGACGTTCTCGGAAAGACGCAACCGGAACGGCAAGTAGTGCGGCCAAGTATGGCAAGATTTTTGAAGGCCGCCGTGGGGTGTCTGAATGGCGAAGTACGCCGAGGGTGACCGGGTGGTCTTGCATCCGAACGTCACCGGCCAACATGCCAGCTTTGAAGGGTGGACCGGCGTGATATTGCACCTGGAGCCGGACGCCCTGCACCATCACCTGGGCGGCATCCCGCAGTATCGCGTTCAGGTCGAGGACGAAAACGCCGAAAACCCGATCGCGGCTATCTCCCTATCGGAGAGGGAGTTGACGCGTGCCAGACGCGCCAACGGCGGCGCCGTTCCGGGCTGATACAGGGCATCGATGGCAATCCTTCTCCGCTTCCTGATCCCGATCGTGTTGTTCCGGTTGGTCCGGTGGGTCGTCCCGCTGATCATCGGCTGGATGGGCCGGCGCTACGACCGTCAGCAGGCGGAGGAGCGCTCGGGAGGGCCGGTGATCGAGGGCCGCCCGACCCGTCCGACTCGGGACCTGCGGAGCGTGGATTTCGACCGCGAGTGACGCGGGGCCGCGCTCAGCGTGGTTGGACGAAACGCCGCTCGAGAGCCTCAGGGCGCGCGCCAGAGGCTCGGGACCTCTGCGGGAGGCTCCGGGGACGGCGCCAGGTACGCATTTTGTCATTCCGAGGAGCCTGCGACGAAGAATCTCGTCAGTTGAGAGCCGGGAGATCCTTCTCCGCGCTCGGGATGACAGAATTCGATTGGAACCGTTAA
>JACZRO010000087.1 GCA_022574675.1 Chloroflexota bacterium
CTTGAAGGGCTTGGGGTGCTCCGCCTGGTCGACGGCGAGGAGGAGGTCGCGCCCGGCATACGGACGCTGCCCGCCAACGGCCACACTCCGGGGCATCAGTGTGTGTTGATCGAGTCCGGTGGCGAGACCGGCGTGATCATCGGCGACCTGTTCCACAACGTCGCACAGGTCACAGAGACGGAATGGTGTCCATCATTTGACTGGAACCAGGACATGGCGCGCGCGTCTCGCCGCGACGTCCTCCGCCGGGCCGCCGACGGAGGGTGGACGGTATTTGCCGGGCATCTGAAAATCGGCAGTAATATCGGGAAGGTCACCGGGTCCGGCGACCGGTTTACGTGGCAATCCGTTTGATAAACCTGGCTCGATTACTTTCGATCACGACCGACGGCGGCATCGTTTGACTCGAAGATCACTCAAACTGCTCCACACCTCGGACCTCCACCTGGGAAGCGACATCTACCCGGACGAAGCGCTCCTCGGTTTCGAGCAGGTACTCCGTCTGGCCGTTGACCGATCGGTAGATGCCGTGATCGTTGCCGGGGACCTCTTCGATAACCGCGGAGTGACGCCGCAACTGATCGGCGAAGCGTTCCGAAGGTTCGGCGCGCTCCGGCGGCCCGTCGTGGTGTTGCCCGGCAATCACGACACGGCCTTGACGAACGGCTCGTTCGACCGCCGGAGCCTGCCAGAAGGTGTGCATCTCCTGCTCAAGCCAGGTGGAGAGATGGTGGACCTTGAACACCTGGGGGAACCGCTCGGGCTGTCCGTATGGGGCGAGCCGGTTTACGACCACAGCCCGGCATTTCGCCCGATGGGTGCGCTCCAACCCCGCTGCTCCGAGAACTGGTACATCGGGATGGCCCACGGGCTCGTCACCGACAGCGATCCATATGACGAGTACAGCTCCAAGATCACGCCTGCGGAGCTCGCCGCGGCGGACTGTGACTACGTAGCGCTGGGGCATGTGCACGTCTTCCGTGACGTCACGAGCGGCGAAGGCGCGCCGGCTTTTTACAGCGGCGCGCCGTCCGGTGGACGGTCGCCGACCGCGGTGATCGTGTCGATGGACCCGGAGGCGGGCGTAACCGTTGAGGCGGTCCAACTCAAGCGATAACGGGCCGGGAGCCGTCACCCCTCGGCGGTAAAATCCAATCCCGCCGATGGCCGTAACCTGAAGATCGGGACGCTACCCATCCCGGGCTGCCCTGAATCGGGGAGCTTCGGGAGAGCCGGCGTTCGAAGCGGCAGGCGGCTTCTTCGAGCCGGGCCTGCCAGGGGATATATTGCGGCTCTTCCATGAAACCCGGGGAACCGGAACGATGCGCCTGACCCTCTTCGAGCCGTTCCGTTATGCCCGCCTCGCGGCGCGGCGATCGTCGACGGATGCCGCGCTGCTGGCCGGAGTCGCCGCCGCCGCGCTGGTCGCGACCACGGTGATCGGTGGTGCGCCGACCTATCTCGCCAGCCTGGACAAGGTTGCGGTCAGGTCCACCATCGACAACGCTTCGCTGGTCGGCCGCAACGTAATCATCGTGAACGATGCGGACGTCCAGGTGCGGATACCGGTCCTGGACGAGTACACGTCGAACGTCGAGGCGGCGCTGGAGGACCAGTTCGGAGACATCTCCGGTCCGATGCGCCAGGTGATGCTCCCGCCGCATCACGCCCGTGTCGTAGACCCCGCCGCTCCGCCGCTATCGATCCAGGACTTCACGGCGATCCGGTTCGAATACGTCGAGGGCTCCGAAAACCACATCACCTATGTCGAGGGCAGCGCCCCGTCCCTGATACCGGACCCGGCGCCCGGGGAGCCTGTCCTGGAGGTCGGGTTATGGGTCGATCACATCCTGGTGGAGATCGACAGGATCGCCGTCGGGGATGTGTTTACGGCGCGGACCACCAGGGGGCCCGGCGACCTGGTGAAGTTCAGGCTCAGCGGCCTCTTCCAGGTCCATGACGTGAATGACGAGTTCTGGATGAACCGGGCAAGGGCGCTCATCCGTCCGGACCCGCTGGAGGGGTTCTTCGGCCCGGTACCCGGGTTCTTCATCAACCGGGAGGGACTGGAGCGGATCGCCGCCGCCGGCCCTTACGGCAGGTTCACCGCTTCCTGGATCTTCCCCGTGGACGCCAGTGCGATCCGCGATCTGGACGCTGCTGAAATCACGAACCGGGTCGACGGTCTGTACGGCAAGATGCAATCAAACGCTCCCGGCTCGACCGTACTTACCGGGCTGGGGGTTTCCTTTGACGCCCTGGCGCAGCGTCTCGCTTTCTCACGAATACCTATGGCGTTGATCGCGACGTTGCTGCTGGCCTTCGTGGGCTACTACCTTTACATGACGGCCCGTTCGCTTGCCGAGCGGCGCCAGCAGGAGATGGGGGTGTTGCAGAGCCGGGGCGCGAGCCTGGTTCAGGTCGGACGCTTGTACGGGCTTGAGGCGCTGGTCGTGGTCGGGGCCCCGGTGATCATCGGACCATTGCTCGCGCTCGTACTTGTATCGCAGGCCGGACGTCTTCCGCTCTACAGCGACGTGACGGGCGGCGGCGCATTGCCCGTGAGCCTGGACTGGACGAACTACGCGCTCTCATTTGCAACGGGACTGGTCGCGTTCGTGGTGGTCGTTGGACCGGCGCTCGCTTTCGGTCACGGGAGTGTGGTGGCCGGGAAGCGAGACACGGGGAGACCGGACGAGACACCGTTCTTCCACCGGTATTTTCTGGACTTTGCGCTGCTCGCCGGGGCCGGATACCTGGCATGGGAGCTCAGCCTGCGCGGCGGGGTGCCGGTCAGCGTTTCGAGTTCGGGCGAGATCGAGACCGACAACGCCATCCTGTTTTTGCCTGCGCTGTTACTCGTCTCGGTCTCGCTGGTGTTCCTGCGACTGTTTCCGTTAAGCATGCGCCTGCTGGCGCGCGTCGTTGTCCCGGTGGCCCCGGCGTGGGCCGCGATCGCACTCTGGCGCCTGAGTCGTGCCCCGTACAGTTACGCCGCGATCGTCGTTTTCCTGATGCTGGCGGCGGGCGTAGTCGCCGTTGCCGGGACCCTTTCATCCACGTTGCGGCAGAGCGTTGCGGACAGGGCGGACTACTCGGTGGGCGCTGACATCAGGGTAAGACAGTCTGGCGGGGATCAGCCCGGCAGGCGCACGGCCCTCTCGTTAATTGAGCAGGTGCGCGCCGTAACGGGCGTCCGAGACGCTTCAGCCGCGCTCCGAACCCGGGGCGAATTCGCCACGACGATCCAGGGCGCCAGTTTCAACGTGCTGGGAGTTCAACCGGCCTCCTTCGGACGGGTGGGGACATTCCGGGACGACTTCTCGAACGACACCCTGCCTGCCTTGATGAGTGCGATCGAAGTGGCTGGCAGGGCGGAGCCGATTCTTCTGCCCGCGGATGCGGACGAGATCGGCGTCTGGCTGCAAACGGACGACGATGTCCCGAACCTGTTCTTCTGGGTCCGCATACGCACCGGCGATGGCATCCCTTTCACGCTGACGCTCGGGCCGATAGAGCCCGGGCCCTGGCGATTCCAGACGGCGTCGCTTGGAGGGTTGAAACCCCCGATCGAGCTGCTCGGTCTGCAGGTGTTTGAGGGGTCGGCGGGCACCCTGGCGACCCCGGTGGTGGTGATGATCGATGACCTGACGGCGATCGCACTTTCGGAGGACGCGACAAGTACCGAAACGGTCGTCGCTCCGTTCGACGAGCAGGGCGCCTGGCGGGCGCTTCCGACCAATCGGGGAACCGACTCCTCGGTTGGACTCTTCCGCGGGGAAGCACGCGGGACCGTCGTCCGTCTCGAGCTCGGAGCGGGCACGAACGGGGAGATCAGGGGCATCTACCGGCCGGACCTGGACGGCCCGTTGCCGGTCATCGTGAGCGAGAGGCTGGTGAATACCACCGGGGTCCAACCGGGGGTTCCGTTTGTCGCGTCTATAAGCGGGAGCCTGGTCGAGGTGGTGCCGGTCGCCACAACCGCACTGTTCCCGACCATCGACCCCGAAAGCGCGTCCGGGTTCATTGTCATGGACGTTGAGGCGATGGCGCGGTACGCGGACATCACCGGCGGCCGTGCGGCGCGAGATATTAACGAGCTGTTCATCGGACTCGATGGGGACCGGTTCGACGAGGTGCTGGCGGATCTGGGTGACGCGTTTCCGGGAGCGGTCTCGATCGAAGATCGCCGCAGCGTCCTTGTGGAGTCACTGGTCGATCCACTGGCGGTGGCCGGCTGGCGCGGGGTGGGGTTGCTTGGTGGAGTGATCGCCCTGTTCGTCGTGATCGCCGGGTACCTGACATACCTGAGCGCGTACTCGTCGCGGATGCGGCTACAGGAGGCGTTGCTGCGCTCGGTCGGAGTGTCGACCGGGGAGTTCACAAAGATCCTGGTGGTCGAGCATCTCCTGGTCGGCGTCGTGGGCGTGACACTTGGAACGATCTCCGGTCTGGCGATGAGCCGGATCGCCGTCGCCGCCTCGGTCCGCACGGCCGATGGCGACGAGGTGTTGCCACCCTTTGATGTGCTCACGGAGTGGCTGCCGGTAAGCATCTTCTTCACAGCGCTGGCCGTGACAGCCGTGGTGGCCGTGTCGGGGATGGTCCTTTCGTTCCGTCGCGAACGACTGTATGAAGCGACGCGGTTGGAGGTGTGATGACGCCTTCACTTCCGCTCGTGGTCAGGTTGAGCCTGGGCCACTGGAGGCTTTTCGGCGCCGTCGGGATCGGCGTTCTGCTCGCCACGACGATCATGGCGGCCGGAGCGATCTACTTCGACTCGCTGCAGGACCTCGGGCTAAGGCGCGAACTCTCCCGGGAGCCGAAGGAATCCCTCGACCTGGAGATCCACGCCAGCGGCGGGCGGGTGAGCCGCAACCGGCACAACGCTACGGTTGCGAACGTGTTGCTCGGCGTCGAGAGGAACGTCGGATGGTTCACCGGGGAGCCGCGTTGGGGGGTCCGCAGCTCTGCCTTCCGGTTCCCTCCCACGGTCCAGCAGATCCAGGTCGCCGAGAGCCGTGGCGATGACCCGGTCGGCAGCAGCGCCGTTTTCGCTGTATTCCCCGGGATCGATGATCGGATACGCATCGTTTCAGGCCGGGCGCCTCAGCCGGCGTCGCCTTCCGGTCCTGGCGAGTCACTCGTGATCGAGGTGATGGTGTCGCGTGCGGACGCGGTCGAATTCGACCTGACGCTGGATGTGTCGTACACGGTGACGCCCACGTGGATATCCGCCACCCCAGGCCCGTCGCCTCTGGTGACGGGGATCTACGAAAGGATCGATCCGGCTGATCCGTTCTGGCAGGTCCGGGATGATCTCTTCGGATTTGGCGTCGAGGCGAGATCTGCGCCGGCTGTGCTCGTCACGCCCGGAGACTCCTACCTGGATACCCTGGGCCCGCTCTTCCCGAACATGAGTTCCAGCTATGGGTTTCTTGCCGCAACGAATACGGACGCCCTTAACGCCCGGAACGCAGACCGGGCGCTGGCAGACATGGAACTGCTCTTGCGCGAGGGGCGCATAGAGGTCCAGAACTACAGGATGAGCACAGAGCTGGATCGCGTGATCCGGGAGTTCGACGTAAGGTCGTTCTTCAGCCGGGCGCCGATGACGATCGTCGGGATCCTCGTACTGTTGCTGGTGCTGTACTACGCCGTCACGCTGGCGTCCCTCCTTGTGGACGCCCAGCGTGATGAATTCTCTCTTCTTCGGACGCGCGGCGCCGGCTCGCTCCAGATCTCTTCGGTGTACGGCGTCGAGGCGGCCCTGATCGCGATCATCGCGGTCATCGCCGGGCCGCCGCTGGCGGCGCTCGTCGTCCACTTCGCCGGGTTCCTGCCCGGGGTCGACGGGCTGAACGGAGGGAGCGGGCTTCCGGTCACGATCACGGCCAGCGCGTACCAGCTAGCCGCGGTGGGCGGCGCGCTTAGCTTTGTTGCGATGCTGGTGCCCGCGATACGCGCATCGAGGGTAGGTCTCCTGGTCCGGCGGCGCGGCGTTGCGAGGGGCGGCGGACCGTCCTTCTTCCGGCGCTACTACCTGGACCTTGTGGTGCTCACGTTGGCCGTGCTGCTCTTCCGCCAGCTCCAGAGCCGCGGATCACTCGTCGGTGAAAACCTGTTCGGCGAGGCGGTGATAGACCAGGTCACGCTTGCCGCGCCCGCGCTTTTCCTGCTCGTCGCCGGCCTTGTGCTCCTGCGGCTCTTCCCGCTTTCGATGGAGCTGATGGCGCGGGCGCTGTCGGGCCGGTTTCTGTACAGGCTTGTTCCGGAAACGTTCGTCCTCGGCCTCTGGCAACTCGCCCGGAACCCGGCGAGTTATTCCCGGCTGTCGTTGCTGTTCATCCTCACGGCCGGCCTGGGCGTTTTCGCCGCCAACTTCGGAGCCACGTTGGAGCGCAGCTTCGAGGATCGCGCCCTCTACACGCTTGGGGCCGACGTTCGCGTGGACGGAATTACGCAGCGCACCGGTTCCACCTCGACCTCCGTGCTTGATGAGATCGGGGAAAGCCCCGGGGTCGCCGTCGGATCGCCGGTGCTCCGGCGGGAGGGCGTCGTGACGCGCCCCTCCGCCGGGACCCGGTACCAGCTCCTGGCCGTGGACCCGGCGACCTTCGAGGCCACGGCGTGGACCCGTCCGGACTTCTTCCCGGGCACCCTGGATGAACAACTCGCGCTAATCGACGCGCCGCCACCCGCACGGGGAATTGAGCTGCCGGTGGACGCTACGTGGATTTCCGCACGGGTACGCGGGTTCGAGCGCTCACCGGACGTCAACCTGATCGCGACGATGCGGGACGCCAACGGCCGGTTCTACCCCGTCCTGCTCGGAACCCTGGCGCCGTCGCCTGCCGACGCCCGCGGCCGCTTTCCGTGCGCCGACACGGGCAGCGAGGAAAGCGCGCCGGACTGGTGTGAGATCGGCGGCACGGTCACTCCCGGCGGCCAGTTGAGGGGGGAAATTCCCATCATCCCGGCGCGTCCCGTGACCCTGCTGGGGCTCGCCGTCACGCTCGGACTTGGACGGGGCGACACCCTCTTTTCCGGGTCCATCCTGATCGACGAGATCAACGTGACGATGAGCGACCGGACACGGGTCACGATCGCCAACTTTGACACTCCCGACGAGTTCGACCGCTGGCACAACATGGGGACAGCCCAGTTCTCGGATAGCGACTCGCTGCGGCCCGCAGTAGACACCTCGGGCGCCGGGGAGGCGCTCCAGGTCGCCGAGTTGCGCTGGGGCCGCGGCGAGTTTGGCGAGATGAGAGGCTTTGTCCTGGGTGACCCGCCACAGCCCGTCCCGGTGCTTGCCAGCAAGGCGTTGATAGACGCGACCGGGATCAAGGTCGGCGACCGGATACTGGTCGTACAGGACCGTGTGAAGATGCCGGTCCTTGTGGTGAGCGAGATCGAGTTCTTCCCCACCCTGAACCCTAACGACCTGCCGTTCCTCGTGGCGCCGCTCGAGCCGGTGCTCGGCTACGTCAACACGTCAAACTTCGCCCTGGACATCCAGTACAACGAGGTCTGGGTGCGTACGGAGCCGGGCCAAATCCTCCCGGTGGCGGCGGATCTCGGGGGTGGGTTCGGGGCCACGGTTTCCATCGACCGGGTGGTGGACCGCGTGACCGTAGCTGAAGAGCTCGCGGCCGACCCGTTGACCAAGGCCGGCTGGAACGCGCTGCTGGGGATGTCGTTCGCAGTGGTCCTGCTTGTGAGCGCGTTCGGATTCATGATCCACGCCTACGTGACTTATCGCGACCGGATAGGGGAGTTCGCGCTGCTGCGAACGATCGGGCTATCGATGCGGCAGCTTCTTGCGCTGGTGGCGGTGGAGCAGGTGATGGTGCTGATCCCGGCGATCGCCGTGGGGATCGTGATGGGCGACCGGGTCGGGGCAACGATCGTGCCCTATCTCAGCAACTCGGGCGACGGGCTGCGGTCAGTGCCGCCCACCATCGGCCAGGTTGACTGGCTCGGCGTCGCCTTGACGCTCGGCACCCTGGCCGTCGTGGTGGTCGTGGTGGTGGCTATCGTGCTGATCGGAGTCCGGAGAATCGCTCTCCAGGCCGTCATGCGCGTGGCCGAGCGGTAGGGGCGGCGGCCATTCACGTCGTCTGCGCGTATGGACGGGCGGAGCAAGCCCCGCCCCTACAGTGATTAGATTGACGAGGTCATTCGCTGTCCACCCGCTCTAAACGGTCATCTGCCCGAACACCGGCTCCAGCTTGGCGCGCGCCTTTGCCTGTGCCGCGTCGTCGTTGGCGGCGAATATGGCGAACTCCTCCTCGGGATCGGAATCGAGGTCAAACATCTGGCCGGTCTCGTACAACTTCCAGCGATGATCGCGGATGAAGCGGATGGGGTCCCGTGGAGTGGCGGAACGGGCGTTGTTGGGGATGAAGTGGAAGAACACCCAGTCACGCGGGTTGCCTTCCTTCCCGGTCAACTGCGGGTAGAACGACCGGCCGTCCACGATGTAGCCCTCCGGGACCTCGATCCCGGCCGCCTCGAACATCGTCGGGAGGAAGTCGGACACGTCGACCAGGTCGCTCTGGACGACCGACGGCGGGATGGTGCCCGGCCAGTCGCATATGAGCGGCACGTGCGTCCCGCGATCGAGCGTCATGCCCTTGCCTCCGCACACCTCGGTGTGGTCATGCACCATCGAGCAGACCTCGATCGGAGAGCCGTTGTCGCCGACGTAGATGATGAGCGTGTCCTCACGCAGCCCGAGCCTCTCCAGCCCCGCGATCAATCGTCCGATTACCTTGTCGTGATACTCGACCATGTCCCTGTAGAACTTCGCGTCGTCGGGCCAGCCCTCAAGCTCGTTCCAGGTCCGTCCGCCGAGCGTCTTATTTGACGGCGGGTCGAAGTCGTCATACTCCGGGCTGTCCGGCGTCGGTTCGAGGGGCCTGTGTGTGGCCGCCATCGGAAAGTAGACAAAAAACGGGTCGTCCCGATTCCGCTCCATGAAGTCGAGGATGTAGTCGGCGAACACGTCGTCGCCGTACTTGCCTTCCATCCCGTCCAGGTACTTGCCGTTCTGGTAAATGACCGGGTTCTTGTAGCGGGAGCCCTTTTCCTCGGTGTGATGCGCGTGCCACACGCAGTACTCGTCGAACCCGGCGTCCTCGATCCGCTGGCCTTTTGAACGCCATTCCGGGAACTCGTCCGGCGGGTTGTATGAGTAGAGCTGCCACTTGCCGGAGAGGCAGGTCTTGTATCCGGCGTCGGACATCAGGTGTCCGAAGGTGATCTCGTCAGGTTTCATCAACCCGAAGCCGATGTAGTTCCGGAAGTTGTACTTGCCGGTCATGAGCGAGACGCGTGTCGGTGTGCAGAGCGGCATTACATGCGCGTTCTCAAATCGCATCCCGGTCCGGGCCATGCCGTCAATCACCGGAGTCCTGTAAGACGTGCCGCCGTCCGCCCCGATCACCTCGTACCCGAGGTCGTCGGACATGATCAGGATGATGTTGGGCCGCCGTTTTTCTTCAGCCAATCGGTTTGCCTCGCACCCGTGATTTGTCAGCGGCCGCGCCGCGTCGGTAAGCGGGCGGCGTGCTCCGCCCTGTGAATTCCAGTGCCGGGAGGGTACAACAGCGATACCCTCCGCCTTCAACGACCACGATCAGACCGTCCCGGCCTGACATCGGCCGGGGTGCGTTGTTGGGCGGGCGTCGCGGTGATAAGTTGGCGCCCAATCGCAAGCGACCCAGGAAACCCGGGAGTTGATCGTTGGCCTCCTCGCTGATCCGTGGCAAGTACGTCGTGTGCAGGGCCGTCGGCGACGACGAAAGCGAGATCATCACCGACGGCGCCGTCTTCCAGCGCGACGGTGAGATCGTCGAGATCGGCCGTTACGACGATCTGAAGGCGCGACACCGGCCGGACGAGGTTATCGGCTCCCCGGACTTCATCGTCATCCCGGGGCTGATCAACGCCCACCACCACAGCGGCCTGACGCCGTTCCAGCTTGGCTCGCCTGACCTGCCGCTGGAGCCGTGGGTGATCGCCAAGTTCGGGCAGCGTGACGTTGATCCGTACCTGGACACGCTCTACTGCGCCATGCAGATGATCGAGTCCGGCATCACGACCGTGATGCACAACCACGCGCTCCGGTGGCTCCCGGAGGGCGTGTCGCTGGACGACTGGGCAGCGAGCCTGATAGAAGCCTACGAGGCGTCCGGCATGCGTGTGGCGTTTTCCCTGTTCAACCGCGACCAAAACCACCTGGTGTACGAGGACAACGACCGCTTCCTGGGCTCTTTGCCCGCGGACCTCGTTACGCAGATTCAAGAGGTCTTTCCGTTCAGCCCGGTGTCGTCGGCGGACCACCTGGGCCTTACCGAAGAGCTGATTCGTCGCAAACAGTCAGACCGCGTTCGTGTGTTCATAAGTGCGCACAACGTCCACTGGTGCTCGGATCAAATGTTGCGGGACGTGAGTGAATTCGCCCGGAAACATGAGACCGGCGTGCACATCCACGTCCAGGAAACGATCTACCAGAAGATGTATGGCGCGCGTCACTGGGGGGTGACTCCGCTGGCGCACCTCGACGACCTTGGGTTCCTGGGACCGGAGGTTTCGATCGCCCACGGTGTGTGGTTCACCGACTCCGACATAGACCTGATGGCGGAGACCGGGACGATGCTGTGCCACAACCCCAGCTCAAACCTGCGGCTCAGTAGCGGCGTGGCCCCGATCAACCGCATGCTGGCCCGGGGAGTGACGGTCGCGATCGGTATCGACGAGGCGGGCATCAACGACGACAACGATCTCCTCCAGGAGATGCGCCTCGCCCAGAAGATCCACCGCGAGCCGGGTGTCGGAGTGAAAAACCCCTCGTCGCACCGGATCTTCGACATGGCGACCAGGAACGGGGCCGAGGTGACCTTCTTCGGCAACCAGGTCGGAACGCTGGAGGTCGGCAAGCGCGCCGATATCGTGCTCGTGGACCTGTCGCGTATCACAGAGCCGTACCTGCACCCGGACACCGATATCGTGGACGCGCTTATTTACCGGGGCAGGGGCACGGACGTGGACACGGTGATCGT
>JACZRO010000224.1 GCA_022574675.1 Chloroflexota bacterium
CCATCGATTTCCACGCCCAGCACCAGCTCTTCCGGCGTGAGAGGGATCTGCAGGTCGTCCGGTGCCCTGATGCGCGGGACGTAAATCGGAGTTATCGAGTCGCGGGGCACTGCGGGCCGGTACTGCGCGTAGCCAATCTCTCGGTCGCCTTCAGGCTGGAACGGATCGTACAGGTCGGCGATGTTGTCGGCGGTAGTCGCGAGTCCCACCGCGTTCCCGGGGCGCGTCTCCGGCGGCCGATAGACAGGGGTTGGCGTCGGGGTGCGGCCGCGGCGAGGCGGGACCGGCGTTCGCGTTACCGCGTTTGGCGCTACCTCGACCGTTGGGGGCAGGGCGAGGGATGTCTCGGGCACAGGGGTAGGCACGGCCACAGGAAGCGCGGCGGCGCCACCGTTGGCTTCCAGTTCCGCCGCGCCGCCCGTGCTTGCCGCGCTCGAACAGGCGACCGCAAGCACGACGATCGCCCCGGCCATCAGCACGACCCCGCCCCGGCCGCCGAAATGCCAACGCCGCGGTGTCACCGGTATCCCGTCCGGGTTCGCTCACCCGGCCAGAACCGGCTCTCCGGGAAGAAGTTCTTCCAGGCCCAGTCGAACGACGTCACGTAAGGCACCTGCTGGAGCTGCGCGCCGGCCAGAGGGCCCTCTAGCGCAAACCCGCGCTCGCGGTCCCACACGCTTCCCGTCTCCTCGTCCGTGATCGTGCCGTCCTCCGCGACCAAGAACCTGACGACGTCCGGGGCGTCCGCCGGGAGATTTCCCTTCAGGCCGGGAGCCGGAATCCGTAAATACGATTGGATAGCGCGCGTTTCCGGGTCGACAAACACGACTATCGGCAAATCGCCGATATCGTCGTTCACGACGAGGGCCTCTTCTGCTGCCGGGTAGTGATATCCGACGGCGCTATCAGCGATCGATACGCCGATCACAAAACCGTCTCTGGGAACCTCTTCCCGGTACCAGGCTGGAGCATCGTCCCGTTCGTCCACCAGGACCGTCGTCTCCGGGTGCGTCTCCAGCCACGTCGACCACGGCACGACCTCCGCCGGGATCAGTGTCAGCGACTGACCCTCCAGCTCTCCGCCGATCGCCGCCCCCCACGGCTGCGACCATACGCTCCCCGTCCCGCGGTCCCACCACGTCATAGCGGACATGAACAGGGCGCCCTGGTTCCCGAACGTCAGGGTCTCCCCGTTCAACCTCCGGTCATGCACGAGACCGGTAAAGCAAAGCGGTCACCATGTGACCAGTATCGGGATGCCGCCGACCTCATCGTTGGCGATTTCCCGGAACCGCATCATGCTTACCGGATACGCACGGGACTCGCCGTTCAACGCAACGCCCATCACCAGCTCGTCGGGGTTGAAGCCGGACTCTGCCGCGGACACGACGCGCGGGTCGTAGATCGGAACGATAACGTCCCGGTCGATCAGTTGCCGGAACCGGCGCGGGTCGACGTCGCGCGGCCCTCCCGGTGTGATCCGGGCAAACGCCTCGGCGTCAAACTCCACGGAAGCTGCGGCTGCGGCGAACTGCTTTCCCGAGCCGATGTCGTCATCGGGTAAAGGTGGCGCCACGGGGACTGATCTTCCGCCGGCGATGGCCTGTTCCGGTCCGGTCTCCGGTTCCGGCTCAAAATCGGCCCCGGCCGCGCCACCTTCGGCCGCCGTGGTAACAGGTACGGTGGTGTGTGTTGGCGTGGTGGTTTTTGGGATTTCTGAGGAGGAAAGGTCCGCCGCGCCCGGGGCGATGCCGGTCTCAGCGCCGCTTCCGCACGCCGCGGCCGCCATCGCCACGAAGGCGAGTGCGCCGAGCGATGCACCGGCCTTCCGTCGGGGAAGCAGATTCCTGCGGCCGCCGTTGACGTTCATACCCCTCTTCGATGCCGAGTGCGGTGGTTTGGGTCTACTTACACGTACGGGAGTTGCATGCGTGAGGGATTCGATATGTGCCGCACATAAATCGAGTGACGCCGGAGACATCAGTTACGCAGGCGACTGGTTGGAAGGCCCCCCTTTTCCAGCGCTGCCAGGTCGAAGCTGCCACACCGGTAGCCCGGCATAGCTCAAGCGGGGTCATGCCTTGGCTTGTTGCATACTCTCGAACTTCCTGCAAATAATCTTCCATGATGCCTTTGAGTGGTGCTTGACAGTCCCTTGCCGTGCGTTTATGCTTCCACACCAGGAAAGAAAAAGTCAACCCTGCGGAATTATTTTAAGAAAGGTTGCATTTATGCTTGACAGGCGGATCGGTTGCATTTATGCTAGCCTCAAGAATAGGAACAGCCCACATGATACTCCAGAGGGAAGGAATCAGGATGAAGACTGGACTGGGCCTGAACGCATCCCATACCTTGT
>JACZRO010000088.1 GCA_022574675.1 Chloroflexota bacterium
GTCGGCGGTCTCCCGGAGCACATGGACCTGAAGCTCGTCGAGCCGTTGCGCTACCTGTTCAAGGACGAGGTCCGGCTCGCCGGCGCCGAGTTAGGCATCGCCCCCGAGGTGCTCAACAGGCAGCCCTTCCCCGGGCCCGGACTCGCCATCAGGGTGATCGGTGACATCACCTTTGAGAAACTGGAAATACTCCGCGGGGCTGACTGGGTGGTCATGGACGAGATCAAGAACGACAACCTGTACGACCAGCTCTGGCAATCGTTCGCCGTCCTCACGAACACCAAAACCGTCGGCGTGATGGGCGACAGGCGAACGTACTCCTACGTCGTCGCCATTCGCGCCGTGACCAGTGAGGACGCCATGACGGCTGACTGGGCCAAGTTGCCGTACGACACCCTGGACCGGATATCGAACCGAATCGTTAACGAAGTCCCCCAGGTGAACCGGGTCGTACTGGATATCACCAGCAAACCACCCGGCACGATCGAGTGGGA
This sequence comes from Chloroflexota bacterium, assembly GCA_022574675.1. Classification (GTDB taxonomy): domain Bacteria; phylum Chloroflexota; class Dehalococcoidia; order Lucifugimonadales; family Lucifugimonadaceae. Next base: position 495 of record JACZRO010000088.1, read on the forward strand.
GTGATCGCGCGACAGGTCTCATTTAATACGGGCTACGCGGGCAGCATGCGCAACGTCGGCAAACAAGGATCAGGGAATTGAGAGTCCTGCTGGTCGGCTCCGGCGGACGTGAACACGCCATGGCCGCGGCCCTGTGCGAGAGCCCGTCGCTGGACCAACTCCTGATCGCACCGGGGAACGCGGGGACCGATGCGCTGGGCGAGAACGTAACTTTGGCCGCGGACGACATTTCGGGCATCGTCTCGCTGGCCAGGGAGCGACAGGTCGACCTGGTCGTCGTGGGTCCGGAAGCGCCGCTCGCGGGCGGGCTGGCCGATGCCCTCATGGCCGGGGAGATCCCCGTATTCGGCCCGACGCGCGCCGCGGCACGAATCGAGTCCTCGAAGAGCTGGGCCAAGCGGCTGATGGCGCGCCACGGCATACCGACCGCCGGATTCGCGACCTTCCAGACCATTCACGAGTCGATGGCGCACATCGACACCCTGCCCGAAGGACCCGTCGTCGTCAAAGCGGACGGACTCGCCGCCGGAAAGGGCGTGATTATCGCCGAATCACGCAAACAGGCGAGCGAGGTCGTCGCGGAGATGATCCGGGGCCAGATGTTCGGCGAGGCCGGATCGACGGTGGTGATCGAGGAATGCCTCGAGGGGCCGGAGGTCAGCGTCTTCGCGTTCGTGGACGGCCGGACCGTGTCGAACGAGGTCGTGGCCTGCGACTATAAACGCGCTTATGACGGCGAAATGGGCCCGAACACCGGCGGAATGGGCGCATACACACCGCCCGAGTTCTGGTCGCCGGAGCTGTCGGCAAGGATACGTGCCGAGGTGCTGGAGCCGTGCGCGGCGGCGATGGAAGCCGAAGGAGCGCCGTTCCGGGGCGTCCTGTACGCCGGCCTCATGTTGACCGATTCCGGACCCCGGGTGATCGAGTTCAATTGCCGGTTCGGCGACCCTGAGGCTCAGGTGGTCCTGGCCCGCCTGGATTCCGACCTGTTGGAGATCGCAAATGCCGCCGCGAACGGCCGGCTTGCGGAGGTCGAGGTCCGCTGGAACGATCGCGCCGCGGTATGCGTCGTTATGGCGTCCGGAGGATACCCGGGGCCATACAAGACCGGCAGGCGTATCACCGGTCTGGATGACATTCCCGCAGGAGCCCGGGTGTTTCACGCCGGAACGTCAAAGGATGGCGACGGCGCGACTGTCACCGCAGGGGGCCGGGTGCTCGGTATCGTCGCCGATGGAACGGACCTCGCAGAAGCGCGATCCGCGGTCTACAGCGCAATATCGGCTATCTCGTTCGACGACGCAGAATACCGGACCGATATCGCGGCCCGCGCCCTGGACGCCGCAACGCTTTGACCGGGCCCGGAATATCTGGAACACGCACGTTCCTTGTCGTCTGTGATTTCGACGACACCGCCGCCGAGTGCAACGTGGCGCAGCTTTTACTCGCAGAGTTCGCGGGACCCGCCGCCGCCGCCGTTCAGCGTGCGTACCGGGATGGCAAACTCGCGTTCCGGGACTACCAGGAAAAAATGTTCAACACGGTTGCCGCGCCCGTCGAAGATTTGATGGCGTACGCACGCGAGCATGTGACGCTGCGGCCCGGGTTGCATGATGCGATAACGGCGACGCGGGAACGGGGTGGAGCGTTCGTGATCGCCTCGGCGGGTATGGACTTCTACGTCAAGCCTGTGCTGGCGGCGAACGGCCTCGGCGACGTTCCTGTGCTCTCGGTGACCGGAGCGCCCGCAACGGCCGGTGGCGCGACGATGACGTTCCGTTACGATTATCCGGCCGGACAGGAACGTTGCCGGGATTGGGCCGTCTGCAAGTGCGATCCTATCGAGAAAGCCAGGTCGCGAGACGAGCACGTGATTTTCATCGGCGACGGCCTGCGCTCCGACGCCTGCGCGGCGGAAAAGGCGGATACGGTGTTTGCACGCTCGAGATTGTTAGAGCATTGCAAGGACAACGGCATCGAGGCGATCGAGTTCGACGACTTCCACCCCATCGCACGACACATCTCCGGGCTCGACCTCGGCCGAAAAGGGCCGGGTGACCGGGTCACGAACGCAGAATCGATGCCAGAAACCATGAAGGCCATCGAATGATCCCCCGCTACTCCCGGCCTGAAATGTCGAAGGTCTGGTCGGACGAACACATGTACGGCCTGTGGCTGGACGTGGAGATCGCCGCCAGTCAGGCGTGGACAAACCTGGGAGTCGTGCCGCAGTCAGACATGGAACTGATCCGCGGCGCCCGGTTCGACATGGGCCTGTACGACCGCCACTTTGACGAAACGAAGCACGATGTCGTCGCCTTCACCCGCTCGGTGATGGCAAGTCTTGGGCCAGAAGGACGCTGGATCCACCACGGCCTGACGTCCAACGATGTGAAAGACACGGCGCTGAGTCTCCAGCTCGTCCAGACAATCGACCTGCTGGACGCCGATATCGACGCCCTGATGGACGCCCTCCGACGGCGCGCCGAAGAGTTCATCGACACCCCGGCGATGGGCCGCTCGCACGGTATCCACGCCGAACCGATGAGTTTCGGGCTCAAGTTCGCCCTTTGGTGGGACGAGATGCGCCGCCATAAGCAACGGTTGGCGCAGACGCGGGATATCGTCGGAGTTGGCAAGCTTTCCGGCCCGGTCGGGACATACGCCAGCGTGCCCCCTGAGATAGAGGAAACGGCGTGCAGGGAACTTGGCCTGGCGCCGGCGCCGGTCTCGAACCAGATCATCCAGCGCGACCGTCACGCCCAGTTCGTCCAGGCCCTTGCGCTCATTGCGGCGTCCCTGGATAAATTTGCGACCGAAATCCGATCTCTGCAGCGCACCGAGATTCGGGAGGTCGAAGAGCCATTCGGTCGCGAGGGCTACGTGAGCACAGGTTCGTCGTCGATGCCCCACAAGCGCAATCCGGAACTCTGTGAGCGTATTTGCGGTCTGGCGCGACTGGTGCGCGGGCACACCGTCACAGCGCTCGATAACGTCGCCCTGTGGCACGAGCGGGACATCAGCCACTCGTCGGCGGAGCGGATGATCCTGCCGGACTCATCGCTGGCGGTCGACTACATTCTCGATCTGTTCACCGGCGTCGTCCGGAATATGCGGATCTTCCCAAAACGCATGATGGCCAACCTGGAGTTGACGAGGGGTCTGCCCTTCTCGCCGCGCGTCCTGCTTGCCCTGGTCGAGTCCGGCATGGACCGCACCGAGGCGTACAAGAAGGTACAGGCGCTCGCCATGCGTAGCTGGGACGAAGAGTTGGACTTCCGGGAACTGCTCCGGGCAGATCGGGCGGTCAAAGACGCCATCGGCGGCGAAAAGCTGGAAACATTGTTCGACTACGAGCACTTCCTCCGGTACACACGCCACACCTACCGGCGCCTGGGTTTCTCCGTCCCGGCCGATCCGGTGACGGCCGACTGAGCCCGCGTTGCCGATCACACTTCTCAGGGCGCGCCTGCGACGCCCGCTCAGGAACCCGTCATGCCTGCGGTAAGCGAGACCAACTTTCCCGGGCTGATTCACCGCGGCAAGGTGAGGGACACCTACGACATCGGCGACGGCCGCCTGTTGATGATCGCCACCGACCGCATCTCGGCGTTCGACGTTGTTCTCCCCTCGCCCATTCCTGACAAGGGCACGATCCTGGCACAGATGTCGCGTTTCTGGTTCGACCTGACCGCGAGGGTGATGCCGAATCACGTCATCGGTATGGCCGACGACGACGAGGCCCTGGCCGGAATACCCCGCACCGGGGCGCTCGCCGAGCTCCCGGACGATATGCGACGCCGCTCGATGGTGATCCGGGCGGCGGAACGGCTGGACATCGAGTGCGTCGTGCGCGGATATATCACCGGAGCCGGCTGGGCCGAGTACGCCGAGCACGGGACGCTCAACCGCCAGAAGCTTCCGGACGGGATAGTAGAGGCGCAGAAACTTGATCCTCCGCTGTTCACGCCCAGCACCAAGGCCGATGAGGGGCACGACATCCCGATGACGCCGTCCGAGGTGGTGGATCTTGTCGGCAGGGAGATGGCGTCGCGGCTTGAAGAGGCGTCGCTGCGGATATTCCAGGTCGCCCAGGAGCACGCCGCCGGGCGTGGCATGATCATCGCCGATACCAAGATGGAGTTTGGCCTGATCGACGGCGAGCTGACCCTGATCGATGAGCTTTTCACGGCGGACTCAAGCCGATTCTGGTCGCAGAACGACTACAAACCCGGGTCTTCCCCACCGGCTTTCGACAAGCAATTCGTGAGAAACTGGTTGCTGGAAAGCGGATGGGACCGTGAACCGCCTGCGCCCGATCTGCCGGCGGAGATTGTTCGTAAGACACGCGAGAGATACGTCCAGGCCTACGAGCGCCTGACCGGCGAGACGTTCATCGCCTGAATCCTGCCAGCACGGGCAGGCGAGGCCATAACCGGGGGATAAATTGCCAGACCGAATCGCAAGCACGAGGCCGGAGAACCGGCGAGGCACGTCACGCGGCGAGCGCCGGGCCGAGCGTCGCAGCAGGTCCGACTCCCGCAAGCGGCGGAAGCGCTTCATCTACGTCGCGATCGCCTCGACCGTCGCTGTCCTCTTCATCGGCAGTCTTCTGGTGCCCGGGGGCTCAGGCCACAGCGCTAGTTCAAACGTCAACCTGAACACCGGAGGCCCGGTTGAGATTTTGCCGGATGACGGCCGCGGTCATATCGAACCCGGATCACCGGGCGGGCCCTATCGAACGCGACCGGCAGCGTCCGGACTTCATTGGATCGCGAACCCGAGCGACCTGGTTCCCACAGGCTCGCCCGCGCGCTGGGGCAGTTACGGGCAACCCCTCCGGGACGAGGTCCAGATCCACAACCTGGAACACGGCGGCATCGTCATCAATTACGACTGCGCGGAAGGCTGCTTTGAACTGGTCGCCCAGCTTGAGACGTTGATACCGTCCAACTATGCTCAGTTCGTCCTGGCGCCCTACCAGAACATGGACACGCGCATCGCCATCACCGCGTGGCGCCACATCCTCCAGATGGACGAGTTTGACGCCGATCGGCTAAACGAGTTCATCGACGCCTACCTGGACCGTGCGCCCGAGAGCGTTGCGGGCAACCTCTTCTAGGGATCAGCACGTTGTTCCTGGCGACTGTTCGCGTCACGCTAAAACCGACCGTCAACGACCCGGAAGGGTTGACCATCGCGCGCGCCCTATCGACCCTCGGATTCGACTCGGTTGAGGGCGTCAGGTCCGGAAAGTACATCGAGATAACGCTCAACGAATCCGACCGCGGCAAAGCCGAGAAACGCGTGACCGAGATGTGCGAGAAGCTGCTCGCCAACCCGGTAATCGAGCGTTACAGCTTCGACCTGGAGCCCGCCTGAGCCTCCAGTCATCGGCCTTCCGGGCAAGAACCCCAAGGCAAGTCAGCGACGTTTGACGGCACGTCCCCTGGCGGACCAGGGCCCGCCCCATTCCGTAGGGGCGCATAGCGATACGCCGCCCTTCGAGAGCCTCAGGGCGCGGGCTGCCGCGGGTCAGCCCAGCGCCTGACCCTTCCTCACCACAGTGTCCTGAGGCTCCGGCACGGTGTCCTGAGGCTCTCGAAGGACCGATGTCAGCAAGCACGCTTGTTTCACGGGCGATTACGATCTGACGCTGTTCCCCTCGGTACTACAGCGCGCCCTTGGTGCTGGGTATCGTGTCCGGGTTCCGCTGATCCCGGGCCACGGCGTCACGCAACGCCCGGCCGAACGCCTTGAAAGCGGACTCGATCACATGGTGCTCGTTCGTGCCGGCCTCGACCCGCAGGTGGATGTTGAACCGCCCCTCGATCGACGCCGACTCGAAGAAGTGCCGTGCGAGGTCGGTCGGGAACTCGCCCATGTTGTTATTGGACCCCATGTCCACAACGGCATAGCCGCGGCCGCTCAGATCGACGGCGCACATCGTTAGCGCCTCATCGAGCGGGACGAACGCGTGCCCCATGCGCACGATGCCCCGTCGCTCTCCAAGCGCCTGGTTTATGCAGCGGCCCAGGACGATCGCCGTGTCCTCCGCGATGTGGTGCGGGCCGGAAGCCGTGTCGCCGGATGCCCGGACCGAAAGATCAAGGGAGCCATGGCGCGCCAGGGAGTCCAGCATGTGGTTCATGAACCCGTTCGGAGTATCGATCTCGGCGCGTCCGGAGCCATCGAGATTGATCGTGATCGCGATGTCGCTCTCACCGGTCTTGCGTTCGATCGTAGCCGTACGCGTACTGTCCGCAGTCATTTCGTTTTGTCTTTCCGGTAGTAACGCCGCTGGCGCGGCGCCGAGAATTCAATGGTCCCTTGATTGTTCTGGGATTGTTCTGGGATTGTTCTGGCAATGGTCCGGGCGAAGCCCCCCGGGATGCAAGCGCGCGGCGTGTCCCGTTCCCGGGATTGCGCCCGATGCTCATAGCAAGTCAGAGCCGCTCAGACCAGCTCTGACAGCACGTCCAGCACGCGCGACGTCTGGTCCGGCGTTCCGACGCTGATCCGCAGATGGTGACTGAGGCGCGGGTCTGAGAAAGGCCGTACGAACACGCCTTTCCTGACGAGCGCCTCGTACATATCGGTCGCCAGGTGGTCGTCAAAACGCGTCAACAGGAAGTTGGCGTGTGAAGGCACGTAGGAGACGCCGTCCATCGAGTCGAACGCCTTTTCCATGCGTCGCCGTTGTTCAAGCAGCACCTCGACCCTTTGCAGCAGCTTGTCGCGGTGCCGCATCGTCGCCAGCAACGCAGCCTCCGCAGCGACGTTCACGTTGTACGGGTTCTTGATATCTACCAGGCGATTGACGATCTCAGGACTGGCAATCATGTAACCCACGCGCAGCCCGGCGATCCCGGCCCATTTGCTAAACGACCTGAGCACGACCAGGTTCTCGTGCTCGGGAACCAGGTGGTCCACCGTCTGGCCTGAGAACTCAAAGTACGTTTCGTCTACCACGATCACAAGCCCCAGCTTCAACAACCTCAGCGCTTGCTCTTCCGGGAGGATGTTGCCGGTCGGGTTGTTCGGCGATGCCAGGAAGACGATCTTCGTGCGCTCATCGTCCTCGCGGGCGATGGCTTCTACGTCCACCTCAAAGGCATCGTCACGAGGCACGGAAACGACTTCCGCATCCGCGATTCGCGCGCAGAAGTGGTACATGCCGAAGGTCGGCTTACAGTCCAGGACCCGGTCTCCCGGCGCGACAAACAGCCGCATCAAGAGATCGATCAATTCATCACTTCCGGCGCCGGCGAGGATCTGTTCGGCCGGGTGCCCCGTGTACTCGGCCAGGGCCTCCCGAATTTTTGACTGGTTCGGGTCCGGGTACAGGTGCAGCGGCAGATCGATGAGCGCCGCCGCGATCTCGGGCGCCGCGCCGAACGGGTTCTCGTTCTGGTTCAGACGAATGATCATGTCCGGAGAGACGCCGGCCTTCGCCGCCATCTCGTCCGGGGACACCGCCGTGGCGTACGCCTCTGGCGTGACCAGGTGAGGCCGCATCAACCGTTGTATCTGGAGCTGTGACAAACGTCGTCCCGTGGAAATATCGCTGCGTGGCCGGGGCGGCGATTGCGCCTTCGCAGCGCGCCTGCCCCTTGATCGGGATTACACCACAGGTCTGGCACCCGGGCTACTCCCCGAGAAGCCGCTTCAATCTTATCTCCGCCGCGTTGGCGTGCCCTTGAAGCTGCTCGGTGCGGGCCAGCTCGGCCGCCTGCCGGGCGATGGCCAGGAACCCCTCTCTGTCCAGGTCAACGACCGGCATAAAGCGCAGGAAATGACGCACGTTAAGGGCGGAAGCAAACCGCGCCGTGCCCCCGGTCGGCATCACGTGGCTCGGTCCCGCCACGTAGTCACCCATAACCTCGGCGGAGTACTCGCCGGCGAACAGGCCGCCGGCGTTGCGCACGAGGGGAATGTACGGAGCGGGATCGGCGATCGCCAGGCAAAGGTGCTCCGGTGCAACGGCGTTTGCGACCTCGATCGCCTCCTCTACGGAAGCGACGATCACCGACACCCCGTTAGACTCGATAGCCTCGCCTGCGATGGCCTTGCGCGGCAAAACCGCGAGCTGTCGCTCGAGCGCGGCCTCGATCTCGTCGGCGACCTTTATCGCCGTGCTGACAAGGATCGGGCGGGCGCGAGTGTCGTGTTCCGCCTGGGCCAGCAGGTCGCTGGCGCAGAACTCCGGGTCGGAAGATTCATCCGCCACCACCAGGGTCTCCGTCGGACCGTAAAGCCCGTCGATTCCGACCCGCCCGAAGAGCTGGCGCTTCGCGGCTGTGACCCAGATGTTGCCCGGGCCCACGATCAGGTCCACCGCGGGGACCGTCTCCGTTCCGAACGCGAACGCCCCTATGGCCTGTGCCCCGCCGATCTTGAAGACGCGGTGCGCGCCGGCGATCGCGGCCGCGGCAAGCACGGCAGGATGCGGCAACGAATCCCCGGGCGCGGGTGTCGTTAGATATATCTCGTCCACCCCGGCTACGCGGGCCGGCACGACCGTCATGATCACCGTGGACGCCAGCGGCGCAGTCCCGCCGGGCACGTACGCGCCGACGCGCTTCACCGGTGTGATCAACTCGCCGAAATGACGTTCGTTGTCATGCCAGCTTTCCGGCAGGGCCGCCGACTGGAACGCACCGACGCGCTCGGCCGCCGTCTCCAGCGCCTCCCGCGTCTCGCCGGGTATCGCACCAAGCGCCGCGTCGATCTCGGATTTCGGAACCTCCAGGAACGCGAGCGCTTCTCCGTCGAGCTCACCGGAGATTCGCTTCACGGCCCGATCGCCATCGCGGCGAACATCGTCGAGGATCCGCGCCGCTACCTCATCGGCCTCCGCGTCGTCCGGCTGCGGCCCCCCGAGCAACTCGAGCGCTGCCCGGAGGCCCTCAACCCGCTTCATGCCCCCGCGCCGCCGTTTGGGGCCCCGCCGTTCGGCTCAAGTGGACGGCCCAGCTTGTTCCGTAGCTCCGCATAGGCGTGACACGGCGTCTCGAAAACGTAGGCCGGGTCGTTGACGGTGATCCCGCTGGCTCCCAGGGTGCGCATGTAGTCGATGGCAGGGATCAGATCACGTTTGGGCACGACCACCTGGACCGAGTACCAGGCGCCTCCAAACTTGCTGAACACGGGAGCGATGGTCGGCCCCTGGAGTCCGGAGTAGCGCGCGTCGGAGTTGACGCGGACAGCCACCGCCTCAGCCGACTCGCCTTCGATGTTGGCGACGATCCACTGGAAGTCCTGCCCCCTCACGCGGGCCTCAAGACGCTCCAGTATCTGCCGCACCGCGTCCAGCCCGGCCTCGTCCCGGTCCAACGACGCCAGGTTTCCGATCAGGATGGCGGAGGAACGGAGGACCGGCGGGTCGTCGAGCCGCCTCAATCGATTCTGACGCAGCGTCTGGCCGCTCGCCGTGATGTCGGCGATCATGTCGGCGTCTCCGATGGCGGGCCTTGCCTCAAGGCCGCCCTTTGCGTCGACGGGCTCAAACGCCCCGATGCCGTGTTCGGCCAGGAAACGTCCGACGAGCCGCGGGTACTTGGTAGCGATGCGAAGGATGCCGCCCGCCTGCCGCATCGACTCCGCTTTACGTGCGAGGTCCTTGACCGAATTAACCGCGGCCCAATCGTCGGGCACGGCAAGGACCAGGTCCGACTCACCGAATTTAAGGTCAGGAATCAGAACGATCGAGTCGCCGTCCTCGTCCCGCACCTCTTCATACTGGTCGCGTCCGACTATCCCGATGTCAGCCACCGCGCGATCGACCAGCCCGGTGATGTCGGATGCCCGTTGATACAGGGCCTCGACGCCCTCGACGGCCGGGATGCCGGCAATGTAGGTACGGTCGCTGGAGCGATTGACGCGCAGTCCCGACGCGCGCAGCAGCTCCGTGGCGGAGCTGGCAAGGGCGCCTTCCGATGGGAGAGCGATACGGAGATCTGGCACTTGTAATACGGACACCGGTGAAGATCGAAGCGGCGAGCTGGCGCCGGACGCCGAAGGGCGACGAAACATTGTAAAGGGCCGTCGTCCGTTTGAGTTAGCGGAGCGACCGGTCTGGATGCACGTCGTCGTTTCCGCCTCCGCCTCCCGCCGCACACCGCGAGTGAAATGTTGAGATTCGATGTAAAGCCACGGCTTTTTTCGTCGCAAGTTTGTGCAGTCATTCTGAGCCCGAGGCGAAGAACCTCCCGGCTTTCCTATCGCCTGGATGCTTTGCCGCGACTACTGCGCCTACATCCCCGCCGGTCGTTCACGCTCGCTGTACGCCGGTGTGACTAATGACCTCGAACGCGGGCTGGAGCAGCATCGGACGAATGGGGAGCGAGGATTTTCCGCACGTTATAACGCGGACCTCCTCTTCTTGTCCGGCGAGACAGACGACAGCCTCGTTGCGCTATCGGAGGAGAAGCGCATCAAACGTTGGCGCCGGACTCGGA
>JACZRO010000089.1 GCA_022574675.1 Chloroflexota bacterium
GGCGCTGTCCGGGTGGGAGCGAATGAAGTCGTTCAATTCTTCCAGCGGATAGTCGTCGGGCCAGGTGTCTCGGCCGGACGCGGCGCGGAGGATCATCGGCCCCGAGAGCAACACCGCCCTCACGGCGTCGGGCCGCATAGAAGCCGCCATCAGGCCGGCTTCACTCCCGGCGACGGCCAGCCTTCCGGCCTCGACTTCCGGGCGGCCGGTAAGCCAGTCAAGTCCGGTCAAAACGTCGGCGACTATGTCCCGGTACCGGTACCTGCCTCCGTCCTCCAGGCCGTCAGTCAGCAGTCCGGGATACGAGGCCGAGTACGCCTCATCCGCCAGCCTCTGTCCTCGGTGGACGATCGTGAGCACCGTGTAACGCTGTCTGCGCTCGTATGGGGAGATGTGCACAACGCTCCCGTAACCGGGCGCCTCCAACAGACCGGGAAACGGACCATCGCCTTTCGGAACCGAGAAATATCCGAACACCTGGCCATCGCCCACCGACGGCAGCCGGACGGTGTACGCCGTCGACCCCTCGGTCGACCGCATGGGCAGCGGATCGAGGACCGCGTCGGCGTGAGCGAGACCCCGGACCTCGGAATCCACCACATCCCAGAACCTCTTGAACTCGGCGTCGGCCAGGTTCGACCGGCCCGCAGACACGGTCCGTAATCCAGCGGAAACGGGCACGGGCTTGAGGTGGAGCGACAGGAAGGCCTGGACCACCTCATCGTGGCCCACGAGCGACCCGGCGTCATGGGCGCACCGATCGTACGGATACAGCTTTTTATCGGCGCTTCCGATCTGCTCGAAAACGGTGAAGCCAGTCTCCGGCGGGCACACATCGTCCTGAAGGCCGATATTCACGATGATGGGAGCACGTATGGCGGACGCAAAGTGATGAATATCGTAGTAGTCGAGGACCTCCCGGATCGAAGGTTCCTGCTCCGGGTGCATCCGCAGGTACTCGTTTATCTCCTCGTACGGGTACGAGTGCGTGAGCGAGGCGGCATCCATGTACGAGCAGAGGTACGGCGCGCCCGCCGATGCGGCGGTTACTGAATCCACACGGAGCGCCGCGATGAGCAGAGTTAACGCGCCGCCCTGGCTGGAGCCGGTCACGCCCACCCGCCGACCGTCGACCTCGGGCAATCCGGCGAGGATGTCGAATGCGCGCACCGCGTCCATATAAAAGCCGCGGTACCCGTAGCTGCCCCGGTCTGTGACGTTGTGCGTCAGCAACCCCGGGTAACCCGGGTTGAACTCGGAGTTCGAGCGCAACTTCCCACGGGGGGCGGCGCTGAAGGCCGCGTACCCGCGGCGGGCCCAGTCTTTCGGTATCTTCGGTTCGCTGACATAGCCGGGCACGATCAACAGCCCCGGTAATCCGGAAGTCTGACCCGCCGGCCGCGCGAACCAGCCGGCGATGCGGAGGCCGCCGTAACTGTCGTACCGGACGTCGAACACCTCTACGGTGTCGTCCGACCGGAGATCGTCCCTGGTGAACGTGACGTTGGGCGGAACGGCCGCCAGAGCGGCGAGCGTCCCCGCCCAGAAGTTGTCGAAGTCCGTCGGGCGTTTCGCGGTGCTGGTAAACGCGCTGGGGTCGCGTCGTGGCATCTCGTCTCCCTCAGTGTGGGGGCCGGGCAACGGCTTGTCGCCGGGATCATCTACCGGACCGCTATTATGAGTGGTCTGCTCGCGCCGGATATGTGGGCCGGGCGACGGGCGGCGGGCGCCGCAGGTATGTGATTTGTCCCGGAGACCCGATTGCCTGATCGACGCGTGCTACTGATCATCCTGGATGGTCTCGGGTACAACCGGGAACGGCTGGCCGCGTTAAAAGATGAGGCCTGGGAAAGCCTCCCTTCCAATCTCTCCGGGCTTTTGATCACCCAGGCGGAATCGGTGCTGGCCCGAAACCCGGGCGCGGTGAGCCGCGAACCGATCGACCTGGCCGTAGACGCCCTGCTGCCGGTGGCTGCGGAAAACCTGCCGGAGAATGCCGGGTTTGACGACGCCATTTACAGGCTCCAGACACTCGAAGCCCTGGCCGCAGCATCCGCCGGGACCGACGTGATGGAACGCGTCGCCGAGGTAGTCCGGACGCAGGCGACGCGGATGCGGTACGTCCCGATCGCGGCCCACGCCCGGCACCTCGCGGATATCCGGAACTCTAACCTGACGATCCCCACAAGCGCCGCCGGTCGCTGGGCCGGGTTCGAGGACGTTTCCCCGCCGGTGCAGGGCAATTCAGACACCGGCCATCAACAGATTATGAACCTGCGGTTGGCGCCCCAACTCCCGCTCGAAATCACGAAATCGATCGATGACGGCAGCTTCTTCAGGAACCCGGCACTGGCCGGAACGGTGTCCCGGGCGGTTGCGGACCAACGCCCGCTGAACTTCACCTACCTTCTTTCAGGAATGGGCGGCTCAGATGGACGCGTCCACTCAGCCTGGAGCCACCTGGAGGCGTTTCTACGGCTCGTGTTCGAGGTCCATGACGCCGACCCGAGACTGGTCCATATGCAGGCGATCCTCGACGGACGCGACTCGCCCGACACGTCCTCCATGAACGCCACCGGGACAGGCGACGCGGTTACCGGGGCGTATATCGAACGCCTTGAAGAACTCCTGGGCCGTTACGGCGCCGAGCGTTCCCTGGCCTGGGTCATCGGACGCAATCAGGCGATGGATCGCGACTATCGCGAGCCAAACGTCCGTGCGGATTATCTGTCGATGACCGGCGGTGAGACTCGCACCGTGCGCGGTTTCGGCGGCCTTAAGCGCGCTGTATCTCGCCTCCACCGCGACGGCGTGGTCGATGGCGACATCCCAGCTATCGCCGTGCTCCACGGAGATACGCACCCGGTCCGGATCAGCCCCGGAGACGGGTTTATCGACCTCAACTACCGCGCCGACCGCCAGCGCGCCAAGATTGCTGCACTCGCCGGCGCTCGGAACTTCCTGGACAGGGAGTCGCACTCACGCGACCGCAACTGGACCTTCGAGTGGATGCGGACGGATCTTGACCTGGACATCTGTGGCATGGCCGACTACCACCCGGAACTCGGTTCCCGTTACGGGGTCAAAGCGGCATTCCCCAACCGCCCGCTCCGGGACAATCTACTGGCCTTGTTTCCATCGTTTGCCCCGAACGACCAGTACCTCCTCGTCGGGGAGTCGGTCAAAGAACTGCATATGGGGTATTTCATCCGTGGACGGCGCCAGACGCCTGTGGCTTCAAATTGCGAAGTCCGGCACATCTCCCCGTCTTTCGGGGAACAGGAAGGTGTGGTCAACGACTCGGACGTATACAAGGTCCCGGCCATGCGCAGCGTCGAGATTACCAACGCCCTGGTGGAAGCGATGTCCGGCCGGAGGTTCTCGCTCATCTGCGCTAACCTGGCGGGCCCGGACATGCTCGGCCACCTGTTGCCGCGCCACTTCGATGCCGCCGTTGCCGCATACGAAGCGGTGGACGCCGCCCTCGCTCGCATCGTGACGGTCGCTCGCGACTTCGGATACCACGTCGTGGTCACGTCGGACCACGGGAATATCGAGGACGATACGTCCAGTCATTCCGTCAACGACGTCTTGACTACCGTGGTCTCGCCCCGGGGCAGATTGCGGCCTGCGCGGCGGGAGGTATTCCAGGCGAGGCTATTCGACGTGTCCTGGACGCTCGGGAGGATTCTGGGTGTTGAGGACGAATTGAAGCGCCACATGGCGAGCGCCGGTGACGCCGAGATCGGCGGGCCAGACGTCGGCCGCCCAATCGTAGAGCCCGTTTGATAGCACCCTTCCCCAGAGCTCCGGAACGCCTGCTTCATGAGTGGATACACACATACACTCCCCGCGTACCACTCACTTGACCCCCATGCTGGGGCTTACGTACGGTGGACAGAGCGGAATGCCGGTGAACCGACTTGTGGGCCGGACGGTGTTCCCATACGGGTCGGGGAGTTGGATCGACGGCGTCAGCCGTCCAGGCCGGAGGGCGCTTGCAAAGCACTCAAAAAGTTGATCGGAGCCTCAGGGCTGGCGGCCAGATAATGGTCGGCGATGACGCTAAAAGCACGACCTTAATCAACGCTCGTATGGAGTTGATCGGCCGAATTGCCGCCGGCCTGGCGCACGACCTGAACGGGCCGATAGGCGTCATACTGGGATTCACGCAACTCGCCCGCGAGAAGTTGCAAGCGGGTGACACGTCCGCCACGACGGGGATCGATGAATATCTCAAGATGATCGAAAGCGCCGGAGAAAACGCCCGCGGACTCGCCAGGGACATGTGGGACTTCGCCAGGGCGGACCCTGGAGCGATCAGTGAGTTCAACTTCACCGAGGTCCTTGAGACGTCGGCGCGACTGGTCGCACCGTCATTACGCGTGGCCGCGATCGAACCGCCCGCCGAGGGAGAGTTACAGGCCCAGACGATGACGGGCGACAGGGCTATGTGGGCACAGGCGCTGGTCGGGGTGATGATCGACGCGCCGACGGCATTGCCCGGCGGGGGAAGCGTCTCCTGGACCGTGGGGAGAGGCTCCGACGGGGCGACGCTCGGCGTCGCACTGATCGCATCGCCAAATGAACCCGGAGCGTCCGTAACGCCCCCTTCACCAGCACAGGATTGGGATTGCCGTGACTCGGCCAGGGCTGTGATCGACAGTCTTGGCGGTACGCTGCGACCGTTATCCGGGCTCGTTGGCGGCCAGAGCGGAATAGAAATTACCGTACCCAGAAACGCGTTCGGCGTCTAACGTCCGGCGAAAGGGATTACAGTTGGTATCTATCCGTACCGGAATGGGATCCGGAACCAGTCTTAACGAGGAGGAACGCCAGGTGGAAGGCGAACCCATCCGCGTTCTCATGGTGGACGATCACGAGTTGATGCGGGAGGCCTATGGGACACTTCTCGGCGAAGACCCCGGCATCGAGATTGTCGGCCTGGCCGGCGATGGCCGGCAGGGAGTAGCCCTCGCCGCCAAACTTCAGCCCGATGTCGTGATCATGGACGGCCGGATGCCACGCATGAACGGCGTAGACGCCTCAAAAATCATTCGTGAGACGCAGCCGGAGATCGGAATCGTGCTGCTTTCCGCATTTGACGACGACGACTTCGTTCGCGATTTCCTTGCCGGCGACCCCAAGGGCAAGGCCTACATGCTCAAGCAGTCCCTGACCACGCTGCCCGACCTTATCCAGGCGATACGGGACGTGGCGGACGGCAAGACTGTGCTCGCACCGCCCATCGTCGCCAAACTGGCCGGCGCGGGAAACTCCCCGGAGAGCGCTTTCCTTGCCGAGTTGACCGAAAGGGAACGCGAGGTGCTCGACTGCATGGCGCGCGGACTTAACAACGCCGCCATTGCCGAGGAACTGTTTATCCAGCCGAGGACGGTGGAACGTCACATCGGCAGCATCTTTTCAAAGATGCGACTTCAGCAGCAGCCATCGGCGCACGCCAGGGTAAACGCCGTGCTCGCCTACCTGGAGGACACCGGCCGGCTGAAGAGCGGCCGGTCGCAAGAGTCCGACGGATTTTAACGTCAAGTTTCCGGGCCATCGGTTTGGAAGAAACGCCCCCGGTCAAACCGGGGGCGTTTCGCGTGCAGGCGCCACCGACACCCGGCCGTGCCGGGCGTCTGCTGGGTCGCTTACTGGGCGGTCATGCCGCCGTCGATCACGAGCTCACTGCCGGTGACGAAGCGGGACTCGTCCGACGCGAGGTAGAGAATTCCGTAGGCGATATCCTCGGGAAGACCCATCCGGCCCAGTGGCGTCTTGGCCACGCGCTCCTCGTGCACGCTAGGCAGGGAGTGCAGTTCAGCGGTCATCGGCGTATCCACGAAACCTGGATGCACCGAGTTGACCCGGATTTGTTCCCCGGCGTACTGGATCGCGGCGGCCTTCGAAAAGGTGCGGCACGCGCCTTTCGAGGCGTGGTACGCGGTCCCGCCTTTACTGCCGACGTTCCCGTAAATGGAAGAGATGTTGACGATCGATCCTCCGCCCGCCTTCCGCATCTCGGGGATGGCATGTTTGGTGCCGAGAAATACGCCCTTGGCATTCACCGCCATCACGGCGTCCCAGCCCTCGACGGTCTGTTCCTCGGTCGGCGGGCGGCCCGGCGCTGATATGCCAGCGTTGTTGACGACGATATCGAGCTTGCCGAATCGGGTGACCGTTTCGGCCACGACGGCTCGCCACTGTTCCTCATCTCTGACGTCCAGCTTCAGGTAGGCGGCCTCGCCGCCGCCATCCCGGATGTCGGACTCAAGCGCCGCGCCAAGCTCATCGTTGATGTCCGCGATCACCACGCTGGCGCCCTCCGCAGCGAACAGCCGCGATGTCGCCTCGCCGATCCCCGAAGCGCCCCCGCTGACGATTGCGACTTTGCCTTCGAGTCTCATCGATGCCCCTTCCCCTGGCGGCGACTCTGGGTTACTGGCCGGAAACCAGGGCCCGGAATGTAACACGGTGATATTCCCGGGTGTGGCGGGCGACGCATCAACCTGCACCCCGTTGTACTCTCGTGCAACCAAACCACATCAACGCGAACCGTACACCTGCCGGGAGCGCGCGATGCCAGCGAGAACGACGGCGCTGAAGAAGTACGAGGTCCAGCCGGAAAAACTGCGCTGGATATGCGATCTGGGACGGCTCGAATTTGAGTGCACGGATGAGCTGACCCCGCCATCTGAGTTCATCGGCCAGGACCGCGCAGTGACGGCCGTACAGTTTGGCCTCGGCGTGGATCGTCCCGGATACAACGTGTTCGTGACCGGGTTGACCGGCACGGGCAGGACGAGCGCCGTGGAGGCGTTGCTTGAGCGGGTGGTGGAAGAACGGTCCAGCTCTGGCGATCAGCCGGAGATACATGACATCTGTTTTGTCCATAACTTCGCGCAGCCGGACCGGCCGCAGGCCCTGGCGCTTCCTAAAGGGGGCGGGCGCGAGGTTTGCTCGCTGATCTCCGGGCTGCGTGAAACGTTGCGGCGCGAGATCAATAACGCGTTCACGAGCGACGAGTACCGCGCCGAGCAAAAAAGGATCACAGATGCCGGGACGGCAAGGCGGCAGGAACTGATAAAAAAGTCCGAAGGGTTCGCCACCGAAAAAGGTTTCGCCATCCAGACGTCGCAGCTCGGGATCGCCGTCGTCCCGGTCCTCGACGGCAGCCCGATGGAGGCCGGTAAGTACCAGGAGCTGCCGGACGAAGAGCGTGAAGTGATCGACGCCGCCCGAAAAGAGGTCTCAGACCATGTCGAGGCGACGATGCGGGAGGTCAAGGAGAGGGATCGCCAGCAGGCCGAGGAACTCGAAGCTCTTGCACGACGAGTCGGAGAGCGGACGATAAAGTCACCGTTCGATGAGCTTTTCGAGAAGTACGTGTCCCATGAGGAGTTCACGGTATTCCTGAAGGGCCTTCATGAGTACACCATGGCCCACCTGGATGTTTTTCAGGGCGAGGACAATTCACCGGATCGGCCCCCGTCCGTGGGCCAGTTCCCTCCCACGCCGCCGGCCGATCCCCTGCTGCCGTTCGAGGTGAATCTCTTCGCCGACCATAGCGAGACGGAAGGCCCCCCGATCGTCATCGAGCAGCACCCCACTTATTTCAATCTGTTCGGCCGGATCGAACGCCAGGCCGTGATGGGCACTTACATAACAAACCACACGATGTTGCGCGCCGGCTCGATCGTGTCGGCGAGCGGGGGATACCTGGTGATGCAGGCGCGGGACGTGGTGACCGCGCCGGGTTCATGGGAAGCGTTAAAACGCGTCCTCCGCACAGGCCTGCTCCAGCTCGAAGACCCGACGGACTTCGGCCCGGGCGTGACGCCACAGGGCCTCCGCCCTGAGTCCGTGCCCGTGAACGTCAAGGTGATCCTGACCGGGGACATGCAGATCTACCACACCCTGGCCTCGCTCGACCCGGAGTTCTGGGAGGTGTTCAAGGTCCGGGCGGATTTCGACTTCCAGATGGAGGCGACGGACGATCACGTCTCG
Source organism: Chloroflexota bacterium (assembly GCA_022574675.1). Taxonomy (GTDB): domain Bacteria; phylum Chloroflexota; class Dehalococcoidia; order Lucifugimonadales; family Lucifugimonadaceae. The sequence goes on from JACZRO010000089.1 coordinate 8,011, forward strand.
GCGATAGGGTCGTTCATATGCGGTGTGGTGACGGAGAACAGCCTGTCCCACTTCAAGCGTGACGGGGTCGCCGCCGTCGTCGAGTATGCGAGCCGGATGGTGGCGGAGCAGGGCAAACTTTCGACGCGCTTCGGGTTCATCAAAGACTTGATCGTTGAGTCGTCCTTCTGGGCCCAGGAGGACGGCGCAGCGCTGGTCCTGCGCGGACACGTGGAGAAAGCTCTCGAGCAGCGCGTCTACCGCTCCGGACTGGTGTCGGACCGCATCCAGGAAGCGATGCTCAAGGGCGATGTCATGGTCGATCTTGAAGGTGAACGCGTCGGCCAGGTCAACGGCCTCTCCGTTTACCAGATCGGGGACGTGGCGTTTGGCAAACCGAACCGGATCACAGCGCGCACATACATGGGACAGCAGGGCGTGGTGAACATCGAGCGCGAGGCCAATATGAGCGGGAGCGCGCACGATAAGGGGGTGCTGATCCTGAGTGGCTTCCTGGGCTCAAAATTCGCCCAGGACTTTCCTCTATCCGTCGCAATCAGCATCGCGTTCGAGCAGTCCTACACCGGAGTGGACGGGGATTCCGCCTCATCTACCGAGCTGTACGCCATCCTGTCCAGCCTCTCCGGACTCCCGATTCGACAGGGAATCGCCGTCACCGGGTCGGTGAACCAGATGGGTGACATCCAGCCCATCGGCGGAGCCAACGAGAAGGTGGAAGGCTTTTTCGACCTGTGTCGAGCCGCGGGGATGAAGCGCGGCGTCGGCGTCATGATCCCACACCAGAACGTGGACAACCTCGCCCTTCGCCCGGACGTGGTGAAGGCGGTCGAAAAAGGCGAGTTCCGCGTTTACGCCGTCAAGACGATCGACGATGGGATCGAGGTCCTGACCGGCGTTTCCGCCGGGAAGCTCGGGGCGCGCGGCCGCTACCCGAAAACGACGGTCAACGCCCTGGTATCGGAACGCCTTCGGCAGATGGCCGAGGGGATGAAGGCGTTCTCGCACACTTGAAGCGATCGGCATCCAGCCGGTTGACGTCCGGACGCTTAAAACGCGCTCCCGGCCGGGTCTAATTGCTGCCCCGGGCGGCTCGTCGCGGCCGCGAAAGCATGGCACAGTATGTGGTCGGGCTTTGCCGATCACGATCCAATATCCATGATCACAGTCGAATAGCAGGCGAATCCAGGTTGTCGAGCGAAACCGCTCCCGGTTGCAACAAGAGCTCCCAAAGTTTCGGGGCATGAATCGCCTGACAACAAGGGTCCGATCGACCGGCTACGGCTGGTGGGTAGCCCTGGCCGGGTCGTTCAACATGGCGTTGACGTCCGGGCCCACCTTCCACGCGCAGAGCGTCATCTTCGCCGCCGTGGAGGCCCAGACCGGCTGGAGCCGCACCCTCGTCACGGGCGTCGGGACATTTGGCCGTTTCGGCGGCGCCATGCTGGGTCCGGTTGAGGGCTTCCTGGCGGACCGCATCGGGCCGGCGTGGATGATGCTCGTCGGCCTGATCATCGGGGGTCTCGGGTTCATCATGCTGTCGCAGATGGGCGACAGCCCGCTCATCTACTACGTCGCCTATTTCATCCTGTCGCTGGGGTTTTCTGCGGGCGGGTTTGTGCCCGCTACGGCGGCCGTGGCGAAGTGGTTGCCGACACGCCGGGCGACCGGCATCGCGATCGTGCTGGCGGGGAGCAGCATCGGCGGGTTCATGGTCCCGGCCATCTCCTGGGGCATCAAACATCACGGGTTTGAGGCGACCATGATCTCGATCGGCATCGCCGGCATCGTCGCCGCCCCCGGTTTCTTCTGGGCCATGTCCCGGCGCGGCGTTCTGCCCAACACCGCAACCGTCGATGACTCCGGCGAGCTAAGGGTCGCCGTTGACGACGGGTCGTTCACTCTCCGGGAGGCGCTGCACGCACGGGCGTTCTGGGTGATCGCGATCACGCACTTGCTATCGAATCTGTCCACGGCCGCCGTCTCCGCGCACCTGTTCCTGGCGCTGACCGATGTCGGCATATCGGATGTCAGGGCGGCTGGCGTCATCCCGATCTTCGTTGGAATCTCGTTTTTCGCTCAACTGGGTGGAGGGTTCGTCGGGGACCATTTGGACAAGCGGATCATGCTGTCCGTCAGCATATTCGTACAGGCCATCGCAATGGTGGTGCTGGCCTACGCCACCAGTTACTCCGGAGCGGTGCTGTTCGCCGTGCTGTGGGGCATCGGATTCGGCACCAGGACGCCGATACTCCATGCTCTTCGCGGCGACTATTTTGGCAGCCGGTACTTTGGTTCAATCCTCGGGATATCGAGCGTGCCGATGATCATCGGCATGACGGCCACGCCGGTGCTGGTGGGCCTGACGTTCGACATGCAGGGCACCTACCAGTGGGCCTTTCTCTTTACGGCAGTGACGGCCTTTATGGGATCAGGGTTGATCCTTTTTGCCAGGCGTCCCATCCGGCCATCGCGTGGCGTGTTCAACCCCGGCGTAACCGCTCCAACAACGGCCATGGTCGAATCCACCGCTGAATCCGGCCCCGGCGACTGACATCTCAGCGATCAGTTAATTGGCGACTGCCCGGAGAGTGACGGAGAAGTCACATGGCAGAAACCCATCCCGGCTGGAAGGTGAAATGGTAACTTTGCCGCGGCTTCAATCAATCTCACGCACCGGTGGCGCACGTCTATGCCCGCCCCCGTCATGCTAAATCCCAACCCGTCAAAGGATTGTGTTCCAAATGCCCGATAGTGACATCTGTTTCATCCCGGCGGTCGAGCAGGCGCGCATGGTTCGCGACAGGGAGGTTTCAGCGGTCGAGTTAATGCAGGCGCATCTGGACCAGATCAAGCGCGTGAACCCGGCCGTCAACGCCGTCGTCAC